>NZ_JBFKMX010000016.1:0-47770 GCF_041629635.1 Pseudoalteromonas sp. | reverse complement strand
TAACACTCACACAGGTAAAGTCAACAATCGAAAATGCCAATAGTGAGGTGGGCGGCTCGGTACTTGAAATGGCAGAAGCTGAATACATGGTGCGCAGTCGCGGCTTTTTAACCGATTTAGCTGCATTTAAAGCCATTCCCCTTGGCATCATTAACGATGATGGAAGCCCATTATTACTTGAACATGTTGCAACTATTCGTTTAGGCCCGCAGATGCGCCGAGGCATTGCTGAATTAAATGGTGAAGGTGAAGTTGTTGGTGGCATTGTGGTGATGCGAGATGGCGAAAATGCGCTAACAACCATTGCCAATGTAAAAGCGAAAATTGCCCAAATTACACCGAGCTTGCCTGAAGGTGTTGAGATTGTAACGGTTTACGATCGCTCAAACTTAATTGAACGTTCGGTTGAAAATTTACAGTCCAAACTGATGGAAGAAATGATTGTGGTTGCCTTGGTGTGCTTAGTGTTTTTAATGCATGCACGCTCAACGCTAGTAGCTGTGATTTGTTTACCATTAGCGGTATTAGCGGGCTTTATTTTAATGCGCTTAATGGGCATTAATGCCAATATTATGAGCTTAGGGGGCATTGCAATCGCAATAGGTGCCTTAGTTGATGCTGCCATTGTGATGGTAGAAAACTGTCATAAACACCTTGAGCATTATCGGGCTGAAACTGGCGAAAACGCTAAGGGAAAAGCACATTGGCAGTTAGTAAGTAAAGCGGCTGTGGAAGTAGGGCCTGCGCTTTTCTTCTCGCTTATTTTAATCACAGTGAGCTTTATGCCGGTGTTTGCTCTTGAAGCACAAGAAGGCAAACTATTTAGTCCGCTTGCCTATACTAAAACCTTTGTGATGGCGGCTGCGGCACTATTAAGCGTGACGTTAGTGCCTGTGTTAATGGGGTATTTAGTACGTGGTAATATTCCAGATGAGCAAAATAACTACCTTACTCGCGCATTAGTAGCAATATACCGCCCGATTTTAGACCTGTGCTTAAAAGTACCTAAATTTACGCTGTTGGTTGCTATTGTGATTGCGGCATCAGGTTATTACCCGCTTTCTAAATTAGGCAGTGAGTTTATGCCTGAGCTGGAAGAGGGAGACTTACTCTATATGCCAACCACGCTGCCGGGAGTTTCCATCGCAGAAGCGGGTGAAATTCTGCAACAAACCGACCGCTTAATTAAAACTCAACCCGAGGTACTTAGCGTATTTGGTAAAGTAGGCCGCGCAGAAACCGCAACCGATCCTGCGCCGCTAACCATGCTTGAAACCACCATTCAGTTAAAACCAAAGAGTGAGTGGCGCGAAGGAGTCACCCTTGAAACCATTATTGCTGAGTTGCAAGCAAGTGTTAATTTTCCGGGGCTTGCCAATGCCTGGGTGCAACCGATTAAAACCCGAATTGATATGTTATCAACTGGTGTTAAAACTCCAGTTGGCATTCAAATCTCGGGCGATGATTTAGCGCAAATTGAGCAAATAGGTCGTGATGTGGAGCGCATTTTAGCGGATGTTCCGGGTACCTTATCGGCATATGCTGAGCGGGCGCAGTCAGGACGTTATATTGATATTTCGCCAAGACGCAAAGACGCAGCAAAATATGGTTTGAATATTGCGGACATCCAAACGTTAGTAAAATATGCATTAGGTGGTGCGAGTATTGGGCAGTCGGTGCAGGGCAAAGAACGCTTTCCAATTAATTTGCGCTACCCACGCCGTTATCGTGATCAAATTGAAGAGTTAAAAACATTACCATTTTTATCACCAACGGGGGCGTGGGTCACGCTAGAGCAGGTCGCTGATATTGAAATTAAAGATGGCCCAGCGATGATTAAAAGCGAAAATGGCCGTTTTATTGCGTGGACATTTGTCGATTTAGCGCCAGATACGGTTATTGGTGATTATATTGCGGCTGCCAAAGTGGCACTGGATAATGAGTTAGTGTTGCCTGCCAAGCACAGCATTCGTTTTTCAGGCCAGTATGAGTATATGGAGCGGGTTACCAGTAAATTGGAATTGCTGATCCCAATTACCTTGGCGATTATTTTTATCATTCTTTACCTTGCGTTTAACTCATCACTGCAGGCAACGTTAGTGATGTTAACACTGCCGGTGGCACTGGCTGGGTCGTTGTGGTTTGTTTACTTGCTGGATTATCAGTTATCTGTTGCGGTTGCGGTAGGTATGATTGCCCTCGCTGGGGTTGCGGCTGAATTTGGTGTCGTGATGCTGATTTATCTCAATCAGGCGTTAAAGCAACATAAGGATATTTTAACTGCCGTTAAACAGGGCTCGGTTCAACGGGTACGCCCTAAAGCGATGACGGTACTGACTATCGTAATTGGTTTAACACCGATTATGTTAGGTGGCGGCACAGGCAGTGAAGTGATGCAAAAAATTGCAGCGCCAATGCTGGGGGGGATGGTGATAAGCCCACTGGTTAGTATGTTGGTATTACCTTGTGCTTATTACCTGTTGTATCGCAATAAAAAATAAACACTTCCCAACATAAAGTAAAAAAGCGCCAATTGGCGCTTTTTTTAAGTCAATAGACCTAATAGTTTTACCTTCTACGAATTGCTAACAGCGACATCAGGAATAATAAGTAAACGGGTAAACTACCGCTGGATGAACTTGATTTTTCAGGCTCTGGTGACGCAACTGGTGCGACAACGGTAATGGATAATTTATCACTGCTGCTGGAGCCATGTTCATCGGTTGCTGTAAATGAAACTACGGCACTTCCAGCTTCACTAGTGGCAGAAACGCTAGGCGTTAAGCTATCTGTATTGCTAATATTAATTGTAACACCAGAGACAAATTGCCACTGATAAGTCAGTTGCTCAGTGCGATCATCGCTAGCAGTTGCAGCATTTAATACCGTTGATGCATTTGTTGCCAGTTCAATATCGTTACCTGCATAAACCTCAGGCGCGCTGTTGCTGTCATCATCTGAAATGGTGATTTCAATCTGTTGATTGCTTAACAAACTGTCATCATTATTAGTGAGTTTGATAATAAAGCGTTCAGCATCTTCAATTTTTTGATCGTCTGTAATGCTAAATGCAATGGTTTTATTGGCAGTGTCGCCCTTAGCCCAAGTTACAGTGCCATTTTCAAGAGCAATATCGTCGCTGCTCGCTGTTAGGTATTCAACTTGGTAGTCAAAGGTAATTTGGCCGCGACTGCCACCCATGCGGCTTAATTCAATATTTACGTCACCCGTTTTTTCAGAGAAGGTGCGGCTTGTTTGAACAAAACCAACTTTGCCTTGGCTGGCAAGGCCATTAATGGTGACTTTCATAATTCGGTTATCACCGATTTCAAGATTGCTCGATGCGTTGTGGAGGCGTATATAAAAGTCTTTAAGTAAGGTCTCTCCATTATCTTTAAGTGCCATACCAATAACTTTTGGGGTAGTATCGTTTTCATCCCATTTTAATGTCTGAGTGTTATTATGAAGTAACATATCGCTTTCAAGTTGTGCGCTGCCATTTATAACCTCAAACTCAATGGTTGCTTCTTCGCTTAGTGCCGTCGGTTTGTTGATAGCAATACGCAGTTCGTCACCGCGTTCTGCAATTAAATCAGTGCTTTCAAATCCAGCATTCGCACTGTTATTGCGAGAGTTGTCTTTAACAATGTATAAGCCACTATTGATATCGCTGATTAAGATATTGCCTGAAGGTAAGTAAGGGTAAGTGCCCCATGCACCATTGAACGATGGATTATCTGAGGATGGGAAAGTATCAAAATAACCGGCTTCTTGCGGGTTGATTGGATCGCTAATATCTAAAATGGTTAAACCACGCTCGTAATTAGACATGTAATAACGGTTGCCTTTAACAAAGCCGTTGTGGTCTATGGTGCGGTTATTACTGGTCCATTTACCAACAATCGTTGGTTGTGTTAAATCTGCTAAATCAAGAATGCGAACTGTGGTATTTAAACCGCCTTTATTTTCATCAAACTCATCATGCACATACACGTAGCGTTTGTTTTCGTGCCACCATCCTGAATGAATATATTGACTGCTACTATCAACATCGTCATAGCCTACTTGTCCTAGACGTTCAGTATTGGCTGCTTGAGTGGCATCCCAAATGCGAATTTCATTTTCGTTAAAATCGATAAATACATCACACACACCGCTACTGGCATTAACGCAATCTCGCGTAGCACGGGTGTCGTTTATTGACATGCTGGTGGCGTCATGGGTGTAGTTTGCGCGTGATGTTGAACCAATATCAAAGCTTTTGCTGGGATTGTTGGGCGTTGTTAAATCATAGGTAGTAAACGAGCCGCCATATTTGTTTGAACCAACAATTTGCATTTTTGCAGATTGGCCGTTGAGTGGTAGATTCAAACTGTAATCGACACCGTTAATATACACATTGTGCGCGCTATTGACTGTGAAGTTTGTGCCAGCAAGCGATACAGATGTAGGTAAATTGTTTAAATTAATAATCTGCACGCCAGTGTTTGCTTCAGCTGTAACATAGGCATAGGCTTGATAAGCATTAAGAGAGTGGTCGTAGTATTGCAGTACTTTAATATCGCGCCATGTCGTGTTGCTACCTGACACATGCCCGACCAATGTTGGGTTAGTCGGGTCTGATAAGTTGTAGACGCGAATACCATCGGAGAACCCCATAATGGCGTATTCAATGCCATTGTTCAAATCAACATGACCCCAAATATCATTACCAGAAGTGAAGTTTGGTAATGGCACATGCGCGACTAAATCAACGTTGTTACATGCGAATGAGCCGGCGCGGCCATTTTCACATGCGGTGCTGCTTTGCTGTTCAAATAGTGCTTGGTGGCGTGCCAGTTTTTGTTTTAATTGCCTAGAAATCGTTAAGCTTTTTGTATCTGCAATGACGTTAAAGCCTGCTTTTTGTAGTGTCTCATGCAGTGCAATTGGTGCGCCAACGATTTGTGTTTTGTTGATATCGGGGTTCTGTACTTGAAAATGGTCAAAGCGATTAAAACCGCCAAAAACGGGCACGAGTTCGCTTTGTAAGTAAAAAAGTTCAGACTCATCATTAAGCTCATATTGGCCACTGGCCACCAGCACTTTGTCCCCTTTACTGGCTTGCGATACTGCATAGGCAATGGATTTACATGGCCTTACTGGGTTGTTGCAATTCCCTTTGTCCATGCCATTGGTGGCAACAAAACGTGCTTTGTCATGTTCGGTGTGGGCTAATGCACTGAGGCTAGTGATGCTACTTGCCAAAGCAAGTGTTAAAAGTGTAAGTTTCTGCGAGTTCATAATTTTGATAACATCCTGTACCTGTTTGTATTGCAGTGTAACTAATCGATTTAGAGAGTAAACCACCTTGCTACGGTCATTTTGTATACTTTTGTTAATGAGTTTTTTATTTGCATGTCAAAAGCCATCTACGACTAAAATTGAATTTGTTGTTAAACAACATGGCGTTCAACAGGCGTGTGATGAGCGGCAAAATTTAATGTGGTTTGTCTCTGAATTTCAGTCGGATAATACGCTTTCAATTAGTCCAAGTAAGTTCTCTTCAGAAAGTGTGGCCTTAATTGGTGCAAACTGTGAGAAAAGTAGTTGGCAAGTTGAGCTTATGGCAGATGATTTAGATGGAAAAAAGTTATCATTTTCGATGGCGGTTCCGTTTAATGAAAATCACCTTAATCCACTTACTGCGACATCACCACTTAACACTAGTGAAATGTTTTGGAGTTGGCAGTTAGGCCATAAGTTTTTCCGCTTTGATGGCGACGATGGGTTTTCTTTCCATTTAGGCAGTACTGGTTGTAAAAGCGTATCGCGTTTACGTGCACCGTCTGCACCGTGTGCTTACCCGAACCGTTATCAGTTTGAACTAGCGCAATTCGATGCGCATAAATCAATTATTTTAGACCTAGATCGTTTGTTTAAACAAGTTGGAGGTTCACGTTCGTGTATGAGTGAACACAACAATCCAACGTGTCAGCAATTGTTTGCCAACTTAACAACTAAGATATTTCATCAGGAATAATATGCGTCGTTTTTTACTGTTGTTGGCACTATTACTTGTGGGTTGTAGCGAGCCAAGTAAGCCATATAAATGGCAATTACCTGATGGTTTTCCCGAACCGCAAGTACCTTCAACGAACCCCATGAGTGATGCCAAAGTTGAACTTGGTCGACACTTATTTTATGACAAAAACTTGTCAGCAAATGGATTGCAAAGTTGCGCGACATGCCATCAGCAAGATAGAGCATTTGCCGAAATGATCCCAACTTCGATTGGTTCGACAGGTGAGCTACATCATCGCAATGCTCAGGCCTTAGTGAATGTTGCTTACAATAAAACACTGACTTGGGCTCACTCTGAAATGACTGAGCTCGAACAGCAAATTTTGCTCCCGTTATTTGGTGAGACACCGCTCGAAATGGGAGTAACAGGGTATGAAGACGTGGTGTTAGCACGTTTTAATACACCAGAGTACAATTCATTATTTGAGCGTGCTTTTGGCACACAAGATGCTAGTTTTGATCACATTGTCAAAGCGCTTGCTAGTTTTACCCGCAGTTTGATTTCGTTTCAAAGCCGTTTTGATCAATATGCTTACGCCATGCAGGATGACGCACTGACAGCAAGTGAAATTCGCGGTATGGATTTGTTTTTTTCTGAGCGTTTAGAGTGCCACCATTGCCACGGTGGTTTTAACTTCACGCAATCAACGACCCACCAAAAACAGCAATTAGACCGTCACCCGTTTCATAATACAGGCCTTTATAATATTGATGGAAAAGGGGCTTTTCCGTTACGCGATCAAGGATTATTTGCGATTACTGAAACGCCACAAGATATGGGCAAATTTAGAGCGCCAACATTGCGTAATATCGCCTTAACAGCCCCTTATATGCACGATGGTAGTTTACAAACTCTAGAGCAAGTAATTGATTTTTATGCAGATGCTGGCCGAAATGTTACAACGGGCAAGTATCGCGGTGATGGCCGTGAAAACCCATATAAAAGTGCATTTATTAAAGGATTTCAGTTATCTGAACAAGAAAAACAAGACTTAGTAGCATTTTTACATACTTTAACTGACGAAAATTTTATTAAAAACAAAGCATTTAGTAATCCTTTCAAATAATAATCGCGCACTCCAGTAGGCTTTATATTGATTTTAATATTTTCAAGGGTATATTGTATGCAAAAGTTTATTTCGATATAGAAAGCTAAATATGAACACAAATGCGTTTGCTAATTGGCAACCAAGCAAAGCAATGCAACAAATTACCACACTAGAAATGCACACAGGTGGTGAGCCGTTACGCATTATTACATCGGGATTTCCTACTTTAAAAGGCGACACCATTTTAGCAAAACGTCAGGATTGTTTAGCTAATCATGATGATTTACGAAAAGGCTTGATGTTTGAACCGCGCGGTCATGCAGATATGTATGGCGCATTGATTGTTGAGCCCGAGCGCGATACCAGTGACTTGGGTGTGTTGTTTTTACATAACGAAGGTTACAGCACCATGTGTGGCCATGCCATTATTGCGTTATCTAAAGCGGCAATTGAAGCAGGTGTGATAAATAAAAAAGAAGGCGTTAATCAAATTAATTTTGATGTGCCTTGTGGTCAAATTCGCTCATCGGTAACCGTAAATAATGGTGAAATTAGTGATATTCGCTTTTTAAATGTGCCTTCATTCTTAGCGCTAAAAGCACAGCAAATAGAAGTTGAAGGTATAGGAACTGTGACCTTTGACTTGGCTTACGGTGGAGCGTTTTATGCCTATGTTGATGCGGATGCTATTGGTTTGTCTCTTAAGCAAGATAACAGCAATCAAATTATTGATTGGGGCAAGCGTATTAAACAGGCGGTGATTGCCAACACTGACATTAACCACCCTTTTGAAGCTGATTTAAGCTTCTTGTACGGCACTATTTTTGTTTCGCATAGCCAAATGGAACACCCAGATTCGCATAGCCGCAATGTGTGTATTTTTGCTGAAGGTGAGTTAGATCGCAGCCCTACAGGCTCGGGTGTAGCGGGGCGAGCAGCAATTCACTTTGCTAAAAACGAAATTGAAGCACAGCAAGAAATAGTGATTGAAAGTATTTTAGGCTCACAGTTCAGCGTTAAGGTAGTTGATACACTAGAATATGGTGATTACATGGCGGTGATCCCAGAAGTGAGTGGGAACGCTAATGTGGTGGGTAAAAACACCTTTTATTTTGACCCGAGCGATCCATTAAACACAGGATTTATTTTCCGATGAGTACCCCATTTTTATCACGCCAAGCAACGTTTCGCAGTTTATTAACAAGTTTGCAGCTCGATAGCGCTTTGATTTTTGGCTACGAGAATATTCGCTATTTATCTGGTTTTAGCGGCCATGCCGCGTATTTAGTGATTAATCAAAATAGTGGTTATTTAGTCACTGACTACCGTTACGCAGAGCAAGCCACAAATGAAAGCCAAGGCTTTGAAGTCATTTGTCGCGATCGTGATAACGAAACCTTAGGCCACTGCTTTAATCGCCTTATCGACAAAAGCGCTAAGCTCGGTTTTGAAGCTGATCATATTAATGTTGGGGCTTGGCAAGCGATAAATGCAGTGTTGTCAGTTGCACAATTAACACCAATACAAGGTGTTGTTGAACGTATGCGCTCTGTAAAAGATGATTGGGAAGTGAAGCAAATTGAGCTTGCAGCAGCGATTGCCGACCAAGCACTTAACGAAACCTTGCCTTACTTTAAAACCGGAACTAGTGAGCGCGATATTGCACTTGAGCTTGAATATCGCATGCAGAAGCTTGGCTCAAATGGCATGAGCTTTGACACTATTTTGTTGTTTGGCGAACGTGCTTCTTTACCACATGGTATGCCGGGTGATCGCAAGCTCGCAGTTGGTGATTTTATTACCCTTGATTTTGGCGCAGTAATTAATGGTTATCGCTCAGATATGACGCGCAGTTATATTTATGGCGAAGCCAGTGAAAAACAACAATTGGTTTATCAAACTGTCGCAGATGCACAGGCTGCAGCTATGGCTGAAGTGGTTGCAGGTGCTGCTGCAACCAATGCCTTGAAAGCAAGTCATCGAGTTATTGAAAATGCGGGCTTTGCTGAGTATGCAGGCGAAGGATTAGGTCATGGCGTGGGATTATTTTTACATGAATTTCCAATTATAAAACCTAACTGTGATTACCATCTTGAAGCCGGTAATGTCATTACGATTGAACCAGGAATTTATATTCCAAACTTTGGTGGTGTACGCTTAGAGGATGATATTTTGGTTTCTGAAAATGGCTATAAGTTACTGACTCATGCTCCTAAGCAAATGATTTTACCTGAAAGAGGTTAAGTGGATACGCCATGAAAATAATTGAAAAAGAACAGGTGTTATCTAGCCTCTCGTTTGATGCCTTAATAAATGCACTTAATACTAGTTTTGCAGGCAACTTTTTAATGCCACAGCGACAAGTGTTTGAACTGCAGCCGGGTGATCCTTCTCATAATGCATTTGCCGTTTTACCTGCGTGGGATGAAGAAGTGATTGGGGTGAAATCCTTTACTTATTTCCCGCAAAATGGCGAGGCGGGTTTTGAATCCTTATATTCAAAAATTATGTTGTTTGACCGAGCGCATGGTGTACCGCTTGCGCTGGTGGATGGCACCAGTGTGACGCTTTGGCGTACCGCTGCGGTTTCAGCACTGGCGGCACGTTATTTAGCACGTGAAGATGCTGAACATTTAGTGTTTTTTGGTAGCGGTAACCTTGCCAGTTATATGATTAAAGCGCATTTGTCAGTTCGCAATTACCGTAAAGTGACCATTATTGGCCGTAATCGCGATAAGGTAGGTAGCTTGATTAGCCAGTTACAAAGCGAATTTAGTCACGTTGCATTTGTTGCTGGGCAAGCCGATAAAGAGACGATTGCAAACGCCTGTACAATTAGTTGTGCGACAGGTTCACCTGAGCCTCTATTTGATGGCAGCAGGGTCAGGGCTGGTACGCATATTGACCTAATCGGTAACCACCACAAACATTGCCGAGAGTGTGATACGCAAACGGTAACGCAAAGTGAGGTGTACGTGGATGGCCTAACAAACGTGTTAAATGAAGCGGGGGAGTTGTTAATTCCGATTGCTGAAGGAGCGTTTAGCCAACAGCAAATAAAAGGTGAATTAGCCGATTTATGTGCTAAACGCGTTTCAGGCAGACAGCAAGAAAACAGTATCACATTATTTAAATCGGTAGGTACGGCACTTAGCGATCTTGTGGCTGCTAACCTCGTTTATAAGTTATCTAACTAAGTTGGGAATGGGCATGAAATTAGAGCTGTTATTAGTTGGCGGGTTAATATTACTTTGGGGCTTGGAGCCTTGGGGATATTATTTTTTGTGCCGTCAACGAAAACGCTCTTGGCGTGCTTGCGCTATTGAAAAAGCCACATTAGTTGGCTTACAAGATTTGATGCCATTTTATAGCTTTAAAGATAAACAAATGATGCTGCAATATTGTTTTGAACAAGAAAAATACAGTGTTATTTTGGAGTATGATAAAAGTTGTTTAAATGCGCTTAATGAGAATCAAACAGTGTATTTGTTTGTTGACCCAACTAACCCGGAAAAAGCATTTTTATACCGTATGCCTAATCGCATAATTGCTTATTTATTTCCATTACTTGGCTTTCTTTTATTTACACTAGCTCTCACCTAGAATTAGGAAAATGACTTCCTTTTATTAATAATTCAATGCGGCATTTATGGCTAACAAATAGCTTAACTCTTATCGTAACTTTATTGTTTTCGATTAAGCTGATGGCAGCTGATCTTGAAATGGTGGTCACTGAACATTTTCCACCCTATCAGGTAAAAGCGGGTGATAAGTTAGACGGTGTGGCGGTTGAAATCGTTAATGCATTACTTAAGCGCGAAAGTATAGATGCACAGCATCTTATTCTTCCTTGGTCGCGTGCCTATCATATTGCGACCCAGCAAAAAAATGTGATGATTTATTCCATTCGTCGCACGCAAAAACGTGAAGACGATTTCCTCTGGGTTGGGCCAATTTTTCCTGCAAACTCGTTGTTACAAAGTAAAAGTTCACTGTATTTATGGCAGTTAAAATCATTTAAACAAAAGAAAGTTAGCACAAATACTATGCGTAACTTAACTCTTGTTGTCGCAAGAGATGATTATTTGATGGATGAGATTGTTACAAGATATCAATGGCCTACTAAAAATGTGATGCAGGTACGCACCTGGCCTGAGGCAATAACAGCACTGAAAGAGCAGCGCGTAGATGTCATTGTGCTGCAAAAGAATAATTTAATCGCGCTGAGTAAGTTTTTGGCGTTTGATATGTCAGAGTTTGAACCTGCTGTAGATTTAGGGCGAGTACCGTTATTGCATATCGCCCTTAGCAAGCATTCAAACCCCATTTTATTAAAACGATTACAACAAGCTTTAAATGATCTGCATAACTCACAAGAGTACGTATTAATTGAGCAAAAGTGGCGATCATCTTTTACTTCTGAACAGTAAAGTAACTATTCATATAATTTCTTTTTAATTATTGTGGTATTCATTTTTTATAATAACTATAAGTCTTGATGGCTGGGATCACGCAATAAAACTCTTATACTGATTTGTGAACTATTAACAAATATCTGACGCTACTCTCACAGATGCTACAGTTAATCAGGTATTTAACGTCACCAAGAGGGCCTTATTGTGCTTCAAGAATATCGCTTACATATTGAACAACGCGCTGCACAAGGTATCGTACCTAAGCCATTAGACGCGCAACAAACTGCAGATCTAATTGAATTAATTAAAAATCCACCTGCAGGCGAAGAAGGATTTATTTTAGACCTATTAGTAAACCGTGTACCACCAGGTGTTGATGACGCGGCATACGTAAAAGCGGGTTTCTTAGCAGCTGTTGCTAAAGATGAAGCAAGCTCGCCATTGGTGTCAAAAGAATACGCAGCAGAATTACTTGGCACTATGCTAGGTGGTTACAACATCGCACCTATGATTGAACTACTTGACGACGAAGCGCTTGCGCCGATCGTTGCTAAGGGTTTATCACATACATTACTAATGTTTGATGCGTTCTACGATGTAGCAGAAAAAGCGCAAGCGGGTAATAAATACGCACAACAAGTAATTGAATCTTGGGCAAATGCTGAGTGGTTCACTGACAAGCCAGCAGTCGCTGAAAAAATCTCTGTTACTGTATTTAAAGTAACAGGCGAAACCAACACTGACGATTTATCACCAGCGCCAGACGCATGGTCACGTCCAGATATCCCATTACATGCGCTAGCAATGCTTAAAAACGAACGTGAGGGTATTTATCCCGAAAAAGCAGGCGAAATTGGTCCAATTTCGCAACTTGAAGAGTTAAAAGCTAAAGGCTTACCACTTGCGTACGTAGGTGATGTTGTGGGTACGGGTTCTTCTCGTAAATCAGCGACTAACTCTGTGCTTTGGTTTATGGGCGATGACATTCCATTCGTGCCTAACAAGCGTGTTGGTGGTGTATGTTTAGGTGGTAAAATTGCACCAATTTTCTTCAATACCATGGAAGATTCTGGCGCGTTACCAATTGAACTACCCGTTGACGAATTAAATATGGGTGATCAAGTTGATATTTACCCATACCAAGGTGTTGTTAAGCGTCATGGTACTGACGAAGTAATTTCTACGTTTGAGCTTAAATCTGACGTGATCCTTGATGAAGTGCAAGCGGGCGGTCGTATTCCTCTGATCATTGGTCGTGGTTTAACTGACAAAGCACGTACATCACTTGGTTTAGCGCAAGAAACAATTTTCCGTAAGCCTGCAGCACTTGTTGATTCAGGTAAAGGTTTTACCCTTGCACAGAAAATGGTTGGTAAAGCATGTGGCGTAGCAGGTGTTCGCCCTGGCCAATACTGTGAGCCGAAAATGACTACGGTTGGTTCGCAAGATACCACAGGTCCAATGACGCGTGACGAATTAAAAGACTTAGCGTGTTTAGGTTTCTCTGCCGATTTAACAATGCAGTCATTCTGTCATACTTCAGCGTATCCTAAGCCAATTGACGTTAACACACACCACACACTTCCTGATTTCATCATGAACCGTGGCGGTGTTTCACTACGTCCAGGTGACGGTGTTATCCACTCTTGGTTAAACCGTATGTTACTGCCAGATACAGTAGGTACAGGCGGTGACTCGCATACACGTTTCCCACTGGGTATTTCTTTCCCTGCGGGTTCAGGTGCAGTAGCGTTTGCTGCAGCAACAGGTGTTATGCCATTAGATATGCCTGAGTCAATTCTTGTTCGCTTCAAAGGCGATATGCAGCCAGGTATCACATTACGTGACCTAGTACACGCAATCCCTTACTATGCAATTAAGCAAGGTTTATTAACTGTTGAGAAGAAAGGCAAGATCAACGAATTCTCTGGTCGTGTCTTAGAAATCGAAGGTGTTGAGCACTTAACCGTTGAGCAAGCGTTTGAACTTTCTGACGCATCAGCTGAGCGTTCAGCTGCAGGTTGTACAGTTAAACTGTCACAAGCATCAATCGAAGAGTACTTAAACTCTAACATCGTAATGCTTAAGTGGATGATCTCTGAAGGTTACGGTGATGTACGCACTATTGAGCGTCGTATCACTAAGATGCAAGAGTGGTTAGCTAACCCTGAATTAATGACTGCAGATGCTGATGCTGAATATGCACACATCATTGAAATTGATTTAGCAGACATTAAAGAACCAATTCTGTGTGCGCCAAACGATCCAGATGACGCGCGTTTACTTTCTGACGTGCAAGGTGAAGAAATCAACGAAGTATTCATTGGTTCTTGTATGACAAACATCGGCCACTTCCGTGCAGCTGGTAAGTTACTTGATAACTTCAAAGGTCAGCTTCCAACACGTATGTGGATTGCACCACCAACGAAAATGGACCGCGACCAGTTAACTGACGAAGGTTACTATGGTATTTACGGCCGTGTAGGTGCGCGTATTGAAACGCCAGGATGTTCACTGTGTATGGGTAACCAAGCACGTGTTGCTGATAAAGCAATGGTTGTTTCTACTTCTACACGTAACTTCCCTAACCGTTTAGGTACAGGTGCAAACGTATTCTTAGCATCAGCTGAACTTGCTGCAGTTGCAGCAATCATTGGTAAATTACCAACGCCAGCTGAGTATCAAGAGTACGCAGAGAAGATTAACGCAACGGCTGCTGATACGTACCGTTACTTAAACTTCCACAAAATGCCCCAGTACACTAAAAAGGCTGACACTGTAATTATTCAGCAAGCTGTTTAGAAGCTTGGCAGTGTAGATAGGATAGTTTAACAAGCCGATGCTATTTAGCATTGGCTTTTTTCGTTTTAAGATAAATTCACTCTTTAAATCTGGGATTTTATTATTAGCTGTGATGTAATATTTTCAATAATTGTTTAATAATAATCCAATCGTTATTTTTCGTTAGGTACTTTCAAAACGTGAGGCAAGGAAGTGTATTTTAGAGTATTGCTATTTGTGTTCAGCACACTGATGATGTTGGGCTGTGTGGGTGAGGGTGAAACAAGTAAATCAGTCAGTGAAGATGCAGCAGAAACTCCTGTTCCAGTAGGTAGTGGCGGTGGAGTAATTCGCTTTGATGAAACTGGTATCTTAGATTTAGATGCTGGTGCGGTGCCTGATAATTTGACGCTTTCTGTTATTGTGGGTGATTCTCATGCTTTTCCTGATGCTCAAAACTCCCTTTCGAAAGTCTATACCATCACGCCAATCGAAACTGCTTTGTTTGATAAAGCCGATCTGACAATTCAGTTACCAAATGATTATCAAGCGCAGCAGCAATATGTATTAGCTAGACTTGTTAATAATACTTGGGTGCCAAACTTTAATTCACGTATAGATGGTAACTTTATAACCGCAGAAATTTATCATTTGGGAATTTATGGCATTCGAAGATTGCCAAATGTTTCCGCGTTTAAATCCATTGGTCCAGCATGCGATACCGCTGCTGTACAACAAACTATTCGTTTTGTGCATGTAGCAGATCTGCACTCTCGCTTCGGTTACAAAGAACGCTTATACAGTCGTTTAAAATCATTACATTTAACCTCTCTAGCAGATAACCCATACACTGTTTTTACCAACGGCGGTGATGATTACGAAAAAGGTAATGTAGCTGAACAAGTGTCAATGGGACGTGCCTCATCACTGGCAACGCAAGCTATGGAGTTTGATGTGCGAGTGGTGGGAAATCATGACTACGCTTGGGGTGAAGACGAATTATTAGCGTATGCGCAAGATGAAAACGCACTGGTACTCGCGTCAAACACCCAATATGTTGGTGAAAAAGCACCAGGATTTCCTACGCATAAATTTGGCATTATTGATGTCGGTTGTGTCAAAGTCGGCTTTTTAGGTATGACCTCTGGTCCATGGAATGAGCTTGATAAAGAATACAAAGAACGCCCACTACCTGATTTTATTGATAACTTTGTGATGGATTATGAATTTACCGAAGTCGCTGAAGGCTTAGTACGCTTTTATGGTGAACAGGTTGACTACCTTGTAATGGTAAGTCATTTAGGTTGGGTGGATGATCGCATTGCGCAAAATGTACCTGAGATTAATCTAATTCTTGGCGGACATAGTCATGATAAACCGCAAATTCATAGGTATAACGACAATAAATCGATTGTGATTGAGCCTGATATTTACGGTATGGGCGCAACAGTGATCGATATTGAGTTTAACTTATTCGATAAAACGTCACGCCCGGTGCGTTTTGAAAATGATGAAATTCAGATTGATACTATGGATATCAATACATTTCATGAGCCGCTTGATAAGAAAATTGCAGAGATTGTTAAAACTTATTTAGAAGACCCAGACTATAAAGTGGCAATTTCTGAAAATTATCCTGATCGCAATGGTATTGAAAAGGTGCTCGCAGATGCGTTGATCTTTACGCACAAGGTAGATGCGGTATTTTTAGGCGCTTATGATTTAGCAGACCCATTTAGTTTGTATCCATGGCAAGCAGGTGGAGTTACGCAGCAAGAATTGCACGATGCGTTTCCGGTAGAGCGCCAACCATCGAATACGTTAGGTTTTAATGCGGTTTACTCCGTTGAGGTTTCAGGCGCTGAACTGGAAGCCATGATTGGCCAGCAGCCACAGTGGCAATATTTTGGTGAGCAACAATTTAATGCAGAAAACTCTTATACCGTTGCGCTTTACAAAGGTGCAGCATTAAATCCAACGCTATTTTTCAACGATATTAGTTTTGAAAACCCTACTGAGCTGAATGATAGTTGGCGAGTGATTGAAGAATACGGCCGTTATCGCACTAGTCAGTGCTTGCATTTAGATACGGATACTCAATTAAATGCCTGTAAAGAAGATGAGTTTATAACTCTGTGGCAGTTTGATAATAGTGAAGACCCGTTTTTAGCAGACTATGGCCCATCGACCATGAAGTTGTTTAATCCTGATCGCAAAAGTTATAGCGATAAGGTGGTTTTTGAAAAAATATCAAAACTTGAAGAAACACTTCCAAGTCTCGATGGTTTTGATGCAACTGTTATGAAATTTCCGCGTTTTAAAATAAACGAAGGCTTAAAAGTGCGTCATAACGTCGATGCCAATGGTGACTTTGCCGACCAAGGGTTAGTGTCGGATTATTCATTGGTAATGGACATATTATGGCCGACTGGAAGTGTGGCGAAGTACCGTCCGCTATTACAAACATCCCTAAACTATGAAAGCGAAATCGAAGATGAAAAAAAGGCAGAAATTCGCTTTGAGTCAATAGTAGGAGAACGCACAACAGGTGGCGTAGGCTTTGATGGCTTTTGTGGGGAAATGTTACCAGATACTTGGTATAGAATTGCTCTGGTGTTTTATAGCGCCCCATTTGATGGCACCTTTAAAGTTTATATCAATGGCGAATTAGCTTGTGAAAAAACCGGGCGTAATATTACCGAGCGTTTTGCTTTAGGCGACCAATTTTTGTTACTAACCGATGGTACATGGGCTGCCCAACCGGGGTACTTAAACGCCGCACTTTTTGCTGGCCGTAGCTTAAGTGAAACAGAAGTTAAAATGATGGGTGGGCCATCAGCTAAAATGACATTTTCGCAAGAAAAAGCGACAACCAGTGAAACAATTTTGCGACACCAACAAAGTGCACCTGGGCGACCTTACAATCCGTGGCTTGAACAGCGTAATAAATTCTTTAAATAAGCTGATTGCGTTATAAATTGCTTCGATTTATAACGCTTTTTAACAAATCAAATTAGCCGCACAAAGAGCGTTGCGTTAAAGTCTTGGAAATTTATTTTAAAGAAGCATTATGAAAACAAAAATTAGCGCCGTTATTTTATTACTTGTAAGTATTGCATTGCTGATTCCTGGAGTAACACAGCCCGTGTTAACCCTGCAGGGTAATATTGATAAAGCCAAAATAGTGGATGTGGGTATTAACATGCTTGCCGAAGAAGGCGATGGCAATACACGCGGCATGTTACGTATGTTCTCGGGTATGCTTGGCCTTGATAAGTTAGAAGGCGAAGTCGAAGCCTATCGCAAAACCCGTAGTATTGTTGGCACCATTGAAGAACTAGCTAATAACCAAAACCATGTGGTTGCAGTATTAGTTGGGCTATTTGCGGTGATCATTCCATTTTTGAAATTATTGATGCAGCTAATCAGTGTTTTACTTCCAGCAAAGATTAAACTGACACGTTTGCTAAATACGGCAGCTTCTAAGCTTAGTAAGTGGAGTATGACTGACGTATTTGTGATTGCGCTTATTGTTTCTTACTTGGCTGGCAATGCCGATGGGCAAATGGGTGATATGTTAAAAATGAAAGCCGAGCTTGGTATCGGCTTTTGGTATTTTACTGCGTATTGTGTTGTTGCAATTGCCTCTTCTCAGTTTGTAGAGCGCATTCATAAAGCCCGCTAGTAAATTAATTCGGCAGAGTCTTTATCGCCACGAGCATAAAGGCTCTGTTTTATTTCATCTCGAGTTTCGCTTGCCTTATCTTGACTCAGTTTGAAGTTACCAAGGATTTCAGTAATTTCTACTCTAAACACCATTATGTATTTTAACGACTGAGACAGTTCATTCTCATCCACTTGAGAAAGTTGCCACGGCGTTGCCCGTTTATCTTCAAATTGTGCAACGGAATAAGCCATTATCTCGCGCTTTTGTGAGGGCTCAAAAATAGGTTGTGCCGTGCCTTTTGCCTCTAATTTTGCGTAATGCCATGTTGGTAAATAGACTTTTTCTGCATCATTCGGAGAGACATAACAGTCAGCGCCATTAAATAGACATTTTATGTTTAAAGGCTGTTTGGCAAGTAACCTAGCAAGCGGGTTATTTGCCGCCATATGCCCCAATAAGTGCTGTTTTTTATCATCCAGCACTAATGGAATGTGGCAAAGCTCAATGTCGCCTTGCGCGTTTTGATAGATCAAACTTGCCAGTGGTGATTTCTCAATGAGTGCTAACAGACGAGAGTGATCGTTTTCAATATATTGATTGGGTGGGTACATATTATAACTTTGCCTCTAGCAACTGTTTTACATTTGGCCAAATAGTGTGGGTTACACTAAATACTGCGCTATTACGATAGCTACCGTCAATCAGCTTTCTATCTTGCCATGCGATGCCTTCAAATTGTGCGCCTAATCTTTCGATTGCGTTTCGTGATTTTTGATTATTTTCATGGGTTCTCAGTTCTACCCGAGCTGCACCAAGTTGCTCAAATGCGTAACTCAGTAGTAAATATTTTGTATGTGTATTTATATGGCAACGTTGAAATTCAGGGGTAATAAACGTATGGCCAATTTCAAGTTTATCGTGATTAAAATCAAAGGCAAATAAGCGTGTGCTGCCCACCAGTTGATTACTTTTTTTATCAATAATCACTAACGGCAATTGCTTATCAGCATGGTACTGTGCTGTTTCATTAAACCAATGCTCAAGCGTATCTTTATCTTTGCAGTAATTGTTGAGCACATACTGCCAAATTATCGGGTTTTGCCCTGCTTGTAATAAATCATCTAAATGGTGGTGTTGCAGCTTTTGCAAAATGACTTTGTTTGTTTCAAATTGTGTTTGTGTTAATTGTTGCATGGTGACCTCATTCCAAATTTTTCATGCTTAATGAGGTATATTAAAAAAGAATTCTGGTATAACGTTAACAACCAGTTTTTATTATTTATATAGACCAGAAATTTAATGCGCTTACTGACCATTTCATTTAATCCACATGAAAAAAAATACCTCGCGATTGCCGCGAGTATTCGAGAGGCTATTTTATCGGGTCAGTTAAAACCGCAAGACCGACTGCCGGCAAGCAGGGATTTAGCAAATCAGCTTAATGTGAATCGTCATACTATTATGGCGGCCTGCGATGAGTTAGTTGCGCAGGGGTATTTAGAAAGTTTACCGCGTATCGGTTACCAAGTAGTTTCGGTCTTACCGGTAGAAGGCTGTGCGCCAAATGAGTTGACTGACTCTCAGCAGTTTAATTTATCCCACTTATTTAAATCGCCAAAAACGAGTCTTTCTAGTGCTGATTTCAACGTGCGCTTTAATTTTGCTGGTGGATTACCAGATATAACTCAATTTTCAATGAAGGTATTTAAAAGCCATTTAAATACCGCGTTAAAACAGTTAGATCTTGGCAGCTTGCATTACCAAGGTACGCTGGGAAACGCCAAGTTGCGTGAACAAATAAAAAAATACTTAATCAGAGCGCGCGGGCTTTCATCTGGCGAAATATTAATAACCAATGGGTCGCAAGAGGCGCTGTTTATAGTCGCGCAAGCGGTGTTGCAGGGCAGTGAGAATGTGGCGGTTGAGCAACTTAGTTATCCGCCGGCATGTGCTGCGCTTAGCTCAAATGGTGCGAACTTGATTACCATTGAACAAGATGAGTTTGGTATAAAACCTGAAAGCTTAAAGCGTGTATTAGCACATAGCAAAATAAAGCTATTGTATTTAACGCCGTTACATCAGTACCCAACAACAGTGACATTATCGCCACAGCGTCGTAGCCAAATATACCAATTAGCTCAACAGCATGATTTTTTAATTTTAGAAGATGATTACGACCATGAGTTTCATTATCGCTGTTCACCTTTGATGCCTATGGCGGCAAATGATCCTGATGGTCGAGTAATTTATATCTCAACGTTTTCAAAAATTATGTTTGCAGGAGCGCGATTGGGCTATGTTTCAGCTCATCCACAAGTTATTGAATATCTTGCTAATAGTAAAAAAATCATTAACCACAAAACCGAATGTGTATTACAGCAAGCGGTAGCTAATTGGATGAGCGAGGGTGATTTTGAAAGGCATCTTCGCAAAATGACGCAGCTGTATTTAGCGCGAAGAGATCACCTTGTGCAATTGTTAGCAGATTACAAACAAGCAGGTTATCCAATCAATTTTGCTATTCCTGATGGTGGTATGGCAATTTGGCTTGGCTGCAAGCGAGATTTAAACGGTTTTACAGCATTGGCACAAAGCCAAGGTGTTTTCGTTCAATGTCAGCAAGATTTTAATGATGGCTATATCGAGTTTGATCACCAAGGGTTTCAGTATTTAAGATTGGGATTTGCCAGTATGAATGACGAAACTCGCTCTGAAGCGCTGGATTCATTAATGGCATTACTCTTTCCCGCGCTTGCTAGCTAACCACGCTAATGCTTGTTTTCTTGTGTTAAAGCATTTGTGATCTAAGTTAGCTGCAGGGTAAACGTTATCGCACACTTGCTTAGTCATTGATCTGGTATCGCATTGGGCCAGGTTAATAGCAACTGCTTTGGCACTCGATGTTTTCAAAAATTCTATATGAAAATTTTGAGCATCAGGAATTGGTAATGCTTCCCCATAAATATTTAACAATACATCGAAGTCAGTTATATGCTGCTTTCTAACCATATTAATTAACTGTGCATGCAGATGTTCAAAGAATTCCATATTCCATGGTCCAGTAGTATTTATCTCAAGCGTTTTGTTATGCCAACTTAGGCTAACATCACCATGCATTTTAAACTTATCAAACATATAGTGTTTAAATTCAATTTTTAATTTGTTATACCTTTATTCTAGCTGAGAGATGTCAGTAGGAGTAGTTATGGAGAATGCAATTATTGTCACTTCGTGATGTGTAATATAGCAATCATGACACAGGCTGAGTTTATTGGTGTTTATTTAAGAGCGATAAAAGTGATTGGCGAGGGTTAATCCTTTGAATACATTGATGGCTATGTCCATTGCCATCAATGTATTATAAATCGCAGTCTATTCGTTCTAGTGAACTATCAATAGATTTTTTAAATTTCAATTTGCTCCAAATATTCAGCTACTTTGGCATCAATTCCTAGCTGTTCCATGATATGACAACGCATCGCCTCACATGCACTTGCTTCACCATGATTAATAAATATTTGTTTTGGCAAGGCTTTGCCTTGTTGTAACCAAAAGAGAATATCTTGATAATCTCCATGAGCAGAAAGCGAATCAAGATGAAGTATATTCGCTTTTACATCAATGTATTCACCATGAATTTTAATTCTCTCAGCACCATTAATTAAAGCCTCACCACGTGTTCCAGCAGCTTGAAAACCTAAAAATGCGACGGTGTGCTTATCATCTGGTAATAAGCTCTTTAAGTGATGAAGTACACGACCACCACTTGCCATACCACTGGCTGAAACAATAATGCAAGGTAAATGGCGACTATTAAGTAATTCAGATTCTTCTTGGGTTTTTACAAACTCAGTCATGTCATCAATGGCTTGGCACTGTTCCTTGGTTAGTTTGTGGTGCTTGTGCGCTTTTTCATATAAATCAGTTACTTTAATGGCCATTGGACTATTAAGATACACAGGTACATTGGGAATACGCTGCTCTTTTTTGAGTTCAGCGATTAAATGCAAAATTAATTGTGCACGACCCACAGCGAAGGAGGGCATCAAGAAAATACCACCTCGCTTAAAAGTGTCATTTATCGCATCTGCGAGAATTTTTTTTGTGTCGATTTCTGCATGACGCCTATCGCCATAAGTAGCTTCAACAACCAATAAATCACATGGAGCAATCGGCTCAGGCGGGTACATAATCGGATCATCTTGCCGACCTACATCGCCACTGAAAATGAGAGTTTTATTTTTTGCTTTCAGTTCGATACTTGATGCTCCCAATATATGCCCATTGGGTGTTAATTTGATCACAATATTGGGCAACACTTCAGTTTGGTGTTGAAAGTCGAGTGGCACAAAAAGTGATAAGGACTTCTTAGCATCGTTTAAAGTATAAAGCGGCTCAGCTGGAGAGTGTTTTGAAAACTTTTTTTTATTTGCGTACTTAGCATCTTCTTCTTGTAGAAAACCAGCATCGGGTAAGAGCACTTCACAGAGTTTGAGTGTTTCGTGAGTACAGAAAATAGGACCTCTATAACCTTGTTTATATAAAACTGGTATATAACCTGAGTGGTCGATATGTGCATGAGTCAATAACACAGCATCTAATTGTGCTATATCAAAGGGGGGGGATTGCCAGTTACGAGTGCGGTAATTTTTGATACCTTGGTAAAGGCCACAATCAATCAAGATTTTGAGATTATCTATTTCCAGTAGGTGTTTTGAACCTGTAACTGTACTTGCTGCCCCGATAAATGTTAACTTCATGGCAAGCTCCATATTTAGTGTAATTTGCTCTATTTTAGTCAAACTTACGAATAATTATTTGCGAGTAGGTTATGAGTAAAAGCTAACACACTGAAAGTTATATTAAAATATATTTGGCATAGAGTTTGATTTAAATTAAATAAATTGGAAATTTGAGAGGTTTTTATGGCAGAACAAGGATCAGCAGGCAATGTAATTGCCGCAATTTGTAATGTTTTTTTCCCAGGTCTTGGGCAGTTAGTGCAAGGACGTATTGGTGCTGCATTGTTTTTTGCAATTGTTGTTTTTGGTGGTTATGCACTGTGGTTTTTAGTTATACCCGCGATCATCGGTGGTATTTTCCACTTATGGTCAATAATCGACGCGGCGAAATTCCGCAAGGTGGTTATTTATCGAGAATATTAAAGTAAAGTTAATATTTAGTTTTCAGCAAGATTAGCATCCGTTAATCTTGCAATTCACTCCACTTACCAAGCTAAAGTACTTACCTGTTTAAAAATAACCCTGTGGAACCTAAAAAAAGCCATTAGTTTCAGTTAACTATTAAGAAGGTTTGTAAATGACTGTAAATGAATTTGTGTATCTGTAAATATATATTTACTGCTAGCTTATTATAACCACATGATTTTTCATAACTATTTTTGTCTTCTTTGATTTTCCCTTCTGAAGGTTGTTTTTTAAGCATTGATGCTCTTTGTCGAGAATGACTCAACTTTTGTAATTTTTGTGTTAAAACAGAGGGGTTC
Organism: Pseudoalteromonas sp.; assembly: GCF_041629635.1. Lineage (GTDB taxonomy): Bacteria > Pseudomonadota > Gammaproteobacteria > Enterobacterales > Alteromonadaceae > Pseudoalteromonas. The sequence continues at coordinate 24,289 of NZ_JBFKMX010000016.1, read as the reverse complement.
AAATTACATTTAGAAATAAATTGAAATAATTAGAAGTAATTTGTAACACATAACATTTAGAAAACTTCAGGGAAATCTCATTTTGAAAAACTTAAGCTTATTAGCGCTAGGTATAAAAGGCGCATTATTTGCTGGTGCAGTAACTAGTTTTACTGCAACGGCTGCTGAGGAAGCAAACCAAGGCGAAGAAGTAGAACGTATTACTGTTACTGGTTCTAAAATCAAACGTATTGGTGAACTTTCTGCAACACCTGTTACTGTTATCACTGGTGACACACTAACTGACGCTGGCATAACTAACGTTGCAGACTTACTTCAAGATTTACCATCGGCAACGACAGGTCTTTCTCCAGAAACAACAAATAATACTATTTTCGCAAGTGGTCTTAACAATACAGACCTTCGTGGTTTAGGTTCTAATCGTACTCTTGTTCTTGTTAATGGTCGTCGTTTTGTTTCTGGTTCACCTACATCAAGTGCGGTTGACTTAAACAACATTCCAACAGCAATGATCGAGCGCATCGAAGTAACAACAGGTGGTGCATCAGCTGTTTATGGTTCTGATGCTATTGCTGGTGTTGTAAACATTGTAACTAAGCAATCATTTGATGGTGTTGAGTTTGACGCATCTACACGTCAACCTTCTCAAGAAGGTGGTGAATCAAGTTATGCATCTTTAACATTTGGTGGTGAAGCTGACAAAATTAGTTTTATTGCTAATATCTCATACACTAAAGATGAGCAGCTACGTGGTGACCAACGTGATTTCATTAAAAATGGTATCATTTCAATTGACCATCCAGATAATGTGAATGATGAAGATGGTATTCCTCGTCGTATTATCTACGACCAAGAAGGTTCAACTTCATTACGTTTCTACAGCAAAACAGGTGACTTTTTTGCTCCAAATTTAAATGGTGGCTGGGGTCATTATATCTTTGGTGATGATGGTAATCTTCGTGAATTTGTTGAAGGTGAACGTTTACCAGCGAGTTCAACACCAGGTAGTCGTAATACAAACTACTACACAGGTGAAGGTGACGGTTATAGTTTCTTAGAGCACAAGTACGTTCGTACGCCACTTGAGCGTATTAATGTGAATACGCAAGTAAATATGGAACTTGCTGACGATCACAATATGACATTTGAAATGCTTTATTCAAATACGTCAGCTTTTGGTGAGAGCTCACCTGCGTTCTTCTATCTTCGTGGTATGAAAGCGGATAATGCTTTCTTCAATGATGAAACAAAACAGTTCTTCGCTGACCGTAATATGTCTTCATACAATGCATATTTCCTAGCAGACACATTTGGTCACCGCAAATATGATCAGAAACGTCAAACAGTACGTGGTGCACTTGGTTTTGATGGTATGATCACAGATAACTGGAGCTACGATGCGTATGCTCAAATCGGTTATGTTCAGCAAGATACCACTTGGTTTGGTGAATTGTTAACTGAAAACTTCTATAACGCGCTTGATGCTGTAGAGGTTAATGGTCAAATCGTATGTGCTGACCGAAATGATGCAGGTGAAGTTGTTGGTGCGTTATCTGGTTGTGCACCATTAAATATTTGGGGTAAAGGCCTAGCATCTCAAGAAGCGCTTGATTATGTTGGTACTGACGCAACTCGTCGCGCAAGCATCAAGCAAACAGTTGTTGGTGGTACAGTTAGCGGTGATTTATTTGAGTTACCAGCAGGTCCTCTAGCATCAGCATTCACACTTGAATATCGTGAAGAACGCGCTGAGACTCTTCCAGATCCAGCGATGCGTAAAGGTCTAATCTTTAACAACCAATCAGATGCACTATTCGGTGAGTTTGATGTTAAAGAAGCGGCTGCAGAATTCTCTATTCCAGTATTATCAGACATGCCGTTTGTTCAAGATTTATATGTTGAACTAGCATACCGCTACATGGATTACTCATCTACAGGTACTGATGACGCGTGGAAAGTAAGTCTTAACTATGTAATGAACGATGATTTACGTTTCCGTTTAAACCGTTCTAAGTCAGTTCGCGCACCGAATATTGATGAGCTATACAGCCCTCCAGGCCAAACTTACGCGAGCTTCAATGATCCTTGTGAGCAAGGTCAAATTGACAACGCTGGTGAATACAAAGCCAATATTGAGCGTAACTGTCGAGCAGCTGGTATCCCAGTTGGTTGGGCACCATCTGATCTTTGGAAGCAAACAACTCACCCAGGTTACGTTGTTGGTAATGATGACTTAACAAATGAAACAGCATATGACATTACATATGGTTTCATTTATACGCCAGCATACCTAGAAGGTTTCAGTGTAACGTTAGATTACTGGAAGTTTGAGCTAGAAGACATGATTACTCGTCCTAGCGCTGCTAACATTGTACGTGGTTGTTATGAACTAGATTCTCTAGATAACCCTTATTGTAATCTTATCGAGCGTGATCCTACATCACTTGAGATCACTGCGTTCTATCAGTCTCCTGTAAATGCGGCAACAAGTACTATCTCGGGTACAGATATTGAGCTTAACTATGGCTTTGAATCTGGTTTTGGTGATTTCGACTTCCGTTTAATCACAACTTACTTAGAAGAGCGTGAGCAAAACACAACAGGTAAAGAAGAAGATAGCCGTCAGTACCAAGGTGAAGTCCACCGTCCACGTTGGAAAGGTCGTTTCACTCTGAACTATGGTTACGAAGACCTGTCATTGGCTGCCACTTCAGTTTACAGACATGCTACAGTTTGGGATCGTGATTGGACGCCTGAAGATAACAACTATAACGATATTCCTTCTTACATTAAGTGGGATTTAACCGCGCGTTATAACATCACTGATGATCTTCAAGTTCGTGGTGGTATCTTAAATGTGTTCGACAGAACACCACCTCGTAATCCGTTCACTTATGATGACGGTGAGTTCTTCGACTTAGATGGTCGTACTTACACAGTCGGTGTGAACTATAAGTTCTAATCTCTGGTAATAATAAAAATGCCGCTTTATAGCGGCATTTTTTATTTTTAAAAAAGAAAAACTAGGGTTTACTTATTCATCTGCGCTATAAACTGGTTTGAATCAGCAATTGATTTATTCATTTCGCTCATTAATGTTTGAATGTCACGTTTTAGGCTTGAAAACTCGCCTTTAATTGCTGCAATGGCTTGTGCATTTAGGTTGTGTTTGAGGTATAAAACGTTGTCGTTTAATGCGGTTAATACTGGCTCCATTTTACTCTCAGAGCGGCGCATTGAACGTAATAACTGTTCAAACTGGCGTTTAGTTGCAGAAAGTTTCTTTTGGCTGTCGCGTTTTAGTTTGGCGTTTGAATATTGCTCTAATTCTTCTTCCCACTCATCAAACAGTGCTTCTGCCACGTCTTCCACGGCATTGATTTTACTTGAAACATCTTCAGCCGATTTTTTACTCGCTAAATAATCATCATTCAGTTGGTCGTAAACTTTTTGCAGTTCGCCACCGTCAAAATTAATTAATGTAGTTAAGCGCTCATAGGCCGATTGGAATTCTTCTTGCGATTCCTGTTGCGACTCTTTTGCTTCTTCTACTCGGTCAATCAGAATATCTCGTTTATGAACACCCACGCTTTCCATTGCCGAATAATAGGCTGTTTGACAGCCTGAAAGGGTTAATAAGCTTGTGGTTGCGACAGCTAACAGTAATTTTTTCATAGTGTGTGCAATTCTCTTTATGCTTTTCATTATCTTGTTATTATATGGCAATAATTTTTTATTAGTAGCGCTTAATATGCAGAAGAAAATCGATTATTCACAGATGTTTCAGCACTTAGGTAACGGAGTGAGCTACATTGCCTTTTGGTTTAAAGGGTATGGAAAACGCTGTTTAGATGACCAAATAACCGTGAATGCAGGTTATTTGGCCTATGTTACCCTGTTGTCGTTAGTGCCTATGTTGGCGGTCGTTTTTGCTATTTTTTCAGCATTTCCTGTCTTTCAAGAATTTCGCGCGACAATTGAAAACTTTATTTTCAATAACTTTGTACCTACTTCGTCCGAAACAATTAAAGAGCATATTGGCGCGTTTACCGGTAATGCAAATAAAATGACCGCGATGGGTATTGGCTTTTTAATCGTAGTCGCACTTTTTTTGATACGTAATGTTGATGCCACGCTTAACCGTATTTGGCGTACGCAAAAAAAGCGCCCTGTGGTTATTTCGTTTGCTATTTATTGGATGGTGTTAACGTTAGGTCCGGTTTTATTAGGTGCTAGCTTGGGTGTCACATCGTATATTGTGGGCCTTGCTGCCTATGCAGATGAAGGTATTCCGGGATTTAGTGGTTTTTTACTGGGACTATTGCCCTATGTAATTTCAACCGCAGGTTTTATGCTGATTTATACCTTGGTACCAAATACCCGTGTGCCAATTAAAGCATCACTGCCCGGTGCAATGTTTGCCGCATTATTATTTGAGCTTAGCAAAAAAGGTTTTGCTGCATATGTGAGTAATTTCCCATCATATGAAGTGATTTATGGTGCTTTGGCAACAATTCCAATTCTATTTGTATGGGTATATTTATCTTGGATTGTGGTGTTGTTAGGAGCTGAGTTTACAGTGTCGCTGCAGCAAACGTTTGGTAATAGAAATAAACCACTAGTTGTTGAACAAGAGGAAAAGTAGTATGCAAGGGTTAATTCAACGGGTTAGTGAAGCCAAAGTGGTCGTTGAAAGTGAAGTCGTTGGTGAAATCAAACAAGGAATTTTATTATTGCTTGGTGTAGAGAAAGAAGATGACCAACAAAAAGCGGATAAGCTTTTGCATAAAGTGTCAGGTTACCGCATCTTTCCTGATAGCGAAGGTAAAATGAATTTAAGTTTAAAAGACATTGGCGGTGATTTGCTTGTTGTATCGCAATTTACTCTCGCTGCAGATACCAAAAAAGGCATGCGCCCGAGTTTTTCATCTGCCGCAGTACCAGTGCTAGGTGAAGAGCTTTATGAGTACTTTGTTAAGCAAGCCAGAGCAAGTTTAGCTAAAGTGCAAACTGGGCAATTTGGTGCTGATATGAAAGTGCATTTAGTGAATGATGGACCAGTGACATTCCGCTTAGAAGTGTAAATGTACTATTTTATTGTTGTAGTCTTTAATTGGGTAGATGGTTGCATTTACTTCAAACACATCTTTTAAAACCTCTTCCAGTAGCTTTATTTGTTGCGTATTTTCGCAAATAAAATTGATAAACAAATGGCGCTCTTTATTTGCTATAAAGAGCTCTTTAATTTTTAAATAAAAATCTGAGTGAAAAAGGAAAATAGGGCAATCTTGTTGGCTGAATAAGTCGAGCACTAGCCACTCAAATTTTTCCGTTAAATCGAGTGAAGTAATATCTGAGTTTATTATTTTAGAATGAGTATTTGTGGCAAAAAACTGCTGATAAAGTTCGATAATTTCAGGGCTCTTTTCAATGCTAATTACTTCACAGTACGGATATTTAACCTGCAAATAGTTGCGAATAACACCACCACCAAGTCCTACTTCTAAGACTTTATTTGGCTTTTCTAGTCGCTGCCATAAATTTGCGAGTTGTTGTAAGTGGGGTAATAACAAACTTTCTGGGTGATCTAAATTACATATTGATTGTAAGGTGTTGTTTATTAGTAACCAGCGAAAGTTATTGAGTTGTCTGATGGTACACGTGCCAATAGATGCTTTATGCAAGCAAACTAGGCTCCCTAATTTATTTGCATGGTTTACAAATTCAGTATCTATCAAGGTTAGCTCTTATAATGTCTTCGCTTAACAAGCTTAGGTTAATACCAAAGTGTTTACCAAGGAATGATTTAATAATGTCCATTTTTAGGTTAATCTGTTGCCAATTTGAATAGTTAGGAGTCGCCATGTTACAAGTAACGACACCCCAAAGTAGTCAAGATTGGCAGGATTATTACCAACTTAGATGGCAAGTATTGCGTGCTCCTTGGCAGCAGCCAAGAGGCTCTGAGCAAGATGAATTTGAGCAAGAAGCGGAACATCGTTTTATTAAAAATGAGCAAGGTCAGGTCCTAGGTGTGGCTCGCTTGCACTGGAATACAGGTGAACAAGCGCAAGTACGCTATATGGCGGTCAATAAAGATCATCGCGGTCACCATTTAGGTAGTCGCTTATTGCATGAGCTTGAAAAAATAGCGTGGCAGCAAGGTGCAAAGGAATTGCTTCTGTTTGCACGTGATCGTGCAGTCGATTTTTATAAACGTCATGGTTATGTGGTCGTTGAAAAAGCGCATTTAATGTATGGCGATATTCAGCATTGGAAAATGGTTAAACTATGTCCTTCTTGTCCAGGCTGGTTTCGCCGCCCGGAATGGACCAAAGTGTTGCAAAATACCTGGCGTGAAGATATTCCTATCAGTGATGCAATGGGTATTAAAGTTGAGAGTTATACCGATTGGCAATTTACAACTACAGCCGAATTTAGTGCCAATCAAAACCTTCACGGTACAATGTTTGCGGGCTCAATTTATAGCTTGGCAACATTAACGGGTTGGGGAGCAACATACCTTCATTTAAAAGAAACAGGCATAGAAGCTGCGATTGTGCTCTCCGATGCGAGTATTAAGTATTTAAAGCCGCTAAAGCAAGATCCACGCGGTAACGTTGATTTGCATAAATGCAGCGGTGATTTAACGTCTTTGGAACAAGGTGAAAAGGCCATTTATAAAGTGCCAGTTAGCATTTATGATGGTGAGCAGCTTGTGGCAGAATTTGTGGGTGAATACACCCTATTACCAAAGAAATAAGGTGATATAAGCAAATTTGCTTATATCACGGCAAAAGGAAGTAGGTTGCTGTGCCAAGGAAGGCAAAAATACCGACGACATCCGTAACAGTCGTTAAGATGACCCCCCCTGCAAGTGCAGGATCGATATCCAGCTTTTTAAGAATCAGTGGGATAGTTACGCCAGCGCAGCCAGCAGCGAATAAGTTCATAAACATCGCAAAGGCGATAACTAAACCAAGCGTGAAGTTCCATTGCCAAAGTGCCACGACTGATGCAATCAACAAGGCCCAAATCACACCATTAAGCATGCCTATGGCAATCTCTTTACCTATTAGCCAGCGTTGGTTGGCATCATTAATGTGGCCAACAGCAATACCACGAATAACGAGCGTCAGGGTTTGACTGCCTGCAATACCGCCCATTGAAGGTACGATACCATTAAGAACCGCTAAAATAGGCAAAATACCAAGCGTAGATTCAAACAACCCGGCGACAAATGCAGCCAATATGGCAGTAATTAAATTAACACCAAGCCAAACAGAGCGTCGCTTTGTACTTTTAACAACCGGTGCAAAGGTATCTTCTTCATCATCAAGACCGGCCATGCTCATCATGCTGTGCTCGGCTTCTTCACGAATAACATCAACAATGTCATCGATAGTGATACGACCAAGCAATTGACTGTCTGCATCGACAACCGGTGCAGAAATCCAGTTATGACGTTCGAATAGCTGTGCAACTTCAGACTCACCCATACTCACTGGAATGGCCTCAGATTCGTTATCCATCACTTCACGCACTGTAAGACTAGGATTTTTAGTCAGAAGCGTGGCTAGTTGGATATCACCTAAAAATTTATTTTCTTTATCAACAACGTAAAGTTCATCGGTACCTTCAGGTAGCTCACCCTTTAAACGCAAATAACGCAAAACAACGTCAAGTGTTACATCAGGGCGAATGGTTATGGTATCGGTGCTCATAAGTGCACCGGCAGTTTCTTCTTCATACGAGAGAACAACTGTTGCACGTTCTTGGTCGGTTTTATCCATTGAGCCCAATACTTCTTGGTAGACAGTATCAGGTAAGCTACGCAGTACTTCTGCAAAATCATCGTCGTCCATTTCCTCTGTTGCAGCAGCAACAAGAGCAGGATCCATTTGCGCGATGATGCCGTTACGTACATCTTCTGAAAGTTCTTCTAAGGTTTCACCTTGTAAATCAGGGTCTACAAGTTGCCAAAGAACGGTACGACTTTTATGTGGCGATGACTCCAAAAGCAAGGCAATATCACAGGGTGGCATATGTGCTAACATGCGGCGAACGTGCACAAACATGCCGCTACTTAGGGCTTTTGTGACCTCATGTAGTTGTGTTTGTGAATAATCCTGTTCTAGTGCTTCTGGCATGTTCACCCTATTATAAATTGATGGTTGGAGTGAATGGTTGCAACTCTTTGATTTATAGAGTTAACTTGATTTTAACTTATTGTAGCATTATTGCAGATAAAAGTTTTAGTTAAGTTAGCAGTTTATTCGTCTTCGTTAAACTTAGCTTGAATTAAATCGCCAATGGCGAGTAACGCTTGATCTTGGTCTGGGCCATCACAGCGAACCAACACTTCTTTCCCTTGGGAACTTTCTAATAACATCAATCCTAAAACACTGTCTGCATCCGCCGTTTTATCGCCTTGCGTTAAGCTGATTTTGGCGTCAAATGCCATAGCTAATTTTGCTAGTTGAGTCGCAGCGCGAGCATGTAAACCAAGCTTATTTTCTATCAAAAAGTGTTTTTCGATGGCCATGATCTTCCCTTACGATGACTTGGTTTGTTCTCTATGATGCGCTTTTACATTTTTATGATGCTTGGCGAAGCTTTCTGCAAGGGTTTGAGCCAAATACACTGAGCGATGTTGCCCACCGGTACAACCAATTGCAACCGTTAAATAACTGCGATTGTTACGTTCTAAATGAGGCAGCCAGGTCTCAATAAATGTTTGAATTTGCCATGCAAACTTGTGAACAACAGGTTGATTAGCCAGAAAATCGATTACAGGCTGATCAAGTCCGGTAAGCGGTTTTAAGTGAGACTCCCAATGCGGGTTTGGTAAAAAGCGTGCATCAAAAACATAGTCAGCATGTTTTGGAATACCGTGTTTATAGCCAAAAGATTCAAATGTAATAATCAATTGATTCGACTTCTTACCCAGTACTTTCTCTCGAATGCTATCGGCCAATTGATGCACACTTAAGTCAGTTGTATCAATGAAAATATCGGCCTTTGAGGCTATTGGGTCGAGCAAGTTTTTCTCAGCTTCAATCGCTTCTTCAAGTGAGATATTGTTTAGTGATAATGGGTGTAAGCGGCGAGTTTCTGAAAAGCGTTTAATTAGCGTGTTGTCGTCACTGTCGAGATAAAATAAAGTTGGCGTGGCAAATCCAGGTAAGTAATCCAAAACTTCCTCTATTTCATCTGGCTCTTTTGTCATATTGCGTGCATCGACACTCACAGCAATTTTGTCGTATTTATCTGAGACTGTGCGGATTAATGATGGCAGTAGATTGACAGGAATATTATCAACAACATAATAGCCAAGATCTTCAAGCACTCTAAGTGCAACAGTTTTTCCTGACCCTGAGCGACCACTGATTAAAATAAGTTGCACTGAAGTCTCCTAACTTTAGTTAATTGCTTCACTACTAATAACTTGATATAGCTGATGATTATTCTCAGCATGGCGAAGCTGACGGCAAAAATGCTTGTCTTTAAGTTTATCAGCGATAGTGGCTAAAGTCTGCAAATGATGTTGGCACTTTTGTTCTGGTATGAGCAGTACCACAAAAATATCAACATCTTTATCATCTATAGCATCAAAAGGGATAGGGGATTGGTTTACGATTAAAAAACCAATAGTATCTTGTAGTCCATTAATGCGACCATGGGGAATGGCTAGCCCTTTACCAATACCTGTGCTTCCAAGCTTTTCACGTTGTAATAAGGCTTCTAAAAACTCTTGTGCTGTGATCTCAGGTGCTTGCTGGTGTGCGAGATCACTAATAAATTCAAATAGTCTTTTTTTGCTATTAAAAAGGACCGCGGTTTTAGCGCAGTCCTCAGCAATAATATCTGCAAGTTTCATTTTAATGACGAGAGAGCTTCTCTTTATGTTTAATAACTTGGCGATCAAGCTTATCAACAAGTCCATCAATTGCTGCATACATATCTTCATGTGCAGTCGACGCGAAAAGTTCGCCACCATTCACATGCATAGTTGCTTCTGCTTTTTGTGATAATTTTTCGATATCTAGAATAACGTGTACGTTATTAATGTGATCAAAATGCCTCTCAAGTTTTGCAAATTTGTTAGTGACATAGTCTCTTAAAGAATCAGTAATTTCTACGTGACGACCTGTTAAGTTTAATTGCATAAGCATTTTCCTTCTAAATGGTCTAAATCAGGCTCTTGCGCTGATTAGACGGTGGTATGGATAGCGACTCACGATATTTTGCAATTGTGCGTCGCGCCACTTTAATTCCTTGTTCTGCTAGTAGATCGGTTATCTTGCTATCGCTTAATGGCTTGGCAGGATTTTCCGCTGCTACTAACTTTTTGATCAGTGCTCGAATCGCGGTAGATGAGCACTCACCCCCATTTTCCGTGCTAACGTGGCTAGAGAAAAAGTATTTCAATTCATAAATGCCACGTGGTGTATGCATGTATTTTTGCGTTGTAACACGCGAGATAGTCGATTCATGCATCTCAACCATTTCGGCGACATCGTTTAAAACCATCGGTTTCATTGCTTCATCGCCATATTCAAAGAATGCCTGTTGTTGTTCAACAATGCAATTGGCTACTTTTAATAAAGTGTCATTGCGGCTTTCTAAGCTTTTAATAAACCATTTAGCCTCTTGTAAATGGTTGCGTATAAACTGGCTATCACTGCCTGACTTCATAGAGCGGGTAAGCGATGCGTACTGTTCGTTTACACGAATTTTCGGCATACTGTCGTTGTTTAACTCAACACGCCAACGGCCTTTAATTTTTTTTACTGAAACATCAGGAACAACATACTCTGGCTCTTCATGAATAATACTTTCAGCTGGCTTTGGATTAAGGCTATGTATTAATGTTAAGACTTCTTTTAACTCAGGTTCTTTGAGTTTGGCCTTCTTCATTATGGTACGATAGTCTCTTAACCCCAAAAGTTCCATATGGTTTGAGATTACGCTTTTTGTTTCGCTTAGCCAAGGGGTATTTTTGTCATACTGGTTGAGCTGGATCAATAAACATTCTTGTAGCGAACGTGCAGCAATACCAACAGGGTCAAAGAGTTGAATGCGTTTTAGTACAGCTTCAACTTCATCAAGTTCAATTTGTTCCTGATCATCTGATTTTTGCACCGCTTCTAAAATTTCTTCGGCACTTTGCGTTAAATAACCAGAATCATCAACGGCTTCAACAATGGTTGTTGCAATCATTTCGTCGGTGTCGCTAAACGGTGTTAAGCGCAGTTGCCACATTAAGTAATCTTGCAACGATTCGCTGGTAGAGCCTTGGTAAACCGTGTCATTTTCAGGGGCGGGTGCATTGCTAACCGATACTGGTGCTGCACTAATATAATCATCCCACGACACATCCATAGCTAAATCATCAGAGAGATTTTCATTATTTAAGGCGTCGCTAGATTCAATTTCAGATTGGCTTACAGGCGTGTCATATTCATCTTGAGAAGATGAATCATCTTTGCTGGTTTCAGCGTTTTCATTGTTTTGATTGTCATCACTGAAATCAATGTCTTCTTCAAGTAAAGGATTGGCATCAAGGGCTTCCTGAATTTCTTGCTGCAAATCTAACGTGCTCAACTGCAATAGGCGAATTGCCTGTTGCAATTGGGGTGTCATTGTTAGTTGCTGCCCAAGGCGAAGCTGTAGCGATTGCTTCATGTAATTATTCTAATCCTTCTTTATTTCTCAAGCTGTTGGTTAACAATTCAACTCCAGTAAAAAAGTACACTCACTATTACTATAGTCTGAATTGTTCACCTAGGTACACATCGCGAACTTTTTGGTTGTTTAAAACCTCTTCTGCAGTACCTGATGCAATCAATTCACCGTGAGAAACAATATAGGCTTTCTCACATACATCAAGGGTTTCACGCACATTATGGTCAGTGATTAAAACACCAATTCCGCGATTTTTTAAATGCTCAATTATTTTCTTTATATCTATCACTGAAATAGGATCAACACCAGCAAAAGGTTCATCTAACAGGATAAATTTCGGATTCGCGGCTAATGCGCGAGCGATTTCTACACGGCGACGTTCACCACCAGAAAGTGCCATACCTTGCGAATCTCGAATATGTCCAATATTAAATTCTTCGAGCAAATCATCGAGCACTTCTTCGCGTTGCACACGATTAAGATCTTTGCGGGTTTCAAGAATCGCCATGATGTTTTGGTATACTGTAAGCTTTCTAAAAATCGAAGACTCTTGCGGTAAATAACCAATACCTAAACGGGCACGGCTATGCATAGGCTGTAATGTAATATCATTATCATCGATACGAATAGAGCCTTTATCACTCGGTACTAAACCGACAATCATGTAAAAAGTGGTTGTTTTACCTGCGCCATTTGGGCCAAGCAAACCAACGATGCTACCGGCTTTAACTTCTAAACCTACATTCTTAACAACTTGACGTGATTTGTAACTTTTTGCCAGCTTTTCGGCAATTAATGTGCTCATTTTTCGCCTTGTTTATTTTGCGTATTTATGATGGTTTTGACTTGGTTGCTTGAGTTTTCTGATTTTTTAGATGTCACGGTTTCATTTGCGCGATCGTAAATGATGGTATCTGCTGACATGGTGTCACCGTTTTGTTGAAATTTGGCACTACCAGACATGGTAAATAATGATTTAGCAACATCGTAAGTAATGCTCTCTGCGCTTGCAACAATGGTTGAACCATCTTCTTGAGTTGCACTGAATTTAACCGGTTTTCCGCTTGCGATGAGTAATTGTTGGTTATCACCAAGTTCTGTTCGCTTGTGTGCTTCTAAATAGTCTGCGGTAATCGACATATCGCCATGCTTTATTTGCACATTATTACGGAAAATTCCGACATTTTCTTTGAGGCGAGCTGACTGTTCATCGGCATCGATTTCCAATGGAAATTTAAGTTTTAATTGTTCAGCCATTACTTGGCCACTGGTGATGCACAAAGTGAAAGCCAGTCCGGCGATTGACATAAATTTCGTCATTTTATTGGTCATAATAAGTGGTCTTTGTATGGTTGATTAACTTTATAACTTGTTCTTCTAAATTAGCATTGAGGCCTAGGCCTTTGATTTCAAGTCCTGGCCCGGTCATTTTCACTTCTGATTCAGAGCTCATCACTTTTGTAGAAATCAAATATTCAATGCTTGAGGCTTCGATGGTGTCGAGCATAACATCGGTTGTCAGATTTTTGGCAACAACGTTTTGTTCCAAAATTAGTTTCTCGTTATTGTAAAGTGTGGCTTCATCAGCGTTAAGTTGCCAAACTCCTTGTTCAGAGAAGATCGTAAATTGCGGTTTTTCAAAATGAGTAAAACCTAGTTCTTGATACATCGACATTTTTTTCGCCATAACTTTATGGCTCACTGTGCCTGTTTCATTAAAGTTGGTTTGTTTTAAATCAGTCGCAATGTAGTCGGGAATACTTGCTACTTGCTCGACTACAGGGGCTTGCTCTTTTGTTTCAAAAAAATATGGAAGCCATAGCCACACCATGGCAATGATGAAGAGTATAGTAATGGCGATACGCGCAGACATTAGGAGCTGGTACCAGAGTGACTAAGTTGTTTATTTTGACTCAACATAATTAAGTCTGTGAGTTCGCGTACAGCACCAAAACCACCAAGCATAGTAGTAGTGTAGTGGGCAGTTCGTTTAACTAATGGATGTGCATCATTAGTTGCTACGGCAAAGCCAACAAGCTCCATAACGGGTAAGTCGGGACTGTCATCACCAATGTAGGCAATTTCGTCGTTCGTTATTGATAGAGATTCTTTTAATTGATTAAAGGCAATCACTTTATCTTCTTGGCCTTGATAAATATGCTGAACAGTCAGGCTCTTCATGCGGTTTTCTACAATTTTAGAATTACGCCCTGTGATCACAGCAACTTGTACACCACTGTTGATAATTGACTTAATGCCAAAACCATCTTTAGTGTGGAAGGCTTTAAGTTCTTCACCATCATTGCCAAGGTAGATGCGGCCATCTGAAAATACGCCATCAATATCGCAAATTAGTAGTTTAATTTTACTTGCTTTGCTAAATACTTCATTTGTCGTGTCTGCATACAATTCGTTAAAAAGCTGTTGTGAGGGCGTTAAACTCATAATACACCTGCTTTTAGTAAATCTTGCATATTGAGTGCTCCAACCGGTCTTTGTTGTCGATCCACAACAATTAGGCCATTAATTTTCTTTTGTTCCATTATATTAAGTGCCTCTGCTGCTAACATATTTTCGCACGCGGTAGTGCATTGCTTGGTCATCACCTCTGATATGGCTGTCGCGTGAATATCAATACGCTGTTCTAAAATGCGGCGCAAATCACCATCTGTAAAAATACCTTGAAGCACCTTCTCTTGATTAATAACCGCAGTCATACCGAGCCCTTTCGCTGTCATTTCAAGTAGTGCATTTTTTATGGTAGTGCCTTCGGTCACAATCGGTAAAGCATCGCCCTGATGCATAATATCTTTTAGCATTAAGAGTAAACGCTTACCTAAACTGCCACCTGGATGAGATAATGCAAAATCATCAGCGGTGAAGCCTTTTTCTTCTAAAAGTGCAACCGCGATAGCATCACCCATAGCGAGAGTTGCTGTGGTACTTGCCGTAGGGGCTAACCCCAGAGGACATGCTTCTTCCGATATGGCAATACAAATATGTACGTCGGATTGTTGCGCAAGAGTAGAGCTTTGTTTGCCACTCATACCCACAATGTTAGCGCCAATGCGTTTAATAACTGGGATAAGGTTTATAACTTCAGCAGTTTCACCTGAATTTGAAATCATTAACAGTACATCGTCTTTGGTGATCATACCCAAATCACCATGGCTTGCTTCACCCGGATGGACAAAAAATGCTGGAGTGCCAGTACTTGCTAACGTGGCAGCTATTTTATTACCAATATGACCAGATTTACCCATGCCAATCACAATAACGCGACCTTTGCAGTCATACATTAATTGACAGGCATTGCTAAAATCGTCATTGATATACTGAGCGAGTTGTTCAATCGCATTCTTTTCTATTTCTAATACGCGTTTTCCGCGAGCAACAAAGTTCATGAATTAGCCTTACGCGCTGACAGATGAAAAGATAAGATACTGATAGCCAGCAAATGCGGCCACTAATAACCCACCTTCAAAACGATTGATCCGTCTTGAACCGCGAAAACTGAGGCTCATGGCTATGAGTGCTATAGTCGCACCCAGCATGATGAAAATATCACGTGATGATACCGCAGGATCAACATTTGACGGGTTAATAATCCCCGCAAGCGATAGTACAGCAAGCAGATTAAAAATATTTGAGCCAATAATATTACCGAGTGCTAAGTCATCTTCATTTTTTAAAACACCAGCAACGCAGGCTGCTAGTTCAGGTAAACTTGTTCCAATGGCAATAATGGTTAATCCGATCACTAAATCACTGATACCAAATAATTTTGCTATGTCGGTAGCTGACTCAACAATTAAATGCGAACTTACTGGCAAAATAACCATACCTACCACTAACCAAAAAAGCGCCACAGAAGTGCTGACATTATCCGGTACTTCATCGCATGCTTCACTAACAAACGGGTCGCTTTCGCCATTTGCGGCTTTACTTTGCTTAACTGAAATAATTGTTATCGCTGATATAAAAATGGCAAAGCCTGCCATTAAGGCAATCCCTTCACCAAAGCCTAAAAAGTTGTCAGATAAAATGTACCAAGCAGCTAATGATACTAACATCACTACCGGCATTTCACGTTTTAGTGTGCTTGATGAGACATTTAAAGGGCGAAGTAATGCTGTTATACCAAGCACGAGTAAGATATTGGTAATATTTGAACCTATGGCATTACCAACCGCGGTATCAGTTTGCTGTGCTAATGCAGCCTGAGCCGATACCATCATTTCGGGTGCAGATGAACCCATTGCAACAATTGTTAACCCGATGATTAATGTTGGAATTCCATAATTCTTTGCCAGCGCAGCCGCACCAAAGACAAAGCGATCTGCGCTCCAAACCAAGCCGACAAATCCAGCAATTAAAATAGCAATTGATAACAACATTCTTGAATAAAAACCAAAATTTAGATAACACCAAATAATATCAAATCTGTATCTAAAACACAGCATTTGTAACCGTTATTACAAATATTTACTTTTTCATAGGTTTCACAACATTTTTAAAAGGCATAGAATATACTCGCGTTTAATTCTAGGAGAGCGACTTGTCGCATAATTTAGTTGAAATAAAGGACGTAACCTTTTCTCGTGGTGATAGAGTTATCTATCAAAACATGAGTTTCAGTGTTCCTACAGGAAAAATCACTGCCATAATGGGTCCAAGTGGTATTGGTAAGACGACTATGTTGCGTTTGATAGGCGGTCAACTAAAGCCTGATTCAGGCGACATTCTTTTCTCAGGAAAAAGTATTCCAAAAATGTCGCGCAGCGAGCTATATCAAGCGCGTGAGCGAATGAGTATGTTGTTTCAAAGCGGTGCTTTATTTACAGATATGAGTGTGTTTGACAACATTGCTTTCCCCTTACGAGAACACACTAAACTTTCTGAAGAGATAATCCGTATTATTGTTTTGATGAAGCTTGAAGCGGTCGGGTTGCGAGGTGCACGTGATTTGATGCCATCGGAGCTTTCAGGAGGAATGGCAAGGCGTGCGGCACTTGCGCGTGCTATTGCACTAGACCCTGAATTAATCATGTATGATGAACCGTTTGCGGGTCAAGACCCTATTTCAATGGGAGTATTGGTTAAACTAATTAAATCATTAAACCAAACACTTGATATTACATCACTTGTAGTTACACATGATGTAACAGAGGTTATGAGCATTGCCGACCATGTTGTGCTATTAGCGGATAAAGGTGTGATTGGCGAAGGAACACCAGAGCAGGTTGCTAAGTCAGAGTCCCCCCTTGTACAGCAATTTTTACAAGGATTGTCTGATGGCCCTGTGCCATTCCACTTTGATGCAGCACCATACAACCAAGACTTATTAATGGGAAGCGAGCGTGGTTAATACAATTCAATCAATCGGTCGTAATACGTTAGACACGCTAGCGGGTATTGGCCGCGCTTTATTAATGCTATTAGGTGCCATTTTCAGTGTTCCTAATTTTAGGAAAGGCACGCCATTATTGATAAAGCAGCTCTATATGGTGGGGTTTTTATCACTCATAATAATTTTAGTCTCAGGCCTTTTTATAGGCATGGTGTTGGCGCTGCAAGGATATACCGTTCTTGTGGATTATGGCGCTGAAGACAGTTTAGGTCCGCTCGTTGCACTTAGCTTATTGCGTGAGTTAGGACCTGTTGTGACAGCACTATTATTTGCGGGTCGAGCAGGCAGTGCATTAACTGCTGAAATTGGCTTAATGAAGGCAACTGAACAGTTAACTAGCTTAGAAATGATGGCTGTAGATCCCCTTAAAAGGGTTATAGCGCCACGGTTTTGGGCGGGCATGATTAGCATGCCATTGCTTGCGATGATTTTCTCTGCAGTAGCTATTCTTGGTGCTCATCTTGTTGGTGTTGATTGGCTTGGCGTAGATTCAGGTAGTTTTTGGTCAATCATGCAGGCGCAAGTATCTTTTGAAAAAGATATCCTAAATGGGGCAATCAAAGCAGTGGTGTTTGCGTTTGTTGTCACTTGGATTGCACTTTATAAGGGTTACGATTGTGTTCCAACATCTGAAGGCATTAGCAAAGCAACAACTGAAACAGTTGTTCAATCATCATTGGCAGTATTAGGGTTAGATTTTGTGCTGACAGCAATAATGTTTGGCGCTTAAAGGGTAAATAATGAATTCGAAGAAAATTGAAATTTTAGTGGGCTTTTTTGTATCACTCGGTATTGCCGCAATTGTTATGCTTGCTCTGAAAGTGGCCAACGCGGGTATCAGTGGTAATGGTGATACCTACAGCCTTTATGCCAAATTTGACAATATAGGCTCTCTTAAAGTTCGTTCGCCAATTAAGGTCGGTGGTGTAGTGGTTGGCCGTGTTGAAGCAATTAATTTAGACCCAGCGGACTATGTGCCTGTTGTACACATGAAAATAGCGACAGAATATAGCAACTTTACTGAGACTTCATCGGTCAATATATTAACGTCAGGTATTTTGGGGGAGCAGTATTTGGGTATTAACCCAGGTGTGATTGCACACAAAGATATGAACGGTGAGGATGAACTGAGCGAGATGTTTGGTCTCGAAGAAGTGAAAGTTTTGAAAGATGGTGACTTTATTACTGATACAAAATCAGCTCTGGTTCTTGAAGAGTTAATTGGTCAGTTTTTATTTAACCAAAGTAACGATTAACTGGGATTGTGATAATTAAGATGATGAAATTTTTAATTGCGGTTTTACTGGTACTTAAGTCGAACTTTGCTATTGCGAAAGACGTAGATGAGAGTAATCCATACTTTATGGTAAGAGCGGTTGCAGAAAATACCTTTGCGCGTATTAACAAAGATAAAGCCATCATTGAACAAGACAAAAACCATTTGAAAGTGGTTGTAGAAGAAGAGCTACTACCTTATATCGATTACCGTTATGCAGCGCAGCGAGTTCTTGGTAGCTACATTTCAAAAGTGCGCAATATCAAAGATAAAGAAGAACAAAAAGCTGAAATCGAAAACCTTAGGCGCTTTATTGATGTATTTCGCGAATATTTAATCACGTCGTATGCAGGTATTTTCACTCAATATAGAGGACAGGAAGTTGAATTTTCTCCTGCGCAAGACTTTGAAGATGATAAATTAGTATTAGTGAAAACCAAAATAGTTGAGTCTGGTAAACCAGACATCAATATTGATTTTAAAGTACGTAAAACCAAATCAGGTGAATGGAAAGGTTTTGATATGCTGCCTGAAGGCATTAGTTTACTTGATGCCAAACAATCTGAATTCCATGGCATTCTCCGTACGGAAGGACTTGTTTACGTAATTGATATGCTAGATAAAAAGAGCAAATTGCCTGTGCAATTTGCGGGTGAATAAGCAATGTCAAAGTTATTGCTAACAGAACTAGGTGACGCAAATTACATACTGAGTGGCGAGTTAAATCGCTACTCAGTTGCCAATCTGCAATTACCCAAAAATAGTTCTAAAACCACCCTGACACTTGACCTCAGTGAAATAACCAAAGTCGATACCGCAGGTCTCGCTTGGTTAATCTATAGTTTGTCGCAATTGCAACGGAACAATATAAGCCTTAAACTTGTCCACTTACCTGAGCAGCTCAAAAAGCTAATGCAATTGGGTCACGTAGAGAATTTATTTGAGTAGAGTTAATGGATCCTAAACAAGTCGAAGACATTTTATCGCAAGCGTTATCGCTAGATTTTATTAAAGTAAAAGCTGAAGGCAGTCACTATGAACTGATTGTTGTTGGCGAGTGTTTTGCTGACGTTTCACGCGTTAAGCAACAGCAAATGGTTTATGCACCATTAATGGAAAAAATTTCTGACGGCACAATGCACGCCGTATCAATCAAAGCTTACACGCCAGCGCAGTGGGAACGTGATCGCAAATTGATGATGCTATAGGTGGCATCAATGGATCAATTTGTAATTCAAGGCGGCAGTACGATTGCCGGAGAAGTGACCATTTCTGGCGCGAAAAATGCCGCACTGCCAATTTTATTTGCTGCGATTCTGGCAAACAGTAAAAGTCGTTTTACTAATGTGCCACGTTTACGTGATATCAATACAACTGAAGCACTACTTGCAACGCTTGGTGCGCAGGTAGAGTGGCAACAGGATGATTTGGTTGTAGATGGTAGCACTATCGATAAAGTACTTGCACCATATGATTTAGTTAAGCAAATGCGCGCTTCGGTTTTGGCTCTAGGGCCGTTATTGGCACGCTTTGGTGAAGCGCAAGTCTCTTTACCAGGTGGCTGTGCAATAGGTGCAAGACCCGTTGATCTCCACATTTCAGGCCTAGAAAAAATGGGTGCTGATATCACTGTGGAAGGTGGTTATATCAATGCTAAAGTAAATGGTCGCTTAAAAGGCGCACATATCTTTATGGATGTGGTGAGCGTAGGAGCAACTGAAAACTTACTTATGGCAGCCACATTAGCTGACGGTGTAACAGTATTGGAAAACGCTGCACGTGAACCAGAAATCAATGACTTAGCTAAATACCTCAGTGCAATGGGCGCAAAAATTACTGGTGCAGGATCTGATCGTATTGAAGTTACAGGTGTTGAATCACTTACTGGCTGTGAACATCGCATTTTACCAGATCGCATTGAAACAGGGACTTACCTTGTGGCAGCTGCAATGGCAAAAGGTGAAGTGCTTTGTCACGGAACAGATCATTTCAGTTTAGAACCTGTCATTGAGAAATTGCGTGATGCCAATGCACTCATCGAATTAAATGATAACAGCATTTATTTAGATATGCGTGGTCGCATGCCAAAAGCGGTAAATATTAAAACCTCACCACATCCCGGCTTTCCTACGGATATGCAGGCGCAATTTACAGCGCTTAATGTGGTTGCTGAAGGCAGTGCAACCATCACTGAAACGATTTTCGAAAACCGTTTTATGCATGTGCCAGAACTCAAGCGTATGGGGGCAAACATTCGTTTAGAGGGTAATACGGCAATTTGTGAACATACTGAGTTGTTGAGTGGCGCACAAGTTATGGCAACAGATTTACGTGCATCAGCCAGTTTAATTTTAACGGGTGCAATTGCGCAAGGCGAAACAATCGTAGATCGCATCTATCATGTTGATAGAGGCTATCAACGTATTGAAGATAAGCTTGGTGGCTTAGGCGTAAAAATTGCCCGTCGAAAAGCTAGTTAAAAAGCTATAAACCAAAAGGCCGCAATTGCGGCCTTTTTGTTAACTAATTTATCTTAGAACTGCAGCTCACCCACTTCAACTGGTAGCTCAATAGCTTTACCTTCACGAATTATTGAGAAGCTGAGCACATTACCCGGTGGTGTATTGGTAATAAGTTCTAAAGTAGTATTGGTGTTAATTACTTTTTTGCCATCAATTTTTGTCACTATATCATTGATTTCAAAACCAGCGCGCCATGCTGGGCCTAGAGGGTCTAGGCGAGCAACACGCATGCCGTACACAGGTGTGTGATTGTTTCTAACTAAGCGACCTGAACTATCAACCGGATCGGCATCAAAGCCAATATAACCGCGAATTACGCGACCATATTTAATGATTTTATCCATTACCTCTTTTGCCAATGAATAAGGCACGGCAAAGAAAATGCCTTGTACTTCTAAATTTCTTGCATGTTTGAATTTAGCTGAGGTAATACCCACTAGCGTGCCATTCGTGTTTATAACTGCACCACCTGAGTTACCTGTGTTTACCGCTGCGTCCATTTGTAAGAAGCGTGTATGGCGAGTTTGTGCAATATTGGTTTTGTCGGTAGCGCTAATAATCCCTTGAGTAATCGTTTGGCCTAAATTGAGAGGGTTGCCAATGGCGAGAATAACATCACCCACCTGTGGTATAAAATCGTTATTAGTCGGAATTTCTGGTAAATGTTTAGCGGTAATTTTCAATAATGCTAAATCGGTAGGAACATCAAAACCAATCAACTGTACATCAGTAAACTGACGGCCATCGTTAAGCACAACCAATATTTGGTCTGCATTATTGATCACGTGGTAGTTGGTAAGAATGTACCCTTTTTTAGACATTATAATACCCGAGCCTAGTTCGCGAATTGGACTTGCTGGGCGCAGGCTGCGGGGGCGGTTACTAATGGATTCTGAGTAAATATTTACTACCGCTGGAGATGCTGCTTTAACGGCATTAGCAAAGCTAAGATGACTTGCATTTAATGTCGCTTCATTCGCTTTAAATTGTTCGCGTAATAACTCTGGTGAGAACACCATTAGGTAAATAAAGGCAAATCCAAGTCCTAATAAAGTAGGGGTAAGCAAAAACTGAAGCTTTTTTAACACACTGGGCCGTTTAATTATTTTTTTAAAAGAGGTTTATTGTGGCAAGAATAAATGTGTTCGGCAAGCCGAACGCTCTTTCCAGTAAATATAAAAAACGCCCAAACTGAGTTGAGCGTTTTTATATAAAAGTTGACTGTTCGCTATTTACTGAATTTGTACATTGAATATGCGAGTGCCACGTTGAACACGAAGGAAAATATAGCCTTCAACGTCATCGATAGCTTTGCTTAAATCACGTACAGAATCTACACGAGTTCTGTTAACCATTAAGATAACATCGCCTTCCTCTAATCCTACACGCGCTGCAGGGGCACGGTTTGAATCAATCGACTTGATAACAACACCTTCTTTGCCGTCATCAGTTTGGCCTGCTTCGAGAGTTGCACCGGTTAA
The DNA here is from genome assembly GCF_041629635.1 of Pseudoalteromonas sp. Lineage (GTDB taxonomy): Bacteria > Pseudomonadota > Gammaproteobacteria > Enterobacterales > Alteromonadaceae > Pseudoalteromonas. The sequence continues at coordinate 1,912 of NZ_JBFKMX010000016.1, read as the reverse complement.
GTTGCGGTGCATTTTATCTGCGGCAGTTGCAGTATCAGATATACCACCGAGTTTCACTTTAATGGTTTTATTCTTGCCATCACGAATAATGCCTAACTTAACGGTTTTACCTTCACCTGAAGTTGCTATTTTACTGCGAAGCTCCATAAAACTGTGTATCTTCTTACCATCAATGCTCACAATAACGTCGTTAACTTTAAGACCAGCTTTTTCTGCTGCACTGTCTTCAACAATTTCGTTAACGATAGCGCCTTGTTTGGTTTCTAAACCAAACGCCTTAGCGACACCTGCATTTACATTACTACCCAAAATACCCAAGCTACCGCGACGTACTTCACCAAACTCTAAAATTTGATCTACTAGGCTTTTCATCATATTAGATGGAATAGCAAAGCCAATACCTACGTTACCACCCGATGCGCCTAAAATGGCAGTGTTAATCCCAATTAGTTCGCCTTTAAGGTTAACAAGTGCGCCACCCGAGTTGCCTTGGTTAATTGCAGCGTCGGTTTGAATAAAGTCTTCATAACCTTCAATATTCAGACCTGAACGACCCAGTGCACTGACAATACCTGAAGTAACAGTATGGCTAAGGCCAAATGGATTACCAATAGCAACAGAGAAGTCACCGACACGCAATTCATCTGAATCAGCAAGTCTTACTTCAGTCAGGTCCTCCCCTTTAACTTCTAATAACGCGATGTCTGATTGAGGATCACTACCGACTAATTTAGCTTCGAATTCACGACCATCTTGTAAAGTGACAATAATTTTTTCTGCGTCTTGTATAACGTGGTTATTGGTAACAATGTGACCTTCGTCAGCATCAATAATAACACCTGAACCTAAACCGCTAAATGGGCGCTTTTCAGCGCGCGGTTGGCGCTGTGGGTTTCCAAAAAAGAAATCAAAAGGGTCTACACGTTGACGTACTTCTTTAGAACCAGATACACGAATACTCACTACACCAGGTGTGACTTTTTCGAGCATGGGGGCAAGAGTTGGAAGTTGTTGTCCGTTAACCGAAACAGGCAATTTTGCGTGGCTAATAGCCGGGGAAATTAATAGTGTGGCTGAAAGAATTGCTGCGCTTAATACTGTTAATTTTGTTTTCATAGTCAAAATAACGCTCCTTAAATCAAAAGGGTAGCTGATTTGCTCTTTTCAGGGAGGAGCAAATCAGCCAGTTACTTATAATGACTATGGGGTCAAAAAAAAGTTCATCAAGATGCGATTAAGCACTTTCTGTTTGCTTGTTTTCTGAACTATCACCTCTAAAAATGCCCGTTTCACCGGTTACAAAGTCAGCAGGCGGCGCTTGTAATTCGGCATTGCGCGCTAAAATTTTAGTGCGTGTAACATCATTATCACGTGTTTCGGATAAAATTTCCGTCGCTTCTTGAGAAAAGAAAGGAACAACTTCAGTGTCGTTTTTTGCAACTAATAACTGATTGGTTTCTTCCATGTGTTTAACAAGCTGTAAGTAACTTTCTTGCATTTTTCCCATAAGTTTATTGGTGTGGGCAGCATGAAGAGAAACATCTTGCTTAAATTGTTCAAGATCGCTTTGTGCTCTTTCAACTTCTTTTTCTAATTCGTCATGTTCATATTGACGCTTTGTGATTAGGCTTCCAATAAAAAAACTAGCAACGGCAGTGGCGACTACTAAGGTGATCCAAATGGCTGTACTCATACTATTAAGCCTTATAATTTTTGAAAATAGATACTTTAAATATACGCTTTGATTGCGCTCGTGTTAATATTTTACATCAAAATTTAAGTAACTCTTTGTATTTATCATGACCCCTTGGCAAAAATATCAACAAGACTTAACTCGCGACGATTTTCATCATGATGCAGCGCAAGAAAATGCGGTGCGTCACTTACAGCGTTTGTATGATGATTTAACGGC
>NZ_JBFKMX010000015.1:0-48313 GCF_041629635.1 Pseudoalteromonas sp. | reverse complement strand
GTTTGCCGCGACGCTTTGTCGCTGTTAGGGCTGCGTATGTTACGCTTTCCTATTTTTTTGTCAACACTTAATTTTGATTATTTTTAAAAACTTTCAAAACTCAGTTTTACTTGACTCAACCAACTCGTGATTCGCTGCTATACTGCGTCGTTCCCCGTGTTGGTGGAGGCGCATTATAGAGAGATCCGAATTTGGATCAACCCCTGTTTCAAACTTTTTTTAGTTTTTTGGATCGTTCGGGCGAAATATGTACAAAACCGGCAGAATTTGCAACTTTCGTTACATATTTATCACTTTTAAAGCTGGATAACTTAAGACGTGACTATTTTTACACCAACGTAAATTAAGCAAAGATCTTTATATAAAGACTTACGCCCCAGACAATACCTACGATTAATAGTGAAAAAGTAACAGCAGCTGAACCCATATCTTTTGCGCGACCAGATAAAACATGTCTTTCTGTGCTTACGCGATCAGTTAACGCTTCAATTGCTGAATTTAATAATTCTACAATTAATACTAATAGCAGCACTGAAACTAACACAGCCCAGTGAATCAAATCTTGAGCCAACCAAAATGAAGCCGGAAACATAATTAATACTAGAAACAATTCTTGGCGAAATGCTGCCTCTTCTTTTATTGCCGCTTTTATACCTAAGTAAGAACAATAGCTGGCTTTAAATACACGCTGTAGCCCGCCGCCGTTTGGTTTATTAATTTCGCTCATTTTATTTATCCATAAAAAAACCCCGATAATCGGGGTTTTATATCAAACTTTTATGTAATTACGCTACACCGTATTGGTCGCGGTACGCTTTAACTGATGCTAAGTGTTCTGACATATCACCTTTTTGCTCAAGGTAAGTAATAAGGTCGGCTAACTTAACAATTGAAATTACCTGTGTATTAAAGTCACGTTCTACTTCTTGGATAGCAGAAAGTTCAGCTTTACCTTTTTCTTGGCGATCAAGCGCAATTAGTACGCCTGAAAGATCTGCACCATTTGCAGCGATGATTTCCATTGATTCGCGAATTGCCGTGCCAGCCGTGATAACATCATCCACCAGCATGATTTTACCTTCAAGTGCAGAACCTACTAATGTACCACCTTCACCGTGATCTTTTTTCTCTTTACGGTTAAAGCAATAAGGTACATCACGCTCGTGATGGTCTGCTAATGCAACCGCAGTTGTTGTTGCAATTGGAATACCTTTATAAGCGGGGCCAAATAACACATCAAAATCAATACCAGAATCTTGAAGCGCTGCCGCATAAAAACGACCTAAACGCGCAAGGTCACGACCAGTATTAAATAAACCTGCATTAAAGAAGTATGGGCTAGTACGGCCAGATTTTAGTGTAAACTCACCAAACTTAAGTACCTGCTTCTCAAGTGCAAATTCAATAAACTCTTTTTGATAATCTTTCATGTTGTACCCTATTACGCTAACGCTTGCTTTTGCATATCGATGATTTCGCGAATTGAATGCTTAGCCAACTCAAGTAAGTCAGTTAATTCGTCATATGAGAACGGTTCGCCTTCTGCTGTACCTTGCACTTCAATAAACTTACCTGTCTCAGTCATAATCACATTCATATCCGTTTCAGCTTCTGAATCTTCTAAATATTCTAGATCCGTTACCGCTTCACCGTTATAAATACCCACCGAGATTGCAGCAATCATATGCTTAAGTGGATTTGCGTTGATCATGCCTTTAGTACGCATGTAGGTAAGTGCATCTACTAATGCTACACATGCACCACTAATTGAAGCAGTACGCGTACCACCATCAGCTTGAATAACATCACAGTCAATAGTGATTGTATTTTCGCCAAGCGCAGCTAAATCAACTGCTGCACGTAACGAGCGTGCAATAAGGCGTTGGATTTCCATAGTGCGACCACCTTGCTTACCTTTTGCAGCTTCACGACCACAGCGGCTATGAGTAGAACGCGGCAACATACCGTATTCGGCAGTGATCCAACCTTTACCTTGGCCTTTCATAAAACGCGGCACACCAGCTTCAACTGTTGCAGTACACAATACCTTAGTATTGCCAAACTCAACTAATACTGAGCCTTCAGCATGCATTGTATAATTACGGGTAAAAGAGACTGGGCGAATTTGGTTAGGCGTTCGTTCACTAGGACGCATTAGATATCCTCACTATTCAAGATTTGGCATATTATAAGAAGTAATTCCTTTATTCGCTACGGGAAAAGTAATAAAAGGCAGTCTCTTTATATTTTTATCAAACAAAATTTACTGTAAGCTGCTAAACAACTTCCGCTATAATGCGACCAAGCACAAATTATCATTTCTGAAAACTTAGGAAACCGCACATGATCCATAGTATGACAGCCTACGCTCGCCATGAAGTTAAAGGTGACTGGGGTAACGGCGTTTGGGAAATTCGCTCTGTTAACCAAAGATACTTAGAAACCTTTATTCGTCTACCAGAACAATTTAGAGCACTAGAGCCTGTTATCCGTGAAAAACTGCGTAAACAATTGCAACGCGGTAAAGTTGAGGTGGCACTAAAATTTAATGCTAACCCAGCGCATGTGGGCGAAATGAAAATTAATGAAACCCTTGCTAAGCAACTTATGAATAATGCAACTTGGTTGCAAGACCAAATAAAAGGCGATATCAACCCAATGGATATTCTGCGCTGGCCTGGCGTAATGGAAGCTGAAGAAATGGATATGGATTCAGTGCAAACGGAATTACTAAGTGGTTTTGATAAAACTGTTTCTGATTTTATTGATGCGCGTGGCTCGGAAGGTGCAAACCTAGAAACTATGATTGATACCCGCTTAACCGCGATTATCAATCAAGTTGAAATGGTAAACGGACAAATGCCTGAAGTAATGAAATGGCAACGTGAAAAACTAACTAACCGTTTAGAAGAGTTAAAAGCAGAGATTGATCAAAATCGCCTTGAGCAAGAACTGATTTATCTTGCACAAAAGCAAGACGTTGCAGAAGAACTTGACCGCTTACAGTCGCACGTTAAAGAAACGCGCAAAATCCTTAAAAAAGGTGGCGCATGCGGCCGCCGTTTAGATTTTATGATGCAAGAGTTTAACCGTGAAGCAAATACGCTAGCATCTAAATCAATTAATACCGAAGTAACTAACGCTGCAGTTGAGTTAAAAGTACTGATTGAACAAATGCGCGAACAGATCCAGAATATCGAATAAGCTCTTTTTGCATTTACTGTTTCGAAAAAGCCAATCTAAAAATGATTGGCTTTTTTATTCTTCATAAATCGTGCAATTTTTTCTGTAAAACCTCGCTCTAGCTATAAACAGGTCTAAACTTATTTTTAGCTCAACTCACTCGTTTTAAAATTGAAAGAAAAATTGATTGAGCTAAGCATGCAGGGGAAAAACGCTTGAGGAATATACTGTTTTCACTTTCAACATTAATAATGATTGCAAACGCGCATGCGCTAGACATTGCTATTAAGGTAGTTGATAAAAATAACACCCCAATAAACGACATTGTGGTTTATCTTACGCCGAAGTCTGGAACAATCGATTTACCCGCCAATAACCAACCTCTTGTGATCGATCAGCAAGATAAAAAATTTGCGCCGTACATTACGGTAATGCAAAAAGGGCAACATATTGTTTTCTCAAATAAAGACGATATTACGCATCATATTTACTCGGTATCCGGTAATAACCGCTTTGAGTTTAAGTTAAAAGCAGGCTCGTCCAAACAAATTGAAAACATTAGAACGACAGAAGAAGTTGCCATGGGTTGTAATATTCACGACTGGATGAGTGGCTTTATTCTAGTGGTTGATACCCCATATTTTGCTAAAACAAACACAAATGGACTATCGAGTATCTCTCTTAAAGACACCGGTGAATATGAAATTTCAGTTTGGCACCCTCAGATCGATACACCTTCTCATAAAATTACTGAGACTCATTCGCTAAATAAAGAAAAAGAGATAATCACATTAACTTTAGCAAAACCGCTACTGCCTATTCCAAAGCAAGTTGGACAACAAGAATTCGATTTTTTAGAAGAGTACTAATTCATTATGAGACTTTTCAAAGTACGCAGTTTACAAAGTAAAATACTAATTTTATTTCTATTTTTGCTTCTACTCGTGCAACTGGTAAGTTTTTATTTTACTTACCACGCGAATATAACACTAGAAAGCACCCAGCTAAATAATCGCTTAAGCAATGCATCCGATATTTTTCAAACACAATTTAATAACCGGCGCTATTATCTTTCAGCCTTTGCCGAAACAGCCGCAAAAGATTATGGCCTTAAATCCGTACTCGAAGAAGATACCAAAAGCTTTTTAATAGCTCTTAATAACCATAGAAAGCGCATTGATAGTGACCTTGCTATGGCAATAAACAATGAAGGTACTGTTTTTGCGCAGCTGGTTACCATTATCGATAATCAGGGCAATAAAAAAGTGCGTGTTGGCAAAGGGCAAGGTAAACCATTTAACTTATCTACAAACGTATTACAACAACAAACTGCACAATTAGTATTTATTGATAATGCATTATATCAATTAAGTTTCGCTCCCATAAAAAGCGGTGCGAGAATTGTTGGTTGGATAGGTTTTGGCTATTTAATTAATAATGCACTTGCAAATGAGCTAGCGGCTTTGACAGATGTTAATGTTGGCTTTGCTAGTTTTGATGGCAAACATTACAGTGTTATTGCCAGCTCAGATGAGCAAAACTACCCGATAAAAGCCGATGTATTTAAACGTATCATCGCCAATACAGAGCAACAATATTTATACAGCCGATTAGAACTAGGTAATACGAATAGCGGCTATATATCAGCGGTTCTTTTTGAATCAAGAGCTGATCTGCTAAAAAGCATTGATATTCAATGGAGCCAATTGTTCTTATTAGTTTTAATTACGGTTGTGTTGTCTACTTTTGGGGCAATTGCAATAGCCAGAGACATTACTCGACCAATAAAAAACTTAGTTAGCCAAGTTAAATCAATTACCAAAGGAAATTACGATGGCATTGTTGATGTCACTGGCAGCCTAGAGTTAAGGCAACTTTCGAGCGAATTTAATGTGATGACAAAAGCGATTATTTCAAGAGAAGAAACCATCAGCTTTCAAGCATTTCATGACCAACTTACTCATCTGCCCAATCGTAATGCATTAATTGCAGCAATTGAACGACGCCAAAAATCGCAAAATGACTTTTTAATCATTCAATTATGCATTTTACGCGCAGAAGACATCGCCGATACCCTTGGCTATCAAGCGAGTGACTACGTAATAAATGAAGTTGCGAGTCAACTTGTACAAACAGAGCATGGCTTTGATAGTTACCACCTTGGTGCAGAATATTTTGTACTAATTGCAAAAGAACAAAATATTGAAAATTTAATCTGCACGTTACAACAAGCATTAACAATGCAATGCCATTTTCAAAATATACAATTGCATCTTCAGTTTACCTTTGGTGTGGTGCGCTCATCTCAACACCCTAACTGTTCAGTTGCAGAGTTATTACAAAAATCCAATGTAGCAATTCAACGAGCAAAAAATGATAAGCACACTTTTCAAATATACGACCCAATTTTTGACCAAAATGCCATTGAGCGACTGTTCTTAACCAATAATTTACGAGCAGCAATTGAAGAAAATCAGCTGACACTGTTTTATCAACCAAAACTATCTTTAAAAACCATGGAAATTAGCCATGTTGAGGCATTAGTAAGGTGGCAACACCCTGAAAAAGGGCTCATTCCACCAGATAGCTTTATTAGCATTGCCGAAAAAACAGGGTTAATGGATGCACTAACGCGTTGGGTAACTCAATCTGCAATTAATCAATATTTAGAATGGTTGGATAAAGGGATTAAAATAAATATCGCTATTAATATCTCAGCTGAGAATATTTTAGATAAATCCTACTCTGATTTTGTGATAGCACTTAAAAACAAACATAAACTTGGGGATTGCGCTATTACACTTGAAGTGACAGAAGATGCAGTAGTAGACGACCCAACCAAAGCAACTGAGGTGTTGAATTACCTAAACCAAAATGGTTTTAAACTTTCCATTGACGATTATGGCACTGGCTATTCGTCACTGGCGCAATTAAAACAGCTGCCAGTGCAAGAGCTGAAAATTGATCGCTCTTTTGTGCAACATTTACTTGATAATGAGAACGACAAAATCATTGTTAAATCAACAATTGAACTGGCTCATAATATGGGGTTAACTTTGGTTGCCGAAGGCATTGAAGATGAGCAAACATTACTTTGGCTTAAGTCGCAAGGATGCGAGTTAGCTCAGGGCTATTTTATTAGTAAGCCCTTACCGGCACTTGATTTTGAAACATGGTTATTACAATCAGACTACCAACAGCAGATTACAGCGAATGCAAAAACGGTTAACTAACGTATTAATAGTATTTTCTTTATTTGGCATACATGCTAACAGCTTTGCATTAGACGCCAACCTTAAAGGAATAATTGATTTGAGAGCCTACCATGTTGCAAGTGATGGTAACGAAAGCTATTTAGCTGGCGACTATGGAAAATATCGCTTTAATGATGGTAGTGGTTTAGCTTTAGGTCAATTAGGTGCCCATCTCGATTTAGAATTTAATTCAACCTGGTCAGCTACAGTCGTTGCTAATGCATTTGCCAACAAAGGTAATAGTGCCACTGGCATAACCGAAGGCTATTTGAATTATAAAAGCCTGCCAACAAGCAGTGGTTGGCGAATAAAATCAAAACTCGGTGTTTTCTACCCAACGATTAGTGTTGAAAATGTAGCTACTGCTTGGTCAACCCCCTATTCATTAACCTCTAGCAGTTTAAACAATTGGGTTGGTGAAGAATTACGAAATAGCGGTCTTAATTTGTCACTTGAAAAGTTAGGAAAATTCTCAAACTCTAAGCATGACTTTTCAGCTGATGTTTCATTGTTTAAAAATAATGACCCAGCGGGGGCAATGCTTGCATGGCATGGCTGGACTATTGGTAGTCGGCAAACCTTGTTACACGAAAAGTTAATCGTACAAGATTTCCCTGCGCGCGATGCTAAACTCAAATTTCAAGCAGCCGAATCCGACCCATTTTTAGAACTTGATGACCGTTTTGGTTTGCATATTTCAGCGAATTGGAAATACAACAATAAACTTAAATTCAATTTTGGTTTTTATGATAATTTTGCCGAAGAAGGCTTAGTAGAAAACGGCCAATACACATGGACGACAGAGTTTATTCATTCGGCTTTAAAATATCGCTTTGCAAAAGAATGGGAAGTCATTGCGCAATATATGCAAGGCAATACTTACATGACCTCACCATACAAAGAAAAAGTTGTCGATAATGATTTCGCCAATGCTTTTGTGATGCTACGCCATTTTTGGTCGAACCACCATATTGCTGCTCGTTTCGAGCATTTTAATGTAGACGATTTAGATAACCTTTGGGGTGATAACAACAACGAGCAAGGTAATGCCTTTTCATTCGCTTACCGCTATAAGCTCTCTAAGCAATCATTTTTACTAACCGAGCTTAACTATATCGACTCTCACCGCCCTTCGCGGTGGTATTTAAGTCAAGCAATTGATAAAAAAGAAATTCAATATCAAATTGGCTACCGCTATTATTTTAATATGTAGCCATTTAATCGCTGTATAAACGCATCGAGCTATCAAAATACATGCCGAGCCCTGCGGTAAATAACCAACACCCCCACAAACTGTGCTCAACTGCTACTAACAAAGTGCTGCGCGAATGGATATAAGTAAATGAAAATACTAAACCGGCAATAAAGGCACCCACTACCGCTATCCAATTTGCAAATAATAAATGCGCTAAGGCAAAACTTGTGGCACTTAAGTATGCGCGTAACTGCTTACTTTTAAACACGCGTTTATAGCGATGAAACATAAAGGTACGAAAAATCACTTCCTGTGGCCACGCTGAAAAAATGGGGTAAAGTATTAATAACAGAAACCACCACTTGGTTTGTTGGGTTGGCAAAGTAAAAAACCACTGTGGGGTAAAATACCAACTAGCAACCACCATAAAAAGCGCGGCCACTACAAAAGTTGCTGCAACCCTATCAAGAGAGAGTTTGAGCTGTTCTGGATTCCAAAGTCGAAAACGCTTAAAGCGAGGATCGCTTAACAACAATAAAACGCACCACCCTACTACCGATACCAAAAATAACAATAAGTAAGACGCAATTAAATCGCGTACAAAATACAAAAGTATCGGCAAACAAAAGAATAAAAATACAAATTCGCAAATTAAAATGCGCTTGTAATAATGCTTAGGTGCCCAACATGTAGGATCGAGTTTCAAGAGCGTACCCTCCTATTTAATTATAGAAAGGCACATTCACTATTTAATGAATTAAATATGACGTATTTCTTAGAACTCCACCGACTGCTCTGAAGTACACTTATTAGTACCGGACTCACACACTTTGTAGGTGTAGCTTCCCCCTCCTTTAACCCCTATGATATCTGTGTACTCCCCATCATTATTTACTGAATTAACAACAATGCCATTACGGTAAATATCTACCAAACTTCCCGAAATACCGGACCAAACAAGGTCAACGTGTTGTACACCTCTTACTTTATAGCCAGTTACATTAAGGTCAGTAGTTCCAGGGTCGCCACCACCATCACCACCACACGGGTTAGCAATTAAATAATCATCAGCAGCTTTTGCTTGCACTATGCCATAACCAAAGTACACATCTTTGCCGCTTGCACCAGCATCAAGTGCTGTTGCTTTTAATGCACTGCGAATATCTTCACCGCTACAATCAGGATGATTTGACCAAACCAGTGCTGCTACGCCTGCAACTGCAGGAGTTGCCATCGATGTACCACTCATATAACCATAATCACTAGCACCCACTTTTACTCTAATGGAAAGTGCATTCAACATTTCACTTCTATCTTCTAATGCTACGCCAACTGTAGGAATACTTGTGTTGTTAGGAGAGCCTAATGTGCCACTAAAGAGCCCGGCTTCATTATTCACGATAACTGCAGCAACCCCTCCAGAGTTTTGGCAATTAAGCGCTTTATCATGAAAACTAATGCTACCTCTATCAATTACACATACTTTGCCATTTGCACCAACATCGACTGCGTTACCCAACCCCATAAAATAAGGTGCTGCCGTTTCATCCCCGGAGTTTTCCATTGCACTTGAAGCTACACCAACGCCATCAGCTAAAACAACCGAACTACTTGCGGTTCCTGCTGGATAGGTTGATAAAGTATTTACACCACCTGCGGTGACTTCAACACAAATAGTTTCATCTTGTTTGCGCTTTTTACCTCTCCCGGTTTCACAACTTGGAAACTGCGAAAAGCTGGCAATTTGGTTGTTAGCGTCGTTAGCGCCTATCATCATCACCGACGAGTAAGCTGCAGGGTAACTGCGAACACTATTGCCATCATTCCCCGCAGCGGCAACTGAAAGACCACCAGCTGATGAAAAATTTTCAAATGCGGCAGATTCAGTAGAACTTACGCCACCACCACCTAAGCTCATATTAATAATATTTGCGCCGGCTGCTGAGCAAACATTAGCGGCATGAGCAAGGCTTGATGAATATCCCCAGCCACTGGCATTAAATACTTTTACAATATGCATTTGCACGCCAGGTGCCATGCCCACAACACCAAAACTGTTATCTGCAGCACCAATGGTGCCTGCTACATGAGTGCCATGAGGCCCGCCTTGCTCATTCCAGTTACCAGTACCGGAATCGTTAGTACCACTTATATTGCCCCAAACAAAATCATTGTTGGATTGATCTAATCCTGAATCAATCACGCATACTTTTATACCGGTATTTCCATCAAACAACACTTGGTTTGCTTGTGATTGATAAACAGCATAAGGCGTTAGTTGCTGTGACATTGCATCACCAATATCATCGTTAAAAAGGTTAAATGCTTTGCGAGTATGATCTTGTTCAATTAATTTAATATGTGGGTTATTTAGCAGCCCTTTTAGCGTAGATAAGTCGGTACCATTAAATGAAGCGGCAAAAAAACCATCGCTATCAAGTTTAATATCGCCTCCTAATTGCTTTGCAAGAGCTTTAACAACGCCTTTATGGCCATTATCAACTTGAATAATAAAACGATGATTATCGATTTCGGCGTATACACTTGCAGAAAAAGATAATGCAATGCATACGGTAAGAGAAGAGAGTTTCATTGGTTACTGCCCCAAATACAATTGTTGCAGTTTTTAGAATAGTAAACTTTAAGCTAATCGCCAGTAACAACCGTGATTTCAGCCACAAAAAAAGCCGCTAGTGCGGCTTTAATTTTTTGGGTTGATTTATTATTTAGTTAGAAAACAACTGTTTTCTCAGCAGAACATGTTGAAGTACCTGCTTCACATACTTTATAAGTAAAGCTACCGCCACCTTTACCACCAACTGCGTCTGTGTAACTACCCGTATTCGATACTGTAGCAACCATTGAACCGTTACGGAAAACGTCCATTGAAGATACACTTGTACCTGACCAAGTTAGGTCTACACGTTTAGTACCTTTCACTTTGTAACCTTGTGCTGATAATGTGATATCACCTTCACCACCACCGTTATTACCGCCACCATTATCACCGCCAGCACATCCGTTAGCTGTTAAGTAATCATCAGCCGCTTTTGCTTTAACAATACCGTAACCGAAGTAAACATCTTTACCTGGTGTGCCAGCATCATAAGCCGTAGCTTTAAGTGCATTACGAATTTCAGTACCTGTACATGTTGGGTGATTTGACCAAACTAGCGCTGCGATACCTGAAACTGCTGGTGTTGCCATTGAAGTACCGCTCATAAAGCCATAATCGCTTGTGCCAATTTTCACAGTCATTGATGCTGCATTAAGAAGGGTCGCGCGGTCTTCAAGTGCTGCACCTACTGCAGGAATTGATGTCGCATTTGTATCACCTAAAGTACCGTAAAGCATACCCGCTTCATTGTTCACGATAACCGCACCAACACCGCCTGAGTTTTCACAGTTAAGTACTTTATCGTGGAATGAAATATTGCCGCGGTCGATAACACAGATTTTACCTGCAGCTGCAGAGTTAACCGCTTCAGCTGTACCCATAAAGAAGGTAGAGGCTGTTGCTTCACCCGCGTTTTCCATTGATGACGTATTCATCGCAACGCCATCTGCAGAAAGTGATGCGCTTGTTGCCATATCTGCAGGGTAAGTAGAAAGTGTGTCTACACCACCAGCAGTTACTTCAACACAGATAGTTTCATCTTCAGTTGCTTGCTTACCACGACCTGAGCTACAGCTAGGGAATTGAGAGAAATCTGCAATTTGGTCATTGTTATCATTAGCACCAATCATCATAACTGATGGGTAACCCGCAGGGTATGAACGAACATTGTTGCCGTCGTTACCCGCTGCCGCTACAACTAAACCACCTGCAGCAGTAAAGTTAGCAAATGCATTTGATTCAGTGCTGTTAGAACCGCCGCCACCTAAGCTCATGCTGATAATGTTAGCGCCAGCTTGACTACATAGGTTTGCTGCATGCGCTAAATCTGATGAATAACCCCAACCTTCTGCATTAAATACTTTAATAATGTGCATTGGTACACCTGGTGCCATACCCACTACACCAACACCGTTATCAGCTGCACCAATTGTACCAGCTACGTGTGTACCGTGAGGACCACCGTGCTCATTCCAGTTACCTGTACCAGAATCGTTATCACCAGTGATGTTACCCCAAACAAAATCTGGGTTAGATTGATCAAGACCTGAATCGATTACACATACTTTCATATCTGAAGATGCATCAAACGCCAGTTGGTCTGCTTGTGATTGATATACAGCATATGGTGTTAATTGCTGTGTCATCGCATCACCAATATCATCACTGTAAAGTGACATTGGCTTACGAACAAAATCTTGCTCGATTAGTTTAATATGAGGATTATTAAGAAGCCCTTTAACTTCTGATAAATCTTTCCCTGAGAAGCTTGCAGCAAAAAATCCATTTGAATCTAGTTTAATATCACCGCCAAGTTTTTTAGCCAAGGCTTTTACAACGCCTTTGTTATTATTATCAACTTGGATGATAAAACGGTTTTCATCGGCTGCCTGCGCAGTAGCTACTGTGCTAAGTGCAAGTAGTACTGATGTAGTTAATGTTTTTAATTTCATAACGCTTTCCCAGATTTCGTAGTTGCTTGATACCTGCTTTGATGCAGTATCTATCTCGAGATTGAAGTTAACCAACTTTTAACATTTCAACAACAAAAATCACATATAACCAAAAGCAAATAAACATATCACTAAAAACAATAAGCAGACATCCAAACACCTTGAGAGCTAAATCGCCAAATTTAATATTAGATTTTTATGCTCAATTAATCGAAAAAAAGGGATAATACTTCCAAATTAATCTCACAACTTATCAGACCTCACCACCAAAAAAGAAATGACAACCAATATCAATAGCACTACCATTTGAATTAGCACAAAACAAACGCGTTACAATCATTTACATTAGATACAAAATCAATACAAAAAACATATAAAATTGTCATATTCAATAATTGACAAGGGCTTAATTAAAAGGGCAGATGCAACAAGCCCATTTAAAATCGTTGGTAGTGTAATATTTTTAAGATAAGAAAATAGAGAAGAGTAAGAGGGAGTTGCGCTTTAAATAACTCATATACCTAAAGCGCATAAATTATTTAGTCGATTAGACCATACTCTTTATCAAGAATGTCGATCACTTCTTGACGCGGATCGCTTGGAATTTCTAACTGTTTACCAACGATTTTGCTCGCAATACCAACGTAAGTATCCGACACTTGCATCATCACATCGACCGGTAGTTTATAACCTTTGGCAAGTTCTTCACGTTCATCCATGCGATCTTTATTAAGTAATACATCGCTGTCCGGTACGTTATTGATTAATAACTGACGGAAACCCTCTTTCGAGTTTTCAACAATGTTACCTTCGCGGTAAGCTGAACCATCCCAAATACGTGATGAATCTGGCGTACCAACTTCATCGATATAAATAAGCTTTTGTGAACCATCAACTTCTTCAACGTAGCCAAACTCAAATTTCGTATCCACAAAAATTTGGTCAAGCTCAGCAAGTTGCTCGCTAATTAGCTTAAAGCCTTCAGTTAATAGCTTTTCGTATAAATCGATATCACTTGCCGACTTAAAGTTAAATGCAGCTAAATTGTTTTCGATGTTTTCGCGTGTAATGTTTACATCATCTACTTCTGGCACTTCTGCTACGCCAGTAATAATGCCTTTAGTCGATGGTGTAATTAATACATTGTCTAGTTTTTGGTGAGCTTCTAAACCTTCTGGTAAATCAATACCACAGAAGTTGCGAACGCCTTTTGCGTAATCGCGCCACATGCTACCCGTAATGTATTGGCGTGCAATTGCTTCAACGCGAACAGTTTCGGCTTTACGTACAATCCATACATAAGGGTGTGGAATATCAACTATGTGATTACCCGCAAGGCCTGCTTCGTCAAATAATTTAAACCAGTGAGACGCCACTGAATTGAGTGCAATACCTTTACCTGGCACACCGTTAAGGCCGTTTTCACCTTGCCAAATACAGTCAAACGCTGAAATACGGTCTGAAATAACCATCAGTGCAAGTGGTGTATCTTTTGGAATGTTATATCCCTTTTCTTCGATTAAACGAACGCTGTCTTGCTCGGTTAACCAATAAACACTGCGAACTTTACCGCTGTGAACCTTACCTTTGGTACGGATCGGTAAATCGTCATTTACGTCCAAAACCTTATATGAACTCATGGAAACTCCAAAAGATATTTTTGATACTAGAAAAGTGCTTTATGCACTCTAAATTGGGGTGCGCCAATTTTAGTGAAAAGTCGCTGCAAACTCAATAATTGAACAAAAAAAGCAAGCGCATGAATTGCTATCGCAAAAGATTGGTTTCAAGGTATTGTTGTTATAGTATCACACCAATTTAAATTTATTTTGTGCAGTCATGTTAGCGATTAATAATCTCACTTTTTCTTATCCAGGCGCTCAGAGCCAATTTGTGCTGCATGAATTTGCCTTAGCAAAAGGCGAACATGTGTTTATTTACGGCCCAAGCGGCAGTGGTAAATCAACTTTGCTCTCGCTAATTACTGGTGTGCAGCAACATAACAGTGGTTCAATCTCGATTTTAGACACCGCTTTTTCAGCTCTGTCACAAAAACAAAAAGACCGTTTTCGCGCAGATCATATTGGTTATGTTTTTCAGCAATTTAATTTAATCCCTTTTTTATCGGCGACCGAAAACGTGACACTAGGGTGTGAGTTCTCAAAAATACGTACTGAAAAAGCTGCAGTCAAATACGGCAGTGTCGAAAAGGGAGCTACTACATTATTAATGGCGCTTGGTTTAAGTGAACAAAATATTGCCAAGCCAGTCAATCAACTTAGCATAGGGCAACAACAGCGGGTTGCTGCTGCCAGAGCATTACTTGGTGAACCAGAACTCATCATTGCTGATGAGCCAACTTCAGCCCTTGATAACGACGCCCGAGAAGAATTTATTAACCAGCTTTTTGAGCAAGCCAAAGATAATCAAACCAGTATTTTGTTTGTCAGCCATGACCAAACCCTCGCTAATTTATTTGATCGGCAAGTAGCGCTTTCAAGCTTTATGCAGGAATTAGCACTATGAGCTTATTAACCCTCTCACGCAAAAGCTTGCTTAACCGTTTTTCAAGTATTGCAATTACTACTATTGCGATAGCTCTGAGTATTACCTTGTTACTGCTTATTGAACGTGCCCGTGTTGATGCCAAATCAAGCTTTTATAATACGGTATCAGGTACTGATTTAATTGTCGGTGCCCGTACTGGCAGCACTGAATTATTGCTTTTTTCGGTATTTCGTATCGGTCACCCAACTAACAATTTAAGCTTCAAAAGCTATCAAGATATTACTAGCAAGCGCTCAATAAAATGGGCGATTCCGCTATCGCTTGGTGATAGCCACAAAGGTTTTAGCGTAATTGGTACTAATAATGACTACTTTGCCCATTACCGTTATGCCAATAAGCAAAACCTTGTATTCAGAAAAGGGCACGCTTTTGAACAAGTAAATCATGTAGTGCTTGGCAGTAATGTAGCTAAAAAACTGCATTACCATTTAGGTGACTCGATTGTACTGTCGCATGGCGCTGGCAATACCAGCTTTCATCATCATGACGACCACCCATTTAAAGTAGTCGGTATTTTAGCGGCAACTGGCACGGCGGTAGATAACAGTGTGCATGTGCCACTAGTGGCAATTGATAATATTCATGGCTCAGCAACGCCCAGTATTAGCCAAAAACATCAGGCAGATGAGCATCATGGACATAATCATGACCATGATGATGAGAACCATCAGCACCACAGCGAACAAAGAGATGAACAAAACAAATTGCCCGCCCTATCAAATGCAGAACTCACTGGGCAACCAAAACAAATCAGTGCATTTTTATTAGGCCTAAAAAATCCGATTTTTGCACTGCAACTACAACGTAATATCAGCCAGTATAAGCAAGAGCCACTGCTGGCGATTATGCCCAAATTCACCCTACGCCAGTTATGGGAAGTGGTCGGTGTATTTGAAAAAGCCTTATTGGTCATTTCAGGTGCTGTGGTCGTTATTGCTTTACTTGGCATGCTGACTAACTTACTGGCAAGTTTAAGTCAGCGCCGCCGCGAGCTTGCGATTTTACGCTCAGTGGGCGCTTCGCCACGTACCATATTTACTTTGCTCGGGTTAGAAGCACTATTAATCACAGTGTGTGCTACCTTGCTGGCCATCGCATTTTATTATCTTGTAATTGTGTTGCTTGCTAACATGCTTGGCAGCATCAGCGGTATCCACTTGCAACTTATGGCACTTAGCCAATATCAAATGAGCTTATTGGCTGGTATTATTTTGCTTGGTACCTCATTTGGTTGTTTACCAGCATACAAAGCATATCGCTATGCATTGAGCGATGGCTTAACCATAAAAGTTTGAGAATTATATGAAACGACATTCGCTATTGTTTACTTTTTTCGCCTTAATAACGTTATTAAGTAATCAGCTGTTTGCCAATGGCAAAGCAAAAGAGCTTTACTGGGAAGACCTCATTCCTAAAGGCTATTCATCATCACCGGTTGAAGGACAAGCCGCACACAATGAAAACTCTGAGGCCAATTGGGTGCAACCCGATTTAAACGCACCTATTGTAAAAGAGCTCAATAATACCATGGTGACATTACCTGGCTTTGTAGTGCCACTTGAAGGTAATGATGAAGTAATCACCGAATTTTTATTAGTGCCGTATTTCGGCGCATGTATTCATGTACCACCACCGCCACCGAATCAGATTGTGCACGTAACCTTTAAAGATGGCGTTCCGATTGAAAGCCTTTACGATGCCATTTCTGTTACAGGTAAAATGAAAACCGAAAGCTGGGAAGGCGAACTGGCAAAAGTAGGTTACCGCATTGAAGGTATCGGCGTTGCGCCATTTGAACTCTAGTTTCTAGCAATGACCATTAAATTTTAAATGAGCAAAATGACCCTTTAAATGCTTTATTAAATTAACGCTATAATGAAATAAATTGATAACAAAAACTGAGCGTAGTGTGGTTTTCATAAAACGAATTTTGTGTTTAGTTATTACGCTTTTTGATCAAAGTGTACTTGCTTGTGAAATTCCTGTAACCAGTCAGAAAGCACCTATCACTATTTTTACTGAGTTGTGGCCCCCTTATCAAGAGCTTGATCAAAATGACAGATTAAGCGGTATCGCAACTCAAAAAATCACTCCGATTCTCGATAGCAACAATATATCTTACACTATTAATGTAATGCCTTGGGCACGAGCTCTCCAACTTGCCAAACAAACAAAAAATAGTTTGATTTATTCCATATCTCGCACCACAGAAAGAGAATCCCAATATCACTGGATTTATGCTATAGATCAAGTACGCACCTATCTTGTGTCGCTCGCAGGCAGAAAAGATATGCTAATTAATAAACTGGAGGACATTTTAAACTATACGCTGATATTAAAACGTGACGACGCAACAAATAATTTTTTCTTAAATTTAGGCTTTGTGCCCAATAAAAATATCATTTTTGTAAATGATTCAGAGCATGCTTTAAGACTCATAGCTAAAGGGCGAGCAGATTTTTATCCTATGGTACACGCCAGTTTTCAAAAAGCGCTAGAAACTTACCCCGAATTTATTGAACAATTTGAATTGGCTTTTGAGCTTAAACCTTTCCAAGTTGAGCTTTATCTAGCAACTGACAGATTAAGTGACGAAGCATTTGTTAGTGATATGAAAAAGGTATTTCACTGTACAAGCAAATAAACATATTAAAGCTAACATAACAATACTTTATTTCTGACATCGCTTGCAATAAACAGTGCTCCGTTGTCCTTGGCGAATTTCGAGCAGCGGCTCTTTGCAGGTTACACACGGTTCACCTTTACGCCCATATACCAATAACTTCTGAGCAAAATAACCTGGCTTGCCATCGGTTTGGGCAAAGTCTTTCAGTGTTGTGCCACCCTGTTCAATTGCATCCGCTAACGTTTGTTTTACGATAGGCACTAATTGTTGGTAACGCTTTTTAGAAATTTTACCTGCAGCGCGTTTAGGGTGAATACCCGCTTTAAATAAAGACTCATTGGCGTAAATATTCCCCACGCCAACTACCACGCTGTTATCCATCAAAAACTGTTTAATCGCAGTTTGCTTTTGTCGTGATTTTTCATACAAATAGTCAGCATCAAATTCGTCTGTTAATGGTTCAGGGCCCAATTTTAGTAAGCTACTATGAACTTCCCCCAGAGGTTGCCATAAACAAGCACCAAAGCGACGAGCATCATTTAGACGTAGCACTTTGCCATTTTCGAGCTCTATTTCGATATGATCATGTTTTTTGAGTGGCACAGAATTATCGACCACCCGCAGATTCCCCGACATGCCCAAGTGTAAAATAACACTGCCTGTATCGACACTAATCATTAAGTATTTCGCGCGGCGGCTAATGTCTGTAATTGTTTTACCTTCAAGTAGATAAACGTCATCTGGCACCGGCCAACGCAATTGCGCTTGATGCACACGTACTTGTTTAACCGTTTGCTTTAGCATATGTGGTGTAATGCCTAAACGGCTCACTTCAACTTCTGGTAATTCAGGCATAAAAAACTCTAAAACTCCGTGGTAGGAAATAACTGATTACAGGTTTGTTTATCTAATTTTAAACGACGCGCTTGATTATCATCAACAAAACAACCGTCTGGCGTAGTAAATACGTCAAACACCAAACTGCGATCATAACCTGCAATGTTAAGTTCCACGCTTGCGAGTACCAAGGACTTTTCATCAACTACCGGAATCACCTCACCCGTTGCTTGTCGCCAGTTTAAATCTAGCAATTCAATATCAAGATTTAGCTGCTTATTAGTGCGCCAACTCGTGCCAATACGTTCAATTTTGAAATCACTGTATTGATAGGTCAGTACTGTGCTATTAGCTGGCAACAATGATTGAACAGCCTCTTCCGAAGACGACATAATTTTATGATGCAGTCCATTAAACAAAAAAATCATTATCAACATGGCGAAAATAATAACGTTATTCCAACCAGTTCTTCCTAATCTGATCATTGAGAGCCTGATTACATCTAATTAAGATTTAATAAGTCTATATTAAACAAATAGTTTTATCACCTTAATAAGTAATACCAAATGAGTAGTTTCTGTCGCTGTTAAAAGGTTATTTTTTTGCTAAACTATGCGCCAAAATTTAAGGAGTTCCGTCCATGGCAATGTATGTAGTGGGTCATAAGATCCCTGATTCTGATTCTATCTGTGGTGCAATTGCACTTGCATATTTAAAGAATCAAATTGGTGAGGAAGCAATCGCAACACGTTTAGGCGATATATCACCAGAAACACAGTTTATCCTTGATCAATTTGGTTTTGAGGCACCTGAGCTAAAACTAAGCTATGCAGGTGAAGAGGTTTACATTGTAGATCACACTGAAAAAACACAAGCACCAGATGATATCGACGAAGCAACGGTTGTTGGCGTTGTTGATCACCACAAACTTGGCGACCTAACGACTTCAACACCGCTTGAATGTTGGATCCGCCCTGTGGGCTGTTCAAACACTATCATCAAAATGATGTATGACTTCTACGGAGTTGAAATCCCGAAGAACATTGCAGGCCTTATGTTAGGTGCGATTTTGTCTGACACAGTTATTTTTAAATCACCAACATGTACAACCGCTGACATTAAGTGCGTTGAAGTACTTGCTGAAATTGCTGGTATTGAAGATTTCAAAGCATTCGGAATGGAAATGTTTAAAGTGAAATCAGCTGTTGAAGGCACACCTGCACGTGACCTAGTAATGCGTGATTTTAAAGACTTCAACATGAATGGTAACCTAGTTGGCATCGGTCAATTAGAGGTTATCGATTTAGCTGTTTTTGATGATATTAAAGCAGACCTTGAGGCGGATATCGTAAAGCTTAAAGCTGAAGGCAACCGCCACTCTGTATTCTTATTGCTTACCGACATTATGAAAGAAGGCTCACAAATGCTTATCGCATCTGACGATGAAGGTATTGTTGAAAAAGCGTATGGTGTTGCGCCCGAGCAAAGCCGCGTATGGTTAGATGGTGTACTAAGCCGTAAAAAGCAAGTTGTACCTCCTCTACAAGATGCATTTGCTTAATTAAGCTGACAAAATCTTTTAGAAGGCGCATAAAGCGCCTTTTTTTCACCCCACCCTATTCAATAATTAGTCAAGCCTTTCATAACATTCTATGATTAGATAAATTGTACATATTAAGTTTGCAATGTTATTTATTCGGTATTGTTTACTGCTATTAATGCTTCTTCCTCTTTTTGTTTCAGCTAGTGAGGCAGAAGAAGTAATGCAGCAACATATCAGTACACATATCCAAAAGCACGCAAACTTAGCTTTCTCGATGTTCGAACAGGAAATTGAAAAGATTTCAATAGAGTACTATCACGATAATCAAAAAATATTATCTGCGCTGAACACCTTTGCCAATGACACCCCCGCGAAATCCACAGAAGATCTTGCTTATTTACTTGCTTATCGCTGTTATTTAGAACTCACAACAAACAATAAAAAAAGTTATGAACAAACCCAAAGTACCTTATCTAAGTTAATACTATCGACAGCATCCAATCCATCTATTCAGTCTGCATCTAATTTTTGCCTGTCTTGGTTATACTATTTTGAAAATAATACGCAACAGTATGACTTCCATATTGAACAAGCTTTTAACTATGTATTAAGCAGTCAGTCAGCCGTATTAAAATATTGGATTGCTACCACCTTTTCAATTATGGCTCAAGACACAGGAAGGCACTCTGCAGCAATTGAAGCTGCTAAATTAGCCTTAGCTATTGCGCATGTAAATAACGATAACTATCGTGCAGCAACAAGTTCTGCAATTATGGCTATTTCCGAAGCTGAGTTAGGCTTTTATGATGACGCACTCGCTAACAATCAGCTCGCCATCGATTGGTATACCAGTGTTGATAATAAAATCGCCATTCTCAGACTTTATCAAAATCGCGGTTTTATTCTTAATAGCCAAGGTAACACAGATCAAGCAAAATCCATTTACCTAAATTCTATAGAGCAAGCAAAACATCTAAATCAACAAGATGCAATTCACGAGATTTATAGCAATTTAGCCTCAATTGCCTTCACAGAAGTTGAGCTTGCATTATCGAACGACTATGCTGAAAAAACCTTAGCCTATGCTATAGAAAACGATTACAAAAGCTTAGCAGCACATGCTTATGCGATTATGGCAATTAACTATGTATATCTAAACAAACTAGGAGTGGCCGAAGACTACTTCGAACGTGGCAACAGCTACTTCGAAGAATACAAAATGATCAGTCAACTGGCTGATAATTATAAGTCTTGGTCAGAGGCCATGGCCAGCATCAAACATTATGAAGCAGCATATAAAGCTCATCTTCGCTATAAATCTCTGAGCGATAAAATATTTAATACCGAACGAGAAAGCCGTATGTTACGTATTAAAGAGCTTTACCAAGCAACACAAAAAGATCAAAAGATAGAAAAGTTAGCATTTGAAAATCAGCGTAAAAATATCGAAATTGAAAAAAAATCATTAGAGCAAAAAATTGGGGTTTTAAGTGCCACCACTGCATTGTTAGCGTTTGTTATGCTGTCAATTTTTTATCGTAAACTCAAAAGCTCAAATCAAACCCTTACTAAGTACAATATCAAACTTAGTGAAGAACGTTTTATTGACCCGCTTACAGAAAGTTTAAACCGCCGTTTCTTCGAAGTGCAACAACGTGAACGTATATTAAATACCAGCGAGGTTAGTTTTAGCTTATTTGCACTTGATATTGATCATTTTAAAAGAATCAATGATAACTATGGTCACGCCTGTGGTGATTATGTATTAAAAGTGTTTTGTAAGCGTATCCGCAATTCGATTCGTCAACATGACAATTTAATTCGTATGGGTGGAGAAGAGTTTTTGTTAGTCATTGAAAACAGTAATTATGATAGCGACGCAAAACTACTAAAAAAGCTAATGTTATTAGTAAATAGTGAATCCATAGAATTTGAACAACACAACTTGACCATTTCAATGTCGGTGGGAGTTGCTTCAAATGTGTCTATTTATGATGAAAAGTCATTGGATATCGCACTTGAGCTTGCTGATCAGGCGTTATATAAGGCGAAAAATTCAGGCCGAAACCAAGGTGAGTTATTAGATTTACACTCAATCCCTCTTGCAAACGTAATTAATAACTACGAGTTGATAGCTAGTAAAACAATTCACGGTAATAAATAGAACTAAAATTTAGACAATAAAAAACCCAAGATAAACTCGGGTTTTTTTAATTCTTTCAGCAAATCACAATTACTTGATTTTTGCTTCTTTGAAAATCACGTGTTTACGTACTTTTGGATCGTACTTTTTGATTTCCATTTTTTCAGGCATGTTACGCTTGTTTTTGTCGGTAGTGTAGAAATAACCAGTACCAGCAGTAGAAACTAAACGGATCTTATCACGCATGACTCAAGCTCCTTATACTTTTTCGCCGCGAGCACGGATATCAACTAATACCGCGTCGATGCCTTTCTTATCAATAATACGCATACCTTTAGTAGTAGTGCGTAATGTAACGAAACGCTTTTCGCTTTCAACCCAAAAACGGTGTGTTTGTAGGTTAGGTAAAAAACGACGCTTAGTCGCATTGCGAGCGTGTGAACGGTGGTTACCTACCGCTGGACGCTTACCTGTAACTTGACAGACTTTAGACATGTCTATATATCTCCAATAACTTCGCTCGAGCTAAATCTTTTCTTCCGAGGTTTTGTGTACGTTTCTGCCCCGGAAATAATCAAAGGGCGCTCTTTATACAGCAAATACAGGCTAAGATCAAGAAACCCGATCTTTAGTTCAGCTCATGTGTAAATTTGATAGCGGCTAATTATAGAGATCTCTTGCCCTAAGGGAAAGCAAAACTTGCGTTTATTTTCACTATTTCTGCGAATTAAATAAAACAGCCTGTTTTTTCGAGTTTTCTTTTTACAAATAGAACCAAATTAGCCTGCTAAAATGCTAAAATATATGTCAATATGAGGATTAACTTCATTACAAAACGCAAAAAATTATTCTTGCACTAACACTTCTTGTCCTGAAGTTAATCTTTCAGCGCCTCTAGTGGCAACTTTGTCACCTTGTTTTAGCATGTTTTGTTCTACAGGGCGCACTTCAATTTTTGAGCCTTGCCCTTGCCCTACAGCAACAGCCACCTGCAGTGCTTTATTATCCGCTTGGATTTTTACAACATGCACTCCCGGTTTTCGTAAAATTAATGCATCGCGTTCCACCAGCAAACTTGGGGTCGTTTTTTCAATATTGAAATCAACATCAACCAATTGACCGCTCGCCCACCCTTTATGGTTTTTGCTTAGTAGCTTTGCTCTTACTTCAAACGTTTGAGAACGAGAGTCGGTGGCTGGAATTACTGCAGTTAGGGTAGCGTCAGCTAATTGTAAATTATCAAAACTGTCACTACTTAACGTGACTTTTTGACCAAGTTCTGCATATGCTAAATATTTAACGGGCACATAAAAGCGCACCTCTAAATTATTAATATCTATGAAGTGAACTAGTTTATCAGCACGATTTGCATCACTACCCGCAAGTAAAAAGCGCTTGCTAACAATGCCATCAAATGGCGCAACAACCGTTGCTCGTGCCATGCGATCTTCAATTTGTTTAAGTTTTACTTTTGCCAGCTCAATATCAGTCAGCGCTAAGTCATGTTGGCTTTGTACTAAATCAACTTGATTCGCCGCTGCACTGCTCGTGTTAGCTAACTTTTTAAGCCTTTCAAGCTCTTGACGTTGGTAAGTTAAATTAACCTCAGCACGTTTAATCATGATGCGCTGCTCTGCAGCTTCAAGCTCTAGTGGTAGCATTTCAATGCGTGCAATGGCATCACCTTGCTTAACTATTGCCCCCGGCTCTGCAACAAACGCCAATTTACCTGCTGTGCCCATCGTTAAATCCACATCGCCTTTGCCACGTAATGTGCCGTTTAGCACCAAGGTTTGAACCAATGGCGCTTGTTCCACTACATTAACAGCAACCGTAGGTAGTGCATAAAGAGGCGCAACAAAAAGCGATGAAGCAACTAACAATGTATTAAATGGTTTATTCATCTTGGTGTCCCCTACTTATTTGCAACCAGATCTAATGATGTTTTGTTATTTTTAGTGTTTGCCTGTTGTAATTTTGGTGGCGTTTGTTTGCCAAGCAGCAATAAACTTGGCATCAAAATCAAGGTAAATAAGGCACTAATAGCCATTCCACCAACAATCACCGTAGCAAGTCCTCGGTAAATTTCCGAACCCACGCCCGGCATAATCATTAGTGGCAGCATGCCAAATAAACTTGTTAAGGTACTTAAATACACAGGGCGGGCACGGATAAGCACCGCATTTTCAACCGCTTCGCGGCGTGTTAACCCCTCACGTTCACCTTGGCGTGTTTGGTCTACTAATAAAATGGCATTGTTCACAACCAGCCCGAGTAAAATAATAAAGCCAATCATGGTAAGTAAATCGAGTGACTGAAAACTCACAACATTGAGCGCTGCCAGTGCCAATATGCCGCCCGCTACGGCCAGAGGCATAACTAACAATACCAACAGACTATCGCGAGCCGATTTAAACAGCGCCGTCATCAACAAAAATAAAATAAATAGCGCAAGCACAAAGTTGTAGGCCATTTCTTCAATTGCTGAATTCATTTTTTGCGCATTACCCGCCAAAATTGCGTTTGCTGAGCGAGGTAAATTTTCACGCACAACTGGCATTACTTGCTCTGTTAGTATTTTTTGCGCTTGTTGTAAGCTCATATCATTTGGTGGTGTAATTTGAATACTCACCGTACGATAGCCATTGACGCGACGTAATTGTGATGGCCCCACTGTACGTTCAATTGTTGCCAACTCACCCAACGTTTGCACGCCAGCAAGTGGCGTAGTAATTGGTAGGTTTGCCAATTCTTCAGGGCTTTGCCAGGGTGTTGAGCGCAAAATAACATTCATACGTTCATTACCATCAAAATATTCACTGATAAACATGCCGCTGGTAAAAGCTTGCACTGCACTTGCGACTTCGCGACGGGTTAAGCCTGCTTGGGTGATGCGCCTATCATTTGGTGTGAGTCTCAGTTCTGGCTCGGCCATATTCAAAGAAGGTTGCGGCTGTGCCATTGCCTCAGGCATGGCTTTTTTCACTTCAGCCAGTGCCAATTGGGCTGTCGACATTAATTGCTCCATATCGGAACCCTGTAAATCAATACTTAATGTACGACCATTGCCACCATTTGCCACTTGGATCATTGAGCCTCGAAATAAAAAAACTTGGGTATCTGGCAATTCTGCGAAGATTTCTTCACGTGCAACCTGCATCAATTCTTCTACGCGCTGAGCGTCTGCAGAGTAAATAAAGCCACCAGCATTTGAGCCAAACACATAAAAATTAAAATCTTTAATAGCTGGCGTTTTTTCACCAAGGTAATAAGGCATCAAACGCTGTTTTACTTTTTCAGCCAGCTCCTCTTCCATATAGTCAATATTGGCACCTGCTGGTGTTACTAAACTATAAAAGAAACCATCAGTTGGTGCGCGTGGCATAAAGTCAGTTTGCGGTACTAACGTATATATCACAATCACAGACCCACCAAGTAAACCCACAACCCAAGATACTTGCTTAGTATGAGTACTGGTCAGTCGCATAATGAAATTGGTCAGTTTGCGCCAATATGCATGAAACTTATCATCATTATTTTCATTAGCTAACAGGTATTTAGTTGCAATTGGAATAATGCTGATAGCACTAATTAATGAGGCAATTACCGCAATAGAAAGCGTTAACGCCAAATCTGAAAAGAGCTGACCTTCAATGCCAGCCATAAATAAAATCGGCAAGAATATCGCTACACTGGTTGCAGTTGAGGCGAACAGGGCGCCACTGACTTGAACCGCTCCTTTTAAAACGGCTTGTTTGCGGGCCATGCCTTCTTGCATGAGTCGAGTGATATTTTCTTGTACAATAATCGCGGCATCGAGTACTAAACCCACAGCAAACGCCAATCCTGCCAACGACACCACATTTAAGCTGCGGTTAAAAATACTTAGCGCTAAAAAAGCCACCATTAACGACACCGGAATTGTCGATGCAATTATTAACGTTGTACGCCAACCTCTGAAAAACAACCACAAAATACCGCAGGCTAATAATACACCTAGGCCAAGGTTACTTTTTACCAACTGTAACGCATTACGAATATGCACTGAGGCATCGTAACTTAATTCAATCGCAAGCCCTTCTTGAGCTAATATGCCCTCGTTTAATTCTTTTATTGTCGCATTAAGTTGATCAAGCACTGCAACGGTATTAGATTCATTAGCCCGCGTAAGGGTAATGTAATACGCCGGTTTGCCATTTCGCAACGTCATAGCACGGCGATCTGTTACCGTATTTTCGATTTGTGCCACATCGCCTAAGAAAATCGCGCGTTCACCTGAATAACCAATGCGCATTTGCGTCATATTATCAACGTCATATTGGCCAGTAAAACGAACGGTATATTGGCGACGGCCAACATCGGCGATACCACCTGAAGTATCAGTAGAAGAAGCCAAAGTTTGGCTAATTTGATTTAAACTAACGCCTAGCGCAGCTGCTTTATGAGGGTCAAAGGTAACTCGAAGTTCGCGCGGCCGTTCACTTGCTAAGTTAACAAACGCAACGCCTGGAATTTTTGCCAAACGCGGTTGAATTAATTCATCAATTTGTTTTTGGTAACGAGCCATATCAAGATGCCTGCTACTTTCGGTGGGCACAACCAGTAACGTTGCTGCGGTAGGGCCACCTGAACCTGGCCCTGCATTTCCACCCGCAGTAACAATTGGATCCATTGCATCTAATGGTAATGGAGGTGCTTGGTTTAGGCTGTTAAGCACATTTAGCATAGCCTCTTGCATGTCGCTGCCAACAGCAAAAGTTAAGTTAATAAAGCCTTGCCCTTGGTTTATTTGCGTATTTACCTCAAGCGCACCTGGGGTGTTTTTTACTGCATTTTCTAGTGGTTCAATAATCACCGATTCAATTTCTTCTGGCGCAGCTTGGCGCCAACCAGACATTATGGTGATTTGAGGTTGCTCAATATCAGGGGTTAATTGGATAGGTAGTTTAAAAATACTGATGGTGCCAAACAGCATAATCAACACTAAAATCACCAGCACACTGGCTGGATTTTTTAAGGAACTTCGCGTGATATTCATAATGATAATACAGGGGTATAACTAGGGGTAGTCTAGTTGTTTGTACCATCATTGCTAGCTGTAAATTGTGTGTAAATATTTCGAAAAGGTGAATAGACAAATAATCACGTTAAACTGCAAAGAACCGAACTAAATCATCTAAAAATGCAGTTTATAGATCATTTAGTTTTGCACGGTATCGATTGGCAGTAATTTATCTTTACCCCACTCGCTCCAGCTTCCGTCATATACTTTAACCTTGTGGAACCCAGCGATTTCTGCCGCTAAAGCCAAAATACAAGCTGTTACACCTGAACCACAGCTAAATATAAACTCTTTTGGAGCAGGCACTAATTCGTCAAAAATGCGTTTTAATTCAACCTCGTCCAATAACTTACCTTGATTTAACACACTAGCATAATGTAAGTTTAGAGAGTTGGGAATATGGCCACTGCGCATACCTTCCCTTGGCTCGGACTCTTGTCCACTAAAGCGCCCATAACCTCGTGCATCGACAATTTGAATATCATCATCACTAATGGCATTTAGTACATAGTGTTTATCAACAAATAACTGGCGGTCTTGTGTTACAACAAAATTACCGCCACCAGCGGGCTCTTTATGGTACTCAACGATTGCATAGCCCTTTGCATGCCATGTTGGCAAGCCACCACGCAAAATTGCAACATTATCAAACCCCATAGTTTTAAACATAAACCAAGCCCGTGCGGCAGAAAACAAACCTTGTTTATCATAAACAACCACGTATGAATTTCGATTTATACCTAGCTGCTGGATTTTTTGTTCAAATACAGCGGCACTTGGCATCATATTAGGGTTTGTAGCGCTTTTATCGACAATCTTGTTGCTAAAATCGAATCGCAGGGAATCTGGAATAACACCTGTCACGACATCATCAAATTTATTAACAGGATTATCCATACTGGCATCAAGTACAAATAGGTCAGCATCGCTTAGATGCGCGTTTAGCCATTCACAATCTATTTGAAAGGTACTGTTTTTAAAATCGTTTTTTGTCATTACAGGCTTAATCCTTTTACTTGTACTAAGTCAAAATCAGCTAGTTCTGGAACCAGTTGCTGCAACTTATCTTCCGTTTCATTTAATGTGCGTAAACAACCGCAGTATTCATTGGCTTTATCTTCGAGTTGCACAACTTTTTTCTGTAATGACTTATCAATTTCACCGGCAATAATGTCAATCCGCTCGCCCATACCACTAATTTTTTGTTCAATATTGCCTTCATTCGACTCAAAAGCATCACCAAGCGCAACTAAGATCGCACCCAGTGACCCATGTACCGCTGAATGAATTTTTTGACTGATTTCTTTTTCAAAAAAATCGTCTAATTTAGAAAGAGATTGAGGGGCAATGTAATAAAAGTCATCACCCACCTTAAACTTATCTTTAAGAGCGATTTCGACGTACTTTAATTGATCTTTGAGTACTTCAGGTTCTTTATCTGTAAAACCGGTAACCACTTGCTCAATGGCTGAAAGGCCAAGGTTAACGCCATCTGTCGCCAGTTTAACAAGCTCTGGAACCGTATTTCGTAAACCTTGACTATACTCTCTGAGAATAAGTTCTTCGTCTTGATTTAACTCAACCCAGCGACCTTTAATAAATAACTGCGAGTCATTGTTAATTTGCACATTGGTTTGCCCTTTATCAACAATACGAATAACGTCATTGGTAATGATTAACCCATGCCCCAACTCAACATCACATAACTCATCCGCAACTACTGAGTTTGCAAACGCGAACGTTGTGATTAAAAAGACCCCAAAGCGCACCAACTTCATAACAATTCTACCCCAAAGATAACTTGACAAGACTATCAAACTAACAAGGTGTATACAAAATCATTTCGCATAACGCATTAAACGTAAATGAATATCCGAAGCCTTACTTCTCAAATTAGTTTTACCACTATAGAAGGCGACAGCCCATGCTTGTGAGGCAGTACCTACACCACTGGTACTGGTCCAATAGTTTTGTGCAAGTGTTGCAGGAAAAAGTGTTTGATTTATCGCGGCATCAACACATTGGCGATCGACAATAGAACTTAACTCTTTAACATTAGGCAGTTGCCAATCATCAAAACCTGCATATTTATATTCTGATGCCATTTTCAATGCTTGTTGCCAAGTTAATTGCTCTAAACCACCTGTGCATGTTTGATTATTAGCATCCCAACTTTGACCAATACTGCACCGCATCCACATAATGCCTGTCAGATTATCCGTAACTGTACCGTCATTACTGATGGTAAATTGAGAAGTGGGGGTTGTTTCTGGCACTGTACTCAAACATATTTGAGCCAAAGCCGGAAATGCAAAAACATAACCCAAAAAACACGAAAGATTAATTGTACTCATAGTTGTTCCCCCTTTAATCATTGTTGCTGGTATCACGTACCAAACGCACGTAACCGAGATTTTGTTTGGGATAACCAACATCTTTACCTGTAATCATATCAATTGCCCAGGCAAATGCGCTTTGCCCACCTTCAACGCTGGTTTGCATTGTCCAATAAGGCACCACATCATTTATCAATTGAGTTGCTGTATTTGGAAAATAATCAGCAATCATGACACTTCCTGAACCTTGTTGCGCATAGTAAAGTAACGAACTTAGCTCGCGATGAGATGGCACACGCCAATTATTACCACCACAATAATTTGCTTCATTCACCTCTGTAATATATTGCTCTAAGCCGCAATTAACCGTACTTGGGCAAGAAATTCGTGCGGGTGCTTCCGCTCCGGTCTCCCCACCATTACTGACAGAACTTAAAAACCAGCTATAGCTATTTTGTGCTTCTCGTAATTGGGTGTTTGGCAATGTGCCATTACTCTCTTGCTTTACTTCCCAGATCAGCCCTGAAATATTATCTCTCACACAACTAAAGTCTGTTGCATTATCTGGTAATTCGCCTGCGAACTGGTCTAGTTTTGTAAAATCAAAGGCACCAGGACCGCTTCCTACTTTATCAAGCAAACTGGCATGTACATCTCGCCCTTTCGCCGCATCTTGACCGGGAAAGTCAGCCGAAACACAATTTGATAGTTCATTGCTGTTATCAAAACAGCGATGCATACCTGTATCATTAATTAAACCAAGGGCCTTAGGTTCTGCAAGCACTTGAGTTAGCGCGTTATCCGTGCGATTTCCTGCATCTGTAACCATTACTTCAAATATTAAAGTCTCAGGAGCATCTACATCAGGGACAATAAATTGTGTCTTGCAAAGCTCTGGAGTATTCAGACTGACGGAAACACCTGATTGTTGCACCCATGCACATGAGAAACTCCCATCAATACTGGTTGACTTTGATGCATCCAGAGTTACTGTTGAGAACTCTTGTGCGCTCTGATTTGCACCCGCATTGGCATACAGTAATTGATTACTTTGTTGTAATGTAAGGGTGAGTGAGTTGCTGTGCTTTCCTCCCTCATCATCCGTGATGGTCAGTTTAAAGGTAACATCTTCATTTTGGGCAAGTAGAGGATGAGTAAATGTTAAATTAGATAACGTGGTATTCGAGATTGATAGCGATGAACCTGCAATTTGTTGCCATAAATAACTTACGAGTTTGCCATTTTCATCAGGATCAAATGAATCTGCGCTTGATAGTACAATGGTGTCACCATATTGCGATGGTAAATTAAGTGGCGCAGTCTGTTTAATTGATACTACAGGCAGTAAATTAACTGAATTTACTGCAACGAACACCGTGTCACTTGCACTACGGTTATCAGGAGCAACGTATTCAACCGCCAATTCCAAAACTTGATCTTGCTTTACATCAGGTGCGGTAACCTCTTGCGTTGCCCCTTCTAAAGGAAACCCCTCAATTAATGGCCCACTTAATTGACGCCAAGTGAATTTACCACCTTCAGGGCTGGCAACGGCTTTTAATGAAAACGTTAATTTTTCATCGAGAGATATGTCAGCACCCGCATTCACAGACAGAGGAACAACAACTTCTTCAGATGAACTTGAACTACCACCACAGCCAACAATTAATAGCGAACTTACATATGTAAGAATAAAGGAGCTATGTCGATATTTTAGCATTTTGACACCTAAAAATTAGCTAACGGTTTGTCAAATTACACATGCAAAAAAGCAGCCAAAATTTAACAATTATGGCTGCTTTTTATTTAAGTCGAATTAAACGTTTCGCTTATAAATAACTTTCTTGATGAACACGCACAAACATTTTTGTGCCAACCTTTGAATAGTCAATTTTGTATTCTCGGTTGTCTAGTGCCTGAATAAAAAGTAGCTGTTTCTCTTCACCAAATACATCCGGTGAACCTATTTGTACTACTTCTACGTAGCGTTCCTTCGCCTCACGACGGTTTCGAGGAACGCTTTCTTTATAGGGTTGCAAACCATCTGCAGTAACACGAATTTTTGGGTGAGCATCGCCATTAATGATGATCAAGTCATATTTTTTTTCTTTATGTATTATCGTGTTACGACCACTTTTAACATATGCTCTTTCAATTGTCATATTCAGTCTTTCCAATGCACCATGGTATGTAAACTGAGTTCTCGCTCAAAAATCACACTCAAAACCAATTATTTCTGGTTGATATTACTATACTTTTCTATCGTTTTCTCGGGGTCTCGTAGCCAATGTTGTAATAAATTTTCAAATTCATCAACTGAACGATCAAAATAATTATAGGATATCAAGAAGTGATAACCAAAAAGCGTGTCGAAATGCTCTAAACGATGAGTCAACATAGCAAGCAAACCGTAAGTGTTAAATTTATCTTGATATTTACTTTCTTCGATTAACCAATCATCTGGCACATTTCCTGTTGGCCACATTATTTTTATACCAGCCATAAGCCAATTACGCTGCTCCATTATCAGCTTAAAAGCTAACCTTGGTGGCATACGCTTTATCAAAGGCGCTAAGGATTTGAGTTTTAATCCCAAACAAGGTAACTCTAAAAATTGATCACCGTTTGCAATCTGTACTTGACCCACTGCTAGAATATTCTTACGTGCAATGCGTACTTTGCCATAACGATGATAAAACACTAAACCATTCTTACTTAAAACTAAATTGTATCTAGGCTCTGAAAGCTTAAAATAGCCAATCAGCATGGAAAAGAGTGCAGCGATAATCACCGCAAAATCAAATAACGTGATTGGGTCAGGTTTAAATTTAACCACCAGCAATACAGCGACTAAAACGATTGCACCTGCAACTAAAAATTCGCCACCATATTTATGAGCAGTTGCTGATACTTTAATGCGTTTTGTCATCTTAAAGTTAAATCCAGAAGGTAAAATAGGCAAAACCCATTAAAATTGCCCAAATTAGCATTGCTCTTATTTGCCTGCAATAGGGACAGTTTTTACTTTTCTTTTTCATAATTTCTACTTAACAACTGAAAAAAACACGTTTAATTCACAATATTATACGATACCTCGCGCGCACAAGTTCTAAACTGTCTAGTAGAATAGTAAGTCCTAAATACTTGCGAGAATTGCCATGTACGCGAAACAATCTGGTAAAGCCTTATTTCCTTTAATTAGTATTATTTTATTTGGCTTATGTACTTATTTATACCTGCCAGAATCACAAGGGCAACAAAATAAACGAGAGACCAAAGCAACACCGGTTCAAGCACATACAGTGTCGACTAGTCGCCAAGCAAATATGATTGAATCTCTTGGTACTGCGCGAGCAAATCAGGCAATAACTCTTGTGAGCGCGCAGTCTGATTATATTAAAGATATCCATTTTGATGACGGTGATAAAGTTCAAAAAGGGCAATTATTGATTGAGCTGCAAGATGCTGAAGAAAAAACCCGTGTAGAAGAACTCGAAATTCTCTTAAAAGAAGAAAACCGTAAATTAAAGCGCTTACAACAACTAGCAAAAACGCAAGCGACTGCACGCTCAGCGCTTGATGAGCAAGAGGCAAGCTTTGAAGCGACTAAAACGCAACTCGCAAGCGCAAAAATTAAACTTTCAGAGATGAAACTTTACGCCCCTTTTAGTGGTACGTTAGGTCTACGTAATGTATCTAAAGGTACTTTTGTAAACTCTAGCACTGAAATTACCACACTTGATGATACCAGTATTATCAAAACTGATTTTAACGTGCCTGAAAAATACTTAGCACAACTATCTATCGATATGACAGTAACGGCTACAAGCCCTGCATACCCAACAATTACTTTTAGCGGAAAAGTATCGCATATCGCAAGTCGTATTGATTCTGCGACTCGTAGTGTAAAAATCACCGCTAGTTTTGATAACAAAGATAATGCGTTACGTACCGGTATGTTGCTTTACACCCTGTTAGAATTAAGTGCTGAAAACACTTTGATGGTGCCTGAAAAGTCACTTATACCTCAACAAGACAAACACTTTGTTTATGTAATTAATAAAGACAAAATTGAAAAACGCCAAGTAGTCATTGGTATACGTCGTGGTGGATGGGTTGCCATTGGCAGAGGTTTAACGGAAGGCGAAGTAGTTGTTACTGAAGGTATAATAAAAGTAAGACCTGGTAGCCTAGTTAGCGTGAAGGAGATGCTGAAATGATTCTAACCGACGTTTCAGTTAAAAAGCCGGTTTTTGCTACTGTAATTAACTTACTGTTACTTACCTTTGGTTTGGTGGCTTTCTCAATGCTGCCACTTCGAGAATACCCAGATATTGACACGCCTATTGTGTCAGTTAGCACCAGCTACACTGGCGCATCATCTGAAGTCATCGAAACCAAAATCACCCAAGTACTGGAAAACCGAATTTCCGGTATTGAAGGTGTAAAAAGCATTAACTCTTCTAGCCGTAATGGTCGCTCAAATATCACGATTGAATTTAATATCGACCGTGATATTGATGCCGCGGCCAACGATGTACGCGAACGTGTCTCACGCGCACTCGATAGCTTACCTGAGCAAGTGCGCCCACCAGAAGTATCTAAATCCGACAGCGATGAAAGCCCAATTGCATGGTTTGTTCTTAACAGTACTTCAATGAACTCGTTGCAACTGTCTGATTATGCACAGCGCTATATTGTCGACAGACTTGCCGTAGTTGATGGCGTTGCAAATGTCAGACTCGGTGGTCAACGCGAATATTCAATGAAGGTTTGGTTAAACCGTGATGCGATGGCGGCAAAAGGCGTAACAGCTGATGAAATAGAACGTGTTCTTCGTCAAGAAAACGTAGAGTTACCGGCAGGTGAGATTGAGTCAGTTGACCGTGACTTTACTGTACGTATTGCACGCAGCTATAAATCGCAAGATGACTTCCAAAATCTCGTAATTAAACGAGGTGATAATGGTTACCTTGTACGCTTAAAAGAAATCGCCGACGTGCGATTAGAAGCGGTTGATGAAGAAAATCTATTCCGTGGTAACGGTAAAGATATGATTGGCCTTGGCGTGATTAAACAAGCTAAAGCTAACACCCTAACCGTGGTTGAAAAAGCGCGCGAAGAAATTGAAAAAATTAAGCGTTCTTTACCTGAGGGTACAACCATTCAAGACAGCTATGATTCATCAATTTTTATTCGCGAATCAATTACAGAAGTATACCGCACCTTAGCAATTGCAATGGCTCTTGTTGTTGCTGTGATATTTTTATTTTTAGGCAGTGTACGCGCAACCATAATTCCTGCAATTACGGTACCTGTAGCGTTAATTGGCAGCTTTACCTTTTTGTATGGTATGGGTTATTCAATCAACCTACTTACCTTACTGGCACTGGTACTTGCTATTGGTTTAGTTGTGGATGATGCCATTGTAATGCTTGAAAACATTCACCGCCGAATTGAATTAGGCGAGCCTCCACTGCTTGCCGCATATCGCGGTGCGCGCGAAGTTGGCTTTGCGATTGTTGCAACAACCTTGGTACTCGTTGCCGTGTTTGTCCCATTAGTTTTCATGGAAGGACGAATCGGCAGTTTATTTACTGAGTTTGCTATGGCGACCAGTGCTGCGGTGATTTTCTCAAGTGTAACGGCGTTAACTTTATCCCCTGCACTATGTTCAAAAATTCTTAAACCAAACGAAAAAGAATCTGCTTTTAGCCATAAAATTGATGCGCTGTTTAGCAAGGTAGAAAATGGCTATGAAAAGCTACTACGAAATAATGTAGCCAGCTCTAAGAGCATGCTTCTGCTGCTTATTTTTGCAGGTCTTGCTAGTTACTTAATCTTTAAGCAATTACCCTCTGAGCTTACGCCAAAAGAAGACCGTGGCACCTTCTTCATTATGATGAATGGCCCTGAAGGTGCAAGCTATGAAAATAATGCAAAAAACATGGCGCAAATCGAAGATAAATTAATGCCTTATCAAGAAAGCGGTGAGTTAAGCCGTGTGCTTATTCGCGTTCCAGGTTGGGGCGGCCGAGGTGGTGTTGCCATTGTTGGTATGGCTGATTGGGATGAGCGAAAACGCGATACTTGGCAAGTGATGGGCGAAATTAGTGGAAAGCTTACCGATGTAACAGACGTGCGAGCATTTGCCATTATGCGCTCAGGTATTGGTGGTCGTGGCAATAGCCGCCCTGTAGAATTTGTGCTGCAAGGTAATAGCTACGAAGAACTCGTTAGCTGGCGCGATCGCATTTTAGAACGTGCTCGTGAAAACAAAGGGCTTGTTCGTCTTGATCACGATTACAAAGAAACCTTCCCACAATTCTTAGTAAGCATTGATAAAAATAAAGCGGCCGATCTTGGTATTAGCGTGTCGCAAATTGGCCGCACATTAGAGTCAATGTTAGGTCAGCGCCGCGTTACTACGTTTATTGACCGCGGTGAAGAATATGATGTGATTTTAAAAGGTACCAAGGCTGACTTTTCCGATCCAAAAAATAT
This sequence comes from Pseudoalteromonas sp., assembly GCF_041629635.1. Taxonomy (GTDB): domain Bacteria; phylum Pseudomonadota; class Gammaproteobacteria; order Enterobacterales; family Alteromonadaceae; genus Pseudoalteromonas. Next base: position 12,493 of record NZ_JBFKMX010000015.1, on the reverse strand, counting down.
TTCATCGATTTACCTAAAATCACGTAGCAATGACTTAGTACCGCTAGATAGCCTTATTACTATTGGCGAACAAGCAACCGCAGCGCGTTTAAATCGTTACAACCGTATGCGAGCGATTACCATTAGTGCCAACTTAGCACCAGGTTACTCACTTGCTGAAGCGCTGGATTTCTTGAATGACGTTGCAATGGAAGAAAACGATATTGAAGGGGCAATAGATTACAAAGGCGAATCACAGATGTTCTATGAAGGCGCATCTGCAATGACCTATGTATTTATTTTAGCGCTAACAGTAACCTTCTTAGTTTTAGCTGCACAATTCGAAAGCTTTGTGCACCCATTAGTGATTATGCTTACAGTACCACTCGGTTTAGTTGGTGCCCTTTCAGGGCTATTCTTTACTAATTCCAGCCTCAACATTTATAGCCAAATTGGTATTGTAATGTTGATAGGATTAAGTGCCAAAAATGGTATTTTAATTGTGGAATTTGCCAACCAACTGCGCGATAAAGGTGTCGCTTTTACCGAGGCATTAATTAGTGCATCGAAACAGCGCCTACGCCCAATTATTATGACGTCTTTAACAACAGTAATGAGCTCGGTTCCACTGGTGTTGGCGTCAGGCCCGGGTTCTGAAAGCCGTATGGTAATTGGTATTGTGATTTTAACCGGTGTGGTGGTAGCCACTTTGCTAACACTGTTTGTCATTCCAAGTGCGTATTACATGCTGGCACGCAATACGCAATCACCAGAAGCAACAGAAAAAGAAATTTCTGAACAGGCAAATAAACACCCGCTTTAATTTTACAATGTGGTAGCTTAATCCTAAACTACCACTCTATTTCTTGCCCATCCCAAGCTAAAAATCGTCCGCTATCTTTTACATTCACTTGTGACATTAAACGAATTAAACATTCCGCACTAAACTCGGCAGTAAATAGTTTGTTTGCTGGTACATTGCGCTGAAATGGCTTTGATAAATTGGTATCTGTGGTGCCGGGATGAAAGGCAAAAACACACATTTCCTTGTTGCGTCTGGCAAGTTCTACACTGGCTGTTTTAATTGCCATATTTAGTGCAGCTTTTGCCATCCTGTAGCTATACCAACCACCTAAACGGTTATCGCTAATGCTGCCTACACGAGCTGATAAAAAAGCGAGTTTGCAGTTAGCGGCTAATCGTTTTTGCAAGTGCACTAAATAGGTTAAAGGTGCAAATGCATTGGCATGCATTAATGCCATCGCCGACTCAACACGCCACTGCGAAAGGTTTTTCTCTGGTTGAATGTCATCTTGATGAAGCATACCTAAACAACAAAATACCCAATCGAACTGGATTGATAGGGTCGCAAGGCAACTCGCTACTTGCTCTTCACTGTGATCTTCGACCAACATCACATTAAAACGCTTATCGTTAACTAACGACTTATTGCTGGTAATAATGGTAATGCTGTGCTGTTTATCTTGATAAAGTTGCTCAGCAACAGCAAGGCCAATGCCACCCGCCCCAATAATTAAACTTTTTTTCATCTTGCCGTCCCTTGTCTGTCTGTCATAATCTGTACGAAACTAAAAACCAAATAGATTAAACAATAATGCAAACAGCAATTTTGGGTGGCGGCTGCTTTTGGTGTATTGACGCCGCATTTCGTCGTTTAAAAGGAGTACATTCTGTCACTTCGGGTTACAGCGGCGGTTATATTGACAATCCGAACTATCAAGATATTTGTACTGGCTTATCGGGTCATGCTGAGGTGGTAAAAATTGAGTTTAATGAACAAGTAATTAGCTACTCAACATTGCTACAAATCTTTTTTGATTTGCACGATCCAACACAACTTAACCGCCAAGGTAACGATGTTGGCACGCAATACCGTAGCGTTATCTTTTATTTAGATGAAATACAAAAGCTGGCAAGCTTAAAAATGTTAGCAAGCCAACAAGCTCTGTTTGCAAATAAAGTGGTTACTCAACTATGCCCCGCTGAGCGTTTTTATGATGCAGAAACATATCACCAGGATTATTACAGTGATAACCCTAATCAGCCTTATTGCAGTATTATGATTGGCCCTAAATTAGCTAAGTTCTCAGCTAACTATGCGACATTACTAGCGCAATAAAAAAAGCCGCTTATAGCGGCTTTTAAATTACGAAATAAATAAACGTTAAATCGCGCGATTAAAAATCGTAGGTGATACCAACGTACAGCTGGCGACCAATTTCATTGTAGTGAAAGAACTCATCATTCACCCAATCACCATTGATATCAACGCCATAACCTTGGCTTGGAATATATTCTTTATCAAATAGATTTTCTACACGTGCAGTAACGATTAAGTTTTCTTGTAACATAAAGTTAGCTGCTAAATCCCACAAAACATGCGACGGAATTTTGTTTATTAAGGTGGATTTTTGCTCTGATTGGTAAGCAACACTTAATGTAACATCAAAGCCTTGCCATTGTTTTGCAATGCTGTAACGCACATTCTCATTTGATACAAATGGTAAATCGCTATAACGCTCAAGAGCCTCAGGTGAGTTATCAACCTTTTGCGCATCGATATAACTTAAGTTAAGCGTGTTATCAAAACCATAAAATGCAAAGTGAGTGGTTAACTCAACACCTTCATAACGCGCCTCAGCAATATTAAATGGCGACCAACGCCATGGGTTATCAGCTGTTGGAGCAGGTGCCCATGCAATTTTATTAGTTAACTCATTACGGAAAACTGCAACATCAACACTGGCATGTTCAAAATCAATACGTAAACCCAGTTCGCGGTTTAATGATGTTTCCGCTTCAAGTGCAGCATTGCCTGAACCTGGATAATATAAATCATTAAACGTTGGCGCTTTAAAACCAGTGCTTTGACTTAAACGTAAAACTGCATTTTCATGAAGATAGTAACCGCCAGCAAGGTTATATGTTTGCTCTGAGCCAACTTCTTCATAGTCGTCGTGGCGAATAGCTAGGTTAGCAAGGAATGTGTTGTCATCAAAAAATGCACCGGCAAATATAGCATATGCGTCACGGCTTGTTTCATCATAAAGATTTGTTGTATCAATTTTATCCTGATGCCAATTTAGGCCAGCGTTAAAATCAATATGGTCTGAAAATTCAAACGTAGTAAGGTAGTCTAGCTGCACGCGTTCCGTTGCAAAACGAGAATCTTCACCCGTACCAAAGCTATCATCTTGCTCTTGGCTAAATGACGCATCTACTTTATGGCTAAATGCACCCACTTGCTTAAACCAATTAGCATTCACATGATAATTTTCATACTCGGTTTTATCCGCTGTAGACGCTTGGTAGTCGTAGTAATTATCAAATTCTACTTCACCAGTAGAGTACTGTGCTAATAACCCAAATTGACCTAGCAATTCATTATTATGAGTTAGGTTTACACCAAGGTTAAGGTTATCGTAGCCGTCTTGGTCTGGATCGGCGAAGTTTGTTGCATCATTTTCTAATACATCAAAACCTTCTGTTCGCTCATAGCCTGCATTAAGTGCAACATCAACATACTCAGTTGAAAAACGTGATGTTCCTTCTAAGTTAGCGTAGCTATTTGAGCCAGATGTAAATGCAATACTGCTCCCTTGCGCCTTACGCGTAATAATATTAATTACGCCAGCCAAAGCATCAGAGCCATATTGTGCTGCGCGTGAACCTTTAACTACTTCAATACGCTCAACTGAGTTTAGTGGTAAAGTTGATAAACTTTTATACCCTAAAGTGGCTGAGCCTACACGTACACCGTCAATTAACACTAACGAGTAACGAGATTCCAATCCACGTACAAATAAACTGGCATTTTGCCCTTGCCCACCATTACGGTTTACTTGAATGCCCGCTTGTGTTTCTAACAAACTAAGAACGTCACGCACATTTAATTGCTCAATTTGAGCGCGGTCAATCACTTGCACACTGGCAAGGGTTTGATCAATTGATTGCTCAAGTTTATTCGCTGTTACAACAATGGTTTCGATATCGTGCTTTGCATGTTCATTTGAAACTGTGTTTGCTAAAGCGTATGAAGAAGACAAGGCAAGGCTAAGCGCCAAACCTAACTTAGATTTGTAATACATATTATCCCCTTGTGCCCACCGCACAATGTTAATAGTTAGCATAAACCAACTGGCCGGTCTCCGGGCTGAGCATTTTGCTTACGAATACAAAACACATCACCGTTGCGGGGGCAGCGCTGGATTTAATAAGCCTCATGCTTACACACCAACTTCCCGATTATCCGTTTGTTTTTAAGCTCACCTTCATCATGAAACCAATAACAAAAAAATCAACGGCACCAATAGGCTATAAATTTAGGCGCGTATTGTGGAGGGGATGGATATAAATGTCAATTTTAGATGTCTAAACTGCCAAAATAGAAGTTTACATTTAACGATAAATTTTATTTCCTAAAGTCATCGAAGTTTTGAGAAAAGTAGCTCATTTTAATAACGGAGATTGCAACGATTAAAACTTATGACGGCTTTTTCAACTGTTTCAATAATAAAAAAAGAGCCACATATGTGGCTCTTTTTTATTCAAATTTAATTAATCGCTGATGATGTTAATCGCGGAAGTTTTTAAACTGAAACGGTTGCCCTAAATCAGCTTCTCTCACAAGTTGCATAATCGCTTGTAAGTCATCGCGTTTTTTACCGGTAACGCGCACTTCCTCACCTTGAATCGCCGCTTGCACTTTGACTTTTGAGTCTTTAATTAGCTTAATAATTTTTTTAGAGATATCTTTTTCAATACCTTGTTTAATAATGACTTGCTGTGAGTAAGTTTTACCTGTGTGAACTACGTCTTTAAGCTCAAAGCTTTTCACATCTAAACCGCGTTTAACTGCTTTAGCTGCAAGAATATCGAACATCTGATTAAGCTGAAAATCAGAGTCCGCTTTCATTGTGATAATTTCTTTAGCGAATTCAAATGAGGCTTCTACCCCTCTAAAATCATAACGTGTATCTAATTCACGATTTGAATTATCAACCGCGTTTTTTGCTTCAGTCATTTCTACTTCAGAAACGATATCAAATGAAGGCATTATCTATCTCCGTAATTTGCTATTGATGCGATTATAAAGCGCATATTTAAACTTACAAATTTTTCATATTGTCGTGCACTTCTATTTGTTATACTCGGCTCACATGTTTTTGAGGAAGTTTGGTGTGAGTCGTCGTATTTATCAGGTGTTATTTTTAGTCATTATCATAGCCTGCAGTCTGCTTTTCTTTAAAGAAGTTAAGTCTTCAGTTACGAGTATTACTCACATTGATAAAGTTGCCCATTTCGGTGTTTTCTTTGTGTTAACAGGCTTTTTAAAACGCGCATTTAAAGCACCATTTTGGTTATACATTCTAATTTTGGCAGCCTATGGTGCTGGTGTAGAATACGTACAAGGCACGATCCCGCATAGAGAAGCCTCTTTGGCTGATTTTATTGCTGATGTTGCAGGTATTGTGAGTTATTTAGTTGTAAGTCACTTCTGGCATAAACGCTATGAAAAATCAAAGCACAGCGAACAAGCCTAAGCTTCATATTGTTGGTCATGGCGCAATTGGTTTATTGCTTGCGTATTATTTGCGCCTATGTTTCGATATTACGCTTATTGTTCGAAACAAAAAAAAACACAATGAAACAGTAATTTTTACAGATCATAATAATTCGCTTTGTCAATTTACGGTAAATACGGTCACCAGCGACGAAGTGGAGCATATTGAACAACTCATCATTCCAACTAAATCACACCAAGTCGATACTGTTTTAGATTCCCTTAAAGACAAACTGTGCACCACTTCAACCGTTATCCTCTGCCATAATGGTATGCCCAACCTTGAGTTGATACAGCAAAAGCTTGCCAAGCAACAGGTGTTTTTTCTTACCACCAGCATGGCGGCTCTTAAACGCGCAGATTTTGCTGTAGAACATACTGGCTTTGGTGCTAGTTTTATTGGTGCGTTGAACGCTAATAGCCAAAAAACACAAACAATAGAGTGCCTGTTAAATGCCTTGCCCAATATCACTACCGAGCAAAATATTAGCGCCTTGCTATGGCAAAAACTGATTATTAATATTGCGATAAATCCATTAACTGCAGTACATCAAGTTAAAAATGGCGCGCTTGTATCGCCGCAGTATGCTAGCGATATTTTTGGGCTAGTAAATGAAGCGGTGTTTATAGCCAATAAAGAAGATGTGGAAATTTCACTAAGTGCAGCGCTTGAAAGTACCTACCGTGTGATGCGGGCAACATCGCAAAACTATTCATCAATGAATCGTGATGTGTATAAACAGCAGCAAACCGAAATCGATAGTATTTGTGGCTATATCCATAAAAAAGGGGCTGAATATTGCTACCCAACCCCATTTAACTCTCGCTTTTTAACGCTTATTCAGGGCGATATACCTTAACGTTAGTGTAGCCTTCTTCATGCAAAATTAGCGCTTGTAATTGGCTCATTACGCCTTTTTTACAGTATAAATAGTACTCTTCACCTTTTGGTAAATCACCAAATTGTGTCGCTAATCTATAAAACGGCAAGTGTTTTACTTCTATACCTTCCAGCTCTAACGGATCACTGTCTTCTTCTTCAGGCGAGCGAATATCAATCACAATCGCACCCTTTGGCAATTCAGCAGCCGATTCAGCTTCTTTAACTTCTTCTTTGGTTTCTGCTTCAATCTCTTTAATACACATAATGCGTGCATTATTTACAACTGTATCAAGCACATCAAAGTCAAAGTTTGCTTCTTCTGCAATAATCTTATCAAGCTTGGCTTTTACCGTTGGTTTTTTAGAAATAACACCGCAGAATTCAGGCATTGCTTCAGCCATTTCAGAGGTGCCAATTTTGCGTGCAATATCGATAATTTCTTGTTTATCGTGTTGAATTAACGGACGTAAAATTAAAGTTTCTGTAACGCGGTCAATCACGTTTAAGTTTGCCAATGTTTGGCTCGACACCTGACCTAAGCTTTCACCAGTTACTAACGCATCAATCCCGAGCTTTTGTGCAATCGTACTACCAGCACGCATCATCATACGCTTGAGTACTACACCCATTTGGCTGTTTTCGATGTTTTCTAAAATTTCAGCAACAACAGGCTCGAAGTCAACTTTAATAAATTTTACACGATGGGTTGAGCTAAATTGTTTCCATAAGTAATAACTCGCTTGCTTAACGCCAATCTCGTGAGTTGCACCACCTAAGTTAAAGAATAAGAAGTGAGTACGCGCACCTTTTCGCATCATTAAGTAGCTTGCTACACCAGAATCAAAACCGCCCGACATTAAACTTAATACATCTTCTTGGGTAGGAAGCGGGAAGCCACCTAAGCCTAAATGAGTTTCTTTGATAACGTAAGCAAATTCGTTTTTAACTTCAATTTTTACTGTGATTTCAGGTTTTTGTAGTTTTACCTGAGCGCCCTCAATATTTTGGTTTAAGCCTCCACCCACGTAACGCTCAACATCACTTGAGGTAAAGTCATGCTTACCTTGGCGTTTACAGCGTACACAGAACGTTTTGCCTTTTAAACGCTCTTTATTAAGCGTTAAAGCAACCTGATAGATATCATCGAGAGTTTCAAAGGTGGTTTCTTGTACTTCAATAAACTGCACAATACCCGGTACGCGCTGAAGTGCATCAATTAAGCCAAGGCGCGTTGCTTCCTCTTGGCTTTTACACATCACTACGATGTTGTCCCAGTTTTGAATTACTTTCGCATCTTCATGAACACGAATAACCATGTTTTTAACATTCGATGCTAAAAGCTTGGTAAAACGTTTGCGAACCGATTTACTTTTAATCGATATTTCTGGGTGTAATTTAACGATAAACTTGAACATACATCATTCTCAAAGCGACAGTGAATTAACTATTATACCAAGACATGCTTTGTTGTTGAAAGCCCAGTTAAGTACCTTATCTAAAATACATACCTGCACCATTAATATTTACTTACAATTAATTTAGTAACTTCACCTCCCTAAAACGATTGCAATCACTGTTTTTTTATCTGGTTATTTACATCCATTAAAAATAGCTTGTTGAAAATTAAAAACAGTTCATGTTGTATAACTTATCAACACAGTAAATAGTTCTTAAAGGAATAACAATGCAAAAACTTACCCTATCAGCATTAACCGTAGCGGTTTCATTAGCAATTTCAGGATGCAATAGCACAACCACTAATACTGAATCAACAAGCCAAGTTGCCGTTAGCAACTTACCAAGTGTCGATATCAATTATGAAACTTTTACGCTGGATAATGGCTTAACCGTTGTAGTTCACACGGATAAAAAAGCGCCTATTGTTGCGGTAAATGTATGGTACAAAGTAGGTTCAAAGCATGAAAAATTAGGCAAAACAGGATTTGCTCATTTATTTGAGCATCTAATGTTTAACGGTACTGAAAATTACAATGATGAGTATTTTGGTCCATTTGAAAAAGCAGGTGCTACCGAGCAAAATGGTACCACCAATAGTGATCGCACCAACTACTTCCAAAACGTCCCAACAACCGCATTAGATATGGCGCTGTGGATGGAATCTGATCGTATGGGTCATTTACTTGGCGCAGTTACTCAAGAAAAACTCGATGAGCAACGTGGCGTTGTACAAAATGAAAAGCGTCAAGGTGAAGCGCGTCCTTATGGCTCAATGTGGGGAGCTGTAGCCGAAAATACTTTCCCGAAAGGTCACCCATACTCGTGGTCAGTAATTGGCTCTATGGAAGATTTAAATGCGGCATCACTTGATGATGTACATCAGTGGTTTAAAGATTATTATGGCCCGAACAATGCTGTATTAGTGCTGGCTGGTGATATTGATGTGGCAACCGCTAAAGAAAAAGCAAATAAATACTTTGGTGACATTAAACCAGGTAAACCTGTTGCACAAATCGATGCTTGGGTTGCCAAGCGCACTGGCACCAAGCGCATGACCATGCAAGATCGCGTTCCCAACCCTCGCCTATTAAAAGTGTGGAATACCGCCGAGAAAGGCACCGCTGATAGCGAGTATTTATCACTTTTAGCGGATGTATTGGCGGGTGGTAAAAACAGTCGACTATATAAACGTCTTGTCTACCAAGAGCAAAAAGCCTCTATGGTATTTGCTTACAACTACTCACGCGCTATGGCTGGCCAAATTATGATTGGTGCAGATACCTTACCTGGGGTTGATTTAAATGAAGTAGAAGCGATTGTCGATGAGGAGTTAGCAAAATTAATCAACGAAGGTCCTACTCTGGAAGAGCTAAACCGCATTAAATTCTCAAATGCAGCGGGTTGGGTTAAGAATGTTGAAGGTGTTGGTGGTTTTGGCGGTAAATCAGATATTTTAGCCTCAGGCATGGTTTATCATAACGATCCGACTTTCTATAAAAAGCAACAAGCGACACAAAACTCTGCAACCGCAGAAGACCTGATGAAAGCTGGCAAGAAATGGCTAACTGATGGTGATTTTGTACTAACAATTAAGCCTTTTGATAAATTAGCACACTCTGATGTAAGTGCAGATCGCAGCAAAGTACCAAGTGTTAATTCACTACCAGAGTTAAAATTACCAGAGATACAAACTGCACGCTTAGATAATGGCTTAGAAGTCGTACTCGCTCAGCGCTCAGACACACCTAGTATCAATATGGAACTTAACTTTGCTGGTGGCTATGCGGCAACCACAGGTGATAAGGCCGGTCTAGCATTATTTACGATGAAAATGTTGCGTGAAGGAACCAGTGAGCTATCAAGCTTAGAACAGGCTGCTGAATTAGAAAAAATTGGCGCTAGCCTATATTCAGGTGCGAGCTTAGATGATGCTAATTTAAGTTTAAGTGCCCTAAAAGTAAACTGGCAACGCAGTGCTGAGCTATTCTCGCAAGCCTTACTTGACCCAGCATTTTCTGAGCAAGATATAGAACGTGTCCGCAAGTTAACACTTGATGGCATCAAAAAAGAAAAATCAACACCTATGAGCAATGCATTGCGAGAGTTACCTCCTCGTTTATATGGTGATAACCACGCTTACGCTCAACCACTTACTGGTTCTGGTTATGAAAATACCGTACAAGCATTTACTCGTGATGATTTAGTAAACTTTAAATCAACTTGGTTACGCCCAGATAATGCACGTTTAGTTGTGGTTGGTGATATCTCGATGGATGAGTTAACAAGCACTCTTAATAACACTCTGGCAAGTTGGAAAACGCCACGCTCTGCAAAACCTCAGGTGCATTTATCAAATGTGGCTAATGGCAACAAACCAAAAATATACGTACTGGATAAGCCTGATTCACCTCAATCATTAATCGTTGCAGGTTTACTTGGGCCGTCTCGCAGTCAACTGTCAAATGACCAAGATATTAAACTAGATATTATGAATACCATCTTAGGCGGTTCGTTTACTTCTCGTATTAATATGAACCTTCGTGAAGACAAAGGTTGGTCATATGGTGCTCGTTCAGCCATGTTAACAGTAAATGGTCAATCTCCATTCTTTGTTTATGCGCCAGTGCAAACAGACAAAACAAAAGAGTCGATTAACGAAATCTTAAAAGAACTTGATGGCTATACAAATAACAACCCTGCAACTAAGGAAGAATTGACTAAAGTACAAAGCAATAAGGTAGCTAAATTACCAGGCAAGTACGAAAAGAAATGGGCTCTATTAAGCTCATTATCTGAAGCTTATAAGCAGGGTAAAGACGTTACTTACTTAGAGCATTACGGTGAGAAGGTAGAAAGCGTCACATTAAACAATGTTAAACTACAAGCAAAAGAGCTTATCAATAAAGATAAACTAACCTGGGTAATTGTTGGCGATGTAGCCAAAATAAAAGCAGAGTTAGAGTCATTAAAACTTGGTGAAGTAACTTACTTATAGCCAAATTGAGTCAAAAAAGCCGCGTTAATCGCGGCTTTTTTATGCTTAAAAATTAAGCTCTGCGTTGGCGCAATACTTCAAATAAACAAATACCCGTTGCCACCGATACATTTAAGCTTGATACCGTACCCACCATTGGAATTTTTACCAGCTCATCACAATGTTCGCGAGTTAAGCGGCGCATGCCTGAACCTTCAGCTCCCATTACAATTGCCATTGGGCCTGTTAGTTTTGCATCAAAAACTTCAATATCCGTTTCGCCAGCAGTGCCAACTACCCATACACCCATTTCTTTAATATCACGCAGTGTACGCGCAAGGTTTGTTACCTGCACTAGCGGTACGGTTTCAGCCGCGCCACACGCTACTTTACGCGCAGTGCCATTGAGCTTGGCTGATTTATCCTTTGGTACAATAATCGCATCAACACCCGCGGCATCAGCATTACGTAAACAGGCACCTAAGTTATGCGGGTCAGTTACGCCATCAAGTACTAATAAAAACGGCGTATCGCTATTGGCGATGATCTGGTCGAGATCTTTCTCGTTGTACTTTTTACCCTCTTTAACGCGGGCAATAATGCCTTGGTGCTGTTCACCTTTGGCTTTATCATCGAGTGCTTTACGCTGCATAAACTGGATAGACACACCAAACTGACGTGCCAAATTAATAATCGGGTTTAAGCGTTTATCTTCACGGCCTTTAAGCGCGTAAATTTCGATAAAGCGCTCAGGTTCGCTGTTTAAAATTGCTTCCACTGAGTGAAAGCCAAAAATTAATTCGTTACTCATTTAATTAGCTCTTTGCACGTTTTCTTGCATTTTTGCCCGGGCGCTTTTTAGCAGCCGAAGCTTTCGATTTAGTTTTGCTGGCAGATTTTTTACCTGCTTTGCTTTTTTTAGTAGGTTTGCCAGATGGCTTGCCCGATGATTTACCATCAGGTTTTGCTCTACCCTTACCTTTGCCTTTATCAGGAATAGCCCCTGCACGCAGTTGGTCGCGCACACTGGTTGCTTCATTGACAGCTTTTTGTGCACGACGACGTGAATAGCGGTCTTGCCCCGTTTCTTCACCTAGCGTTAAATTAATGCGGCGGTCATCAAGGCTAACAGACGCTACCTGCACATCAATTGGGTCACCCATACGGAAAACTTTGCGGCTATTTTCACCAATTAAACAATGCTTTTTACCATCGAAATGATAGTAGTCGTTACCAAGTGATGTAACATGCACCATACCGTCGATATATAAGTCATTTAAGCGCACAAATAAGCCAAAGTTTGTCACCGATGAAATCACACCGCTGAATACTTCGCCTACGCGGTCTTGCATAAATTCGCACTTAAGCCAATCAGCTACTTCACGGGTTGCATCATCAGCGCGACGTTCAGTCATTGAGCACTGCTCACCTAACTGATCGACCTCATCTTGAATATAGGCATATTCGCCCGAGGTTTTTTGCCCCTGTTCTTTTCAGATTGCTTTAATTGCGCGATGCACAACTAAGTCAGGGTAACGGCGAATTGGCGATGTAAAGTGTGCATAGGCACTTAACGCCAGGCCAAAGTGACCAATATTATCAGCCTGATACACCG
>NZ_JBFKMX010000014.1:0-49416 GCF_041629635.1 Pseudoalteromonas sp. | reverse complement strand
CCAAATGAATTAAAAATTGACGACGTAAAAGTACATGGATGTGAAAGCAACGTATGGTTATATATCGATTTTGATGAAAGTGAAGAACGTTTAGTTGTCAGTGCCGATTCAGATACGCGTATTGTTAAAGGGCTTATATTTATTATTTGCTCAATGGTTAATGGACTGACAATTGATGAATTTAAACGAATAAATATTCAATCTGAGTTTGAATCTCTTGGGCTTATTCAACATTTAAGCCCAAGTAGAGGTAATGGAATTCTAGCAATTGCTCAAAAAATTTCTGATTTTGCAATACAAAATAGTTAGTGTTACCAAGTAAACTAAATATATTGTATGCAATTGTTATAATTTAAATGTATAGCTAACAATCAAAGTTTCTATACTTGATTGTTACGCTCACATTTCTCTAGGTATTTTTTCACACTTCTTGCAGCAGCAAAGAACGCAAAACTGCCAGTTACCATGGTAAGTGAGCCAAAGCCCGTCTGGCAATCCATATTCATATTACCGTCAGCGCCCGCTTTTGCATGGCAAACTGAGCCATCAGTGGATGGATACACAAGTTGTTCTTCTGAATAGATACAATCAACACTGAACTTTCGTTTTGGGTTATTTGAAAAGTTATATTGTTTACGCAATAAATAACGTACTTTTGCAAGCAAAGGATCTTGCTTGGTTTTAGCTACGTCCCCTATTCTGATTTGACTTGGGTCGATTTGACCACCTGCGCCACCAATAGTAATTATAGGTAATTTATTTCGCTTACAATGAGCAATGAGTGCCGCTTTTACTTTCACTTGATCAATACAATCAATTACATAATCGAAGTTTTGAATATGCTCTTTGATATTTTCAAGCGTCAGGAAATCATCAACAATACTTACCTTACAGTCTGGATTAATTTCACTAATTCTACTCGCCATTGCATCGACTTTTGCATCTCCAATTGTTGAAGATAGCGCATGAATTTGTCTATTTACATTGGTAACACAGATATCATCTAAATCAATTAACGTTATATTACCAATGCCAGTACGTGCTAAGCTTTCTGCAACCCAACTGCCAACACCACCGATACCAATAACGCAAAAATGTGCGTTTAAAAGTAGCGCTTGTTGTTTAACGCCATATAAACGTGCGATGCCGCCAAAGCGATTCTGATATGACTCTGTCATAAGTGTTCCATTTATCTTAATTAAAAACGTGCCATGGCTGTTGCCATTGTTGAATCAGGGAAATTACTTCAGGCTGTTGATATAACCCAGTTTTTGGCATATTTAAAAACGAATAATCAGTGCCTTTAAAATTAAACTTTAGTGCAAATGCATGAAGGTAACCGCGCTCACTTGCATCTGCTCCATAGCGTTCATCACCTAATATCGGCACTGCTAAACTTTTATGAACTACACGCAATTGATGCGTTTTACCTGTGATTGGTTGTAATAAATACAAACGTAGTCCAGGTGAAATTAAACATGAAACAAAACGCGTAATTGATGGGTTTTCTGTGGTTTTTTGTAACTTATAGCAACCGCGACGTGATTTAACTAAGTCTCCTTTTACCCAACCTTGTTTTTTTGTCGGTTTACCTTTGGCAATCGAAACATAGTATTTACTAATATTACCTTGCTGCTTTTGACTAAACATCTCACCAAATTCAGTGGCTGCTTTTTTATTTCGCGCCATTAAAACAAGGCCTGATGTCATTTTATCAAGGCGGTGAACGGGAAAAAGAGATTCGTTTACTTGCTGTTCAAAGCTTGCAAAAAACCCTACTCCCTCTTCACTATGAAAACTAACGTTATGCGGTTTTTCAACAACATAAAAATCTTCACAGCTGTAAATTATATTAAGTACCATTGCTTACTTAGCTAGAAACGCATTCACTTTTGCTAAATCTTCTGGCGTATCAACACCTGGTTGCGGTGCGATTACAGCTGTTTGTACTTTAATTTTTTTGCCATGATAAAGTACGCGTAATTGCTCAAGTGATTCAATTTGCTCAAGAGGAGACACCTCAAGTGAAATATATTCTTTTATAAACCCAGCACGGTAAGCATAAATACCAATGTGACGTTGATAAAAATCCCCTATTTCAGAAATTGCATCTTTACCAAGAAAACGATTTCGGTCATATGGAATGGTTGCACGTGAAAAGTAAATTGCGTTATTTTGATTATCTGCAACCACTTTAACTGCATTCGGGTTTAAGGCTTCTTCTACATCCGTAATTGCGACACTTAATGTCGCCATCGGTGCACTATCTGATGCTAATAGCCTCGCTACTTGTGAAATATTTTCAGGTGGAATTAATGGCTCATCACCTTGTACATTTACAACAATGGTATCTTCTGAAAGTGCTAATTTTTCGACTACTTCAGCTAAACGTTCTGTACCTGAATCATGGTCTTCTCGAGTCATCAAAGCCTCACCACCAAACTTGGTTACAACATCGAATATCGCTGGGTGATCTGTTGCCACAATAACGCGCTGAGCGCCTGAGGCTAGTGCTTTTTTATAAACGTGTTGTACCATAGGTTTACCTTGAATATCCGCAAGGGGTTTAGCAGGCAAACGACTCGATGCATAACGCGCGGGAATAACGACTACGAATTCCACTTTTCAACCTCTTCAAGTGTTAATTCACGCGCTTCTTCTTCTAATAACACCGGAATATCATCGCGTACTGGATAAGCAAGCTTTGCTTGAGTACTAATAAGTTCTAGATTTTCTTTATCAAACTTAAGATGACCTTTAGTTACTGGGCAGGCAATAATTTCAAGTAATTTAGTATCAAATGCCATGGTTATGGATCCCTTTGTCGTTTAATAACTGCCCAAGTTTGTTGAGCAATTGTTGTGTTGGTTGTGCTGATACTTTTAAGTAGTACCAATTTGATTTTGCAAATGCCTGACATTTTACAGCGTCTTTTTCAGTCATTAACAATGGACCTGTTAGCATTGCAAAGTCAGTATCTTGATAATTATGATGATCTTTAAATATATGATGACCGAGCACCTTAATATTCATTTCATCAACTGTTTTCTCAAAGCGCGATGGGTTACCAATGGCACTAATCAAGGTTAACGGCTCGTTGAAATCGGTAATTTCTTTTTGATCTTTCACTCGGTATACACCATCAACAACGAGGGTATACCCAATATTGCACGTATCACCGTTATATATTGTTAGGTCAACATGTTTTAGCCTGGAACATGGCTCTCTTAAAGGGCCCACAGGTAAAACTAATTTGTTACCAAAGCGTCTACTAGCATCAACAATACATAACTCAATAGCTCTTGGCATTTGGTAATGTTGTAAACCATCATCGGCAATAATGACATCTAATGAATACTTGTTGTTTAAAAATGCAATACTTTCATTTCTTTTTGGATAAACCACAACGGGTACTTTACACCTAAGGGCAATCAGTTTTGGTTCATCGCCACATTGCTCTGCGCTAACATTCTCATCAACTAACAAGGGTTTAGATTGAACTTCACCACCATAGCCTCGTGAAATTACCGCAACACGCAGGCCCAGCTTTTTTAAATGTTCAACAAGAAACACTGTGAAAGGTGTTTTACCCGTACCGCCAACTGCAATGTTGCCAACAACTATCACTTTGGGCTTATCACTTTGGTTTTGTAGTTTACGCTGAGTATAAAAACGGTATTTAGCAACCAAGTAAAACAGCGCGCTAAGAGGAAATAGCAACCATGTAATGCCGAATTTGCTGTACCAACTGCGTTCAACTAGCTTCATTAATCATTTGCCTGCATTTTTTGAAGCGCTAAATAAGCTCCTTGCTTCTCAAGTAACTCAGTATGCGAGCCCGACTCGATTATTTGGCCTTTATCCAAAACATAAATAACATCAGAATTCTCTATCGTTGATAAACGATGCGCAATAACAATCGAAGTGCGGCCTTTCATTAAGTCGTTTAACGCATGTTGAATTAATTTTTCTGACTCAGTATCAAGTGCTGATGTAGCTTCGTCTAAAATTAAAATTGGCGCATTTTTAAGAAGTGCACGTGCAATTGCAATGCGTTGACGTTGACCACCTGATAGCATTACGCCATCTTCGCCGACAATGGTTTGTAAACCTTCTGGTAAATCTTTAACAAATTCCCAAACATGTGATTGATCAACAATTTTTTGTAGTTTTTCCGAAGTGATCTCACCTTTAAAACCGTAAGTAATGTTGTTCTCAATCGTATCGTTGAATAACACAACTTGTTGCGACACGATGGCAAATTGTTCGCGCAACCAAGTTAAATCAAAGCTATTTAGCGATAGACCATCAAGTTTAATATCACCACTCGTATAGGTATCGTAAAAACGAGGTAATAAGTTAGAAAGTGTTGATTTACCAGAACCCGAGCGGCCAACTAATGCAACGGATTGCCCAGGTTTAATATCCATCGACAGTTCGTTTAGAATATTGCGCTCTGTATTTGGGTAGGCAAACGACAAATTCTCAATGGTGATATGACCATCACATTTTTCCAGCGTTTTTGAGCCTGTATCTATTTCGTTATCTAAATCTAAAATATCAAAAATACTTTTTGCTGCAGCGATACCGCGCTGCAATTCTACATTTACGTTTGATAGCTGTTTTAAAGGGCGCAACATCATCATCATTGCAGTTAACAAGCTAACAAACGCACCTGTAGAAATTGGTTCAACAAGGTTGAAGCCAATTGCGGCCAACACCATTGCTATTGCTGATGCTGCAATAATTTGAATACTGGCAACACTCAGTGCTTTTGTCGCATCCATCTTTACACGTTGTTGACGGTTACGGTTATTTACATCAGCAAAACGTTGCTGTTCAATTTCTTGACCACCAAATGAATGAATAACTTTATGCCCTTTTACCATTTGCTCAGACGCGCGGGTTACGCCACCCATTGCATCTTGAATGCGTTTTGCAATAACGCGAAACCGCTTAGAAACAACTGATACAATAACAGCTACAACCGGTACAACTAGAATAAATAACAATGATAATTGCCAGCTTGCCACTAACATATTAATTACCAAGAAAACAACAAATGCGCCTTCTCTTACTATGGTGATTAAGGCTTTTGTTATCGCTGTTTGTACTTGCTCTGCATCAAAAGTGATCTTTGAGATTAGCTCTCCAGTTGAATGCTGATCGTGAAATGACACCGGTAAATGAAGTAATTTAGCAAATAATTCTTTGCGAATGGCCATCACCACGTGTGAGCCCACATTTGCTAAGCAATAGCTTGAGACAAAGTTAAATAGCCCACGGAAAAGTACCAACAGAATAACGACTACTGGTGCCCATTTCATGACTTCTTGATTCTTAGCGGTTAACCCTTGTTCAATAAATGGATCCATCAAATATACAAAAAGACCATCCATTGCGGCATAGCCCAGCATACCTATTATGGCAAAAGTAGCAGCAAGTTTATGGGGCTTTACATAGGTTAATAAGCGTTTGTAATATTCTGATGAGGTCGACATGAGTGAAACTTAAGTTGATTTGTGCTTATTGTATAGCGCCTATTGGTAAAACCCAAGTCGAACCGAGTGTTAATCGACTAGAAACCAATAATTTTTTAGCTGTTTTTGCGAACTAACTGCGTAGTTTGTATCTGTTACACTTACTTTGATTGCACCATGGTATGTGGCTAACTGTTTTATATTATTTGAAGCATAACGCTCAACCACTTTTAGCGAAGGGAATTTCCAACGATTATATGCATTTACTGAATGTAACACCCAGGACGGATTAGTATGCTTTATAAACGCGTCAGTTGACGAGCTGTTACTTCCATGATGTGGTGAAATAAGCACATCAATATCAGCAATTCTTCTATCATTTAAAAGAGCCTGTTCTCTTTTCTTCTCTATATCCCCTGTTAACAACAACTTAAAATGTTTATAAGTAACTAAAACTACACAGGAATTATTATTGTCAGATTTAAACATTGAGTTTTTCGAAATTGATTCAAATGTGATATTACTTAACCAGTTAGCCTTAAAGCTACATGCTTTGCCATAGCCACTGATGGTAGATAATTTGCCATTTTCAATAATATGGGTTAAACCGCCACTGTGATCATTATCATCATGGCTTATCACTGTACGCATCAATCTAAGATTATTGATTCTTAATGTTGGCAAAATCACACTTTTTACATAACTATAATCACTGTATTTTGCGCCGACATCATATAAAACAGCTTGGTTATTGTAACTTAACAGCACTGCCAATCCATGACCTACATCTAATACCCTGATCACCAATTGCTCTTGGTTAAAACTTGCTTGTGATAAGTAAAACACCATTAATGGCAGTGTTAAATAAAGTGAATAACTGGTGTAAAGCAAAAGTAGACTACTTATCAGCAGCAAAACTGTTAGTTGCCAACTGATACTCGGCAAATTTAGCCAAGAGCCAATATCATTAAATTCATTAATGCTAGCCACAATCAGAGCAAGTAGTGGTTCAAGTAAGAGTATAAATAAATCTGTTTGCAATAGTGCTGATAGTAACGAAACCAATAAGATGCCCGGCATGAGCACAACAGAGAAAAAAGGAATGGCAATTAAATTTACAAACAAACTATAAATGCTAAAACCATTAAAAAAAAACACCGTAACTGGTATTAACGTTATTGTAATAGCAACTTGAACAACGAAAAATTTAGCTAAGTAAGACCTAATTTTAAATTTTTTGATTAAATCGAGCGAAAGAAGAATACTTAACACCGCAGCAAACGAAAAATAAAAACCAACAGTTAACGGCACAAATGGGTTAAAAATAAATACACAAAGTAACGCAAACATAAGCGCTCGATAGCCAATGTATGCTCGATTTATTTGCCAGCAGATGCAAAAAGCACAAAGCATTATAAAGGCACGTTGCGCTGAAGTGGCATAATTAGAAAAGTGTAAATATAAAGCACAAGATAGAATACCTACTAAAAGTGGTAATACCTTTAAACGATTAAATTTATTAAAAAGCAGACAGCAAACCCTAATAATCCAATAACTAAAAGCAAACACAATCGTCATATGTAACCCTGAAACGGCAAATAAGTGTGAAATGCCTAACTGTCTTGATATATGTTTAAAGTCTCTTGGCATTTTGCTGGTATCGCCAAATAAAACAGCTGAGTAAAGCCAAGAATATTCTGAGAAGTTTAAAAATCGCGCTCTTTGCTTGTTATCTTCGCGAGTTACTTTAAATAGACTGTTATTGCTAATGCTGCCTTTATATTTTATGCCGTGATAAAAATTATAAAGACGGCGATCAAAAATTCCCTCATTTACGACGGGCACAATGGGTTTTAATTTAGCACGTGTTGTAATTGTATCCCCTATTCTCACAGTGTTTTTATCGAAACTCTGTTTGGTTAAATAAAGTTGTAGTGTAAGTTTTTTGTATTTAGCTATTTTTTCTGTGCCTAAAACAGCTGGTTTGACACTCAGCCGATAGGTATATAAATAGTCATCAATACGCTCAACTTTACCTTTAATTAGCTGTTTTTGCTGTAATTCGATGTAACTCAAGTGAGTATCATATGCGCAGTGGTAGTAGATAATTGGATATGCCAAACCGAATAAAAGCGCACTTATAACAACAATCTTTGTCTTAAGATTAGATATTGTTAATACACCCACTAGTACAACCAGTGTAATTGTTAAAAAAAAGACTGGCGTATTGAGTAAAAATAGCGACAATATGCAGCCTAGAACAAAGCATGCAATGCTTTGCCAAAAAGGAAGATGTATACCGCGATGCCAAAAAAGACGATCCAAAAGTTGTTACCAGATCACAACAAGATTAAGCAAAACAAAACGCTTAGTATTTTTGGTGACGTATTACATGATGCAAATTTATGGCATTTAAATAGACGTTCTGCACGTGGTGCATTCGCTGTGGGCTTATTTTGGGCATTTATTCCGGTTCCTTTTCAAATGCTGCTTAGTGCTGCAATTGCAATTCCATTTCGCGTTAATTTGCCGCTCTCGGTTGCTTTAGTGTGGATCACTAACCCTTTAACTATGGCACCAATTTTTTATTTTAACTATTTAGTTGGTTATTTGGTGCTAGGTCAGCAAAAACAAGATTTTACTTTTGAAGCCAATTGGCAATGGTTTATCGACAGTTTATCCAGTATTGGACCTGCATTTATGGTAGGCAGTTTGGTATGTGCCGCTGCTGCATCTGCTATCGGGTATTTCGGTATTGATTACCTTTGGCGCTATTCAGTGCTAAAACAATGGAAAGCTCGTAATAATAAAAAATAAATTTTTAGTACTTTTAAAATCAAAAAAAACCTCACAAATTTGTGAGGTTTTTTTATGCTATTTGAAAAATCGTCTTCTTATTGCCACAAGCGGAAGAAGTAATAAGCCAATCAAGCCTGTAGAAGCGCCTTGACGCTCATAGGTTTCTTTTTCTTTTGGTGGACATGGTTCTGCTACACCATTTGGGTTATAAGTAAGTTTTACAGCAACAACAATACTTTCTTGTTTAACTTTACCAGTGCTATCTACTACCACATTACCTTGTGCATCACGTTTATCTACAGTTTTAGTAGCTGTTCCAAAAATAGTGCCATCATTGTTGATCCCCATTGCTTCTGCCACTACATACGGATATGTTGTTTCTCCATCACTGGCATAACAAGGCAGTAAATCATTTAGATTAGTAAATGATTCTGTATTAATGTTGTAAATAAAGCCTTCACGACGACGTCTTGCTGATGATGTTGTTTCAACTTCAGCTTGACCGACAATTAAACCATTGTCATTGATATCATTTGCTACTGCGGAACTACTTTTGAAGAAATCTTTTGGAAAACGAGTTTCTCCAGAGGATATATCATGATAGAAAAATTTACTGCGATCTGTACCTTCTATTCGTTCAATTGCATAACCAGTGATAATATTTGAGTTATTAATGGCTAAAGCACGACCACCAGGACGATAGTTTTCTTCATCAATAAATTCGATAACACTTCCATCTTTGTAATACACTGGATAAAGCGTAATGTTATCGCCATCACGATAACGCACTACAGAGTAACCCACCGCAATATCATTTGAATTAACAGCAAGCGCAGAGCTTACCCAAGCATCTTTTTGCTCATCTTCATCAGGAATAATACCTATACCTAAATCAATGGTATCTATAACATTAAAGTCATTATCAAGGACCCATTTCGTAGCGTGACGATTATATAGGGCAGAACTCGAGGATGTCACGTAGCTTTCATAGCAAATCTCAAGGGGAAGTTGCTTACCATCACAGCGTTCCTCTAACCTATCTAATGCATCAGATGCAATACTTACTGAAGATTCACCGACTACTTCATAGCCACTCGCAACCTTTTGAATGGCTGTTGCGATAGAAATCCCCCCGTACATTTGCTCAATTGGCATAAGATCTACACGTCCACCTTCAGCAGTAATTACAAATGCGCGGCGAGTAAAATCTCGTTGGTAATGGATTTCAGTTTGTGTCTGCCCGTCAGGGGTAAACTCTACTTTCGTATAAGGGGCAGAGCCCCAACCTACTTTGACGCCATCTTCGGAAATTGCAGTGTATATATTTTCAACAGATCGGGTTAAACCATCATAATCAGTATGCTCAACATCAAAAAATACATTTTCTGTTGTGGGATTATTAAATTCAATAGCAACATTATATTCTAAGCTTTGATTCGCCGAAATTTTCTGAAGTTGACTATCTGTGTAATATTCTTTCAGGAAATCTTGTAAAAACTGCTGTGCATCCCCATTAATCGTGCCATTTTGGATATCTTCTAAAGTAAAAGTGATCTCCTGATCTATGTTTTCAAAATCGCGCTTGCGTGCATCGTAATAATTTTTTATGCGCGAATCATCAAAATCCAGTTCAGCAATATCAATTGTAATATCAAACACTCCTTGGGCCATACCAATTGCTTGACCGGCTTCATTCATATCAGTTACAAATGCGTGCTTTGCGTAACTAAGGTTACCAAGTTCTTCTAAAACATATGGAGTAGCGCCTTGAACCTGAGGCGTGATTGCAGCAAAAACTGCCGCTGCAAGTAATTTATATTTCATTTTTATTCCTACTACTGATCCTGTAACTGTTCCAATTCTTCCCAACGCATAAAAGCGGTTTCAAGCTTCGACTCTGCTTGTTGTAATTGGTTCAAGGTTTTCTGAGTTTGCTCACTATCTTGCTTAAAAAAATCTGGAGAATTAACAACTTCCTGAAGTTCTTCAACTTCTTGTTCAAGCGATTCTAATAAAGCCGGTAGCTCTTCGAGTTCTCGTTTTAATTTGTATGATAACTTGCCTGATTTTTTTGCTAAAGGCTTATCGCTGATTTTTTTGTCGTTTTCTGTGTCATTTTGTTTTTGTTCAGTTGCATTTCTTTCAGCAAGTAACGCAGCATAATTTTGAAAGTCTTGATAACCACCAACAACTTCAACTACTTTACCGTCACCCAAAAAGCCCCAAACAGTGCTACATGTATTATCAATAAATTCACGGTCGTGACTCACAACCAATACAGTACCTTGATAATTCGCTAAAATTTCTTCGAGAAGCTCAAGCGTTTCAACATCAAGGTCATTGGTTGGTTCATCGAGCACTAATATGTTACTAGGCTTTAAGAACAGTTTGGCAAGTAAAAGACGGTTCTTCTCACCACCAGACAGAGATTTAACCGGCGAGCGAGCGCGTGCAGGTGGAAATAGGAAGTCTTGTAAATATCCAAGCACATGTCGGCTACGACCACCAATATTGACTTCTTGCTTACCGTCAGCAACGTTGTCTTGCACGCTTGCTTCTTCATCAAGTACGGCACGATATTGATCAAAGTAAGCAACTTCCAGGTTAACACCTTGTTTTACTTTGCCTGAATCTAGTGACAATTCACCAAATAAAATTTTAAGCAAGGTAGTTTTACCTACGCCATTTGGCCCTACTAAACCAATACGATCGCCTCTCATAACTAATGTTGAGAAGTCTTTCACAATTGGTTTGTTTGTAAATCCTTGGCTAATACCCTTAGCTTCAAATACTAGCTTGCCTGAACGCTGTGCACTTTCAATGTTAAAGTCTGCTTTTCCTTGACGTTCTACCCTTGCTTTTCGCTCAACACGGAGCTGTTTAAGTGCACGCACTCGACCTTCATTACGCGTTCGACGGGCTTTAATGCCCTGACGGATCCACGCTTCTTCTTCAGCGAGTTTTTTATCAAACAAAGCATTTTGGCTTTCTTCAACCTTTAATGCATGCTCTTTTTGTTCTAAGTACTTTTCATAATTGCCAGGGTAAGAAACTAGCTTACCGCGGTCTAAATCAAGAATACGTGTCGCCATAGAACGAATAAAGGCACGATCGTGAGAAATAAATACAATTGCGCCACTAAATTCTCTTAGAAACTTTTCTAACCATTCAATGCTGGCAACATCTAAGTGGTTGGTAGGCTCATCAAGTAATAATAAATCAGGTTCACCTACTAATGCTTTAGCAAGTGCCACTTTACGAAGCCAACCACCTGAAAGCGATGTTAAATCGCTATTAGGGTCAAGTTCTAGTTGACTTAATACTTGATTAATTTGCGTTTCAAAACGCCAGCCGTCGTTAGCTTCTAACTGCGAAGACAAACGTTCAAACTGTTTTAGCACTTTCTCGCTATTGTCATGACTTAACTTGGCACTTACTTCATGGTATTCAATCAGTAACGATGCAATATGAGGTAAACCATTGGCAACATAATCAAAAACAGTGCCGTTTGCACCTTTAGGTGGGTCTTGCTCAAGGCGCGCTATTTTCAATCCACTTAAACGGTTAATTTCTCCGTCATCAAGTTGAATTTGGCTATCAAGTACTTTAAGCAAACTTGATTTACCCGCACCATTTCGACCTACGATACATACTCGCTCACCACTTTCGATGAGCATGTCGGCGTTATTGAGTAAAGGATGAGTGCCGAACGCCAGCTGGGCACCTGTAATTCTTATTAAATCCATGCTTACTTATTATTTAAAATGTCTTCAAGAGTAAACGGCCAAAATAATTTAGTTCCTGTGTTAAATTGTGCAACAGGAATGTTTGTTTGGTATTCAGCCATCAGCGCTTCGCTTTCTACAATGTCAATCAAGTTAACATTTTCTTCAAGGCCTGCTTGTATTAATAAATCAAAGGCCTGCTCACATAAATGACAGCCATCAGTATGATAAAGCGTGATGTTAGGCATTACGAATTAACCATGCATTATGAATTTGTTTATTGCGTTTAAAGTCAGGAGAAAGTGTTTTTTCACTAATATTTTCAGCAATAAGACCTAAATCGAGTAAACCTTCTTCATTCATCGTAAAACTGCGCTTATTATTCGAAAATAACAAAGTACCATTTGGTGCAAGTATACGTTTTACCCAGGTGAACAATTTAATGTGATCGCGCTGAACATCAAATTCTTTTTTCATTCGTTTTGAATTTGAAAACGTTGGCGGATCCAAAAAGATAAAATCAAATTGACCTTTTGCTTGTTCAAGCCACGCTAAGCAATCCGCTTGTTCAAAGTGATAACGTGGACTGTTTAAATTATTTAAAGCAAAGTTTTCACGTCCCCACTTTAAGTAGGTATTGCTCATATCAACACTGGTAACTGACTTTGCGCCACCAACTGCAGCGTGTGTTGATGCGCTGCAGGTATATGCGAATAAATTTAGTACACGTAAGTCTTTGCAATTTTGTTGAATATAACGTCTTGCCAAACGGTGATCTAAAAATAAACCTGTATCTAAGTAATCGTGTAAATTAACTTTAAATTTCACACCATACTCTTCAACTGTCATATTATTTTTAGATTTATCGGTACGCTGTGCTTTTTGATACTGCGCGCTACCCTTTTGCTGTTTACGCTGCTTGACCACAATATTACTTGGTGCAATATCAAGCGTTTGTGCACTTAAATATATTACATCTTGTAAGCGTTTTTCCGCGGTTACTTCATCAATGGTTTTAGGCGGTGCATATTCATAAATAACTAAGTATTCGTTATACACATCAACTGCAACATTGTATTCAGGAATATCTGCATCATACAAACGGTAACAACTAACCCCCTCTTTTTTAAGCCATGATTTTAGGCCTTGTTTGTTTTTCTTAAGGCGGTTTGCAAAAGCCATTGAACCATCATAGTTAAGCTTTGTTTCGCGCGATTGTTCGGTGTTTTTCTCATCTAAATCATAAAGATTTAATACACAATCTAACGGACCGTTTTTAAGTTTGTATTGCTTTTTCTTTGCAAGTTTCAGAAGCGCTAATAGACTAATATCGGTAGCAAAAAGCGCTAAATGCCAATATTTAAAATGCTTTTTAAAGGCATCGCCTAAATGGCGATATAAATTTACCAGCTCAGCTTTTTCACCTAAACGTTCACCATAAGGTAGGTTTGATAAAACCACACCTGGCTGTTTTGCTACCGCCGTTAATTTATTAGCATCCGCTTGTTTTAGCTGAATAAATTTTGCAAACGGCAAATGTTCAATATTTTGGCGTGCTTTATCTAACACACGTCCATCAATGTCATTACCAATTAGGTAAAGCTTTTGGGTGGTTTGTTTATCTTTTAATTGTTGTTTCAATTCTTTAAATTTTAATGGGCGAAATCCAGGAAGTGATTGAAATGCAAACTCTTTTCGATAAAGACCCGGTGCAATATTCCACGCCATCATTGCCGCTTCAATTAAAAGCGTTGCAGAACCACAACAGGGATCAAACAGTGGGCGTGATGTATCTTCTAACCAACCAGAGCGGTTAACCAAAGCCGCTGCTAAGTGCTCTTTAATAGGGGCTTCACCTTGATATGGACGGTATCCGCGACGAGAAAGACCTGGTCCCGAGTAATCTATATAAAGGGCACATTTTTCTTTATTTAAACGCCCTACTACTCGCACATCAGGAGATGTTTTCGAAATATTTGGTCTTTGTTGATGACTGGCAAAAAAACTATCTACAATTGCGTCTTTCACTACTAAAGTTGAAAACTGCGTATTTTTTAATTCGCGATTTGTACCATTAAAGTCAATTGCAAGTGTTTGGCTAGGGCCAAAATATTCTTGCCAATCAAATTGTTTTGCAAAACCATACAGGTCATCTTTAGTATTAATCTGATCAGATTCACATAGCAACATCATTACACGGGTTGCGTAACGGCTAACAAGACACAATGTTTGAGCTTGTAAATTTGACGCATTAAAACGAATCGAACCAACCGTTTGTTTGGTTATTTCGGCGCCTATGTCTTGAATTTCAGTAGCGAGTAAGTTTTCAACACCAATCGACGTTAGTGCAATAAAAGATAGTGAATTGCTCAAAGCAAAAACCCTGTTAAAAAATCTGGCTGAAGTATAACAGTTTTAAAACAAGGGTGCGATAAAGCCTATGCGCGTTTTAACTGTGATTGATTGATTAAAATAGGGTTTACTCTATCGTTAAGCACTTTTATCGTCTCAAAGCGATTTAATGAAAAGTTTTCATCCAATTGCATATGATGCTCTAAACACATACAAAGTGCACTTTCACCATCGCATTCAATGATTAGAAATTGCCCTGATTGCTGATGTGAATTAAGCGTGATTATGGCTTCTGTACTTGGGATATGACCTTGGTAAGGTTTGAAAAACCAACTTTTGGCGAGTACTGGTTTTAGATGTAATTTTGCAGCGGTAGCATGAAGTGAAATTACAGCAACTTCACCTTCAGTCCAAAGGTTAAATGCAGCAAGATAATGGCAAATTTGCTCATACAATGCAGCATCTTCCAGGCTGAAACAACCGCCTACTATAGCTGATTGTGTTAACTGGCGAGATTTATATGGCATTACAAGCTCTTCCTGTGTCGATTCTACGAATAACACAAGGCGGTTACGGTTTTCACATGTAAACCATCGCCAATCTTTCCCTGCTTGTAACATAAAAAACCCCCAAAACATGACATTCTGAGGATTATAGAGCTATCGCTTTAAAAATAAACTATTTTTTAGATTATTTTCAATTGGATCAAAATGTTAAATAACCGATCCTTATAAGCCATCAATGATCTTTTTGATCATTGGTGGTCCTTGATAAATAAAACCGGTATAGACTTGTATTAAGTCAGCCCCTGCGGATAGCTTTTCTTTTGCCGATTCTGCTGAATCAATACCACCAACACCAATAATTGGCAACTCTCCATTAGTTAAGCGTTTAATTTCTTTAATAATTTCTGTCGACTTTTGACGCACTGGGTGACCTGATAGGCCACCTGCTTCATCGGCATGTTTCATACCCTGAACAGCTGTACGGTCAAGCGTTGTATTGGTTGCTATCACGCCATCAATTTTATTATTGATCAATGATTCTGAAACTTGCTGAACTTGAATATGATCCAGATCTGGCGCAATTTTTACAAGCATAGGTACTTCTTTGCCATGTTTAGCTGCCAAATCAAGCTGTTCGTTTTTAAGTGAGCTTAATAAATCATCTAGCGCTTCACCATATTGTAAATCACGTAATCCAGGGGTATTTGGTGAAGAGATATTTACAGTGATGTAAGATGCACTCGTAAATACTTTACGCATACAATGAATGTAGTCGTCTTTGCCTTGTTCGTTTGGTGTATCTTTGTTTTTACCAATATTGATACCTAAGATGCCATTGAAACGTGCGTTTTTAACATTTTCCAATAAGTAATCAACACCCTTGTTATTAAATCCCATACGGTTAATAACGGCATTGGCTTCAGGTAAACGGAAAATACGTGGTTTGTCATTACCCGCTTGAGGACGAGGTGTCACGGTACCGACTTCAATAAAGCCAAAACCCATTTGAGAAAAGGCATCAATGCATTCAGCGTTCTTATCAAGGCCTGCAGCAAGGCCTACTGGGTTTGGTAATTCTAATCCTAAAAAGGTAGTTGGTTTATTTGCAACCGATTGAGACCAGCACATCGATAACGGTGTATTGGCAAATCGCTTTAGGTTTGATAAAGCAAAGTCATGCGACCATTCAGCATCTTTACTAAACATAAAACGACGCGCTATATCATAAAACATAATTGTGTTGACCTCTTAATAAAAAAATACCCCGGAAAATTCCGGGGTATTGTATCTAAATTTTTGTTATTGCGCAGTATCGCAATTATGGCTTAATAGCATTAATTCACGTAATGCAACTGAGAACTTCGCAAAATCATGAGTTTGTGAGGTTTTAAACTCAGCAAGCATATGTTGCCAACGCTCTAGCAACACTTGATGTTCATCCATCCAGCCTTCAATAATAGTATCAACGTCACATTCTGTCGTCTTACAATTATTAAGAACCACGTGTGAAAGTGAACGTTGTTGCCAGTCAAGTTCTTCACGATAAGAAGCACGTGCCAGTGCTTGCCAATGGTTGGCAACTGGTTGCTGTGTAATTTGGTCAAGGAACCAGTGTAGACCCATGCCTGCACCCAACTTGAAGTATGTTTCAGATACTTGTGAAATTGGTTTGTTTGCAGCTTCTGCAACCTGAGCTAGGTCCATTACTGAGAACAAGCTAGACAGCTGAGCAATACGTTTTGCAAGAGCTTCTGGAACACCTTCTTTAGCAAGCATATTAATTTCTGAATTTAACTTTTCAGCTTCCTCAGTAACCATATAACTAGTGATGTTTTTGCTTAAATCAGCAAATGCTGGTGCAAAGAATTCGATCGTTTGTTCGATATTCAGTGACTTGTTACGATGACGTAAGAACCAACGCGTTGCACGGCGGACAGTGCGACGTAACTGATATAGCATTTCAGTTTGCACAATTGACGGGATTTTATTATCAAGTTCTGAAATCTCTTGCCATGCCTGACCAAGCTCAAATATCGCTTTGGCCATTGAATAGCAAAGTACAATTTCACTCACTGGTGCACCCGTTTCTTCGCTCATGCGCACAACAAAGTTAAGGCCCATATCGTTAACAATTTCATTAGCAAGTTTAGTTGCAATGATTTCAGCACGTAATGGGTGGTTGTCCATTGCGTCATTAAAGCGTTCACGCAGTGGCACAGGGAATGCCTCAACAAGTAAGTGACGGTAGAACGGATTGTCAGTGATTTCTTCAACCACTAACTGCTCTTTTAACACCATTTTTGCATAAGATACAAGCACTGAAAGCTCAGGACGTGTTAGGCCAACACCAGCAGCTTGTCGTTCTGCCAACTCTTCATCAGACGGTAAAAACTCAATATCACGATTTAACTTGCCTTCTTTTTCAAGCGCATGAATAAAACGGATCTGCTCTTTTAACGTTTGCGGACCTTTAAGCTGAGTTACTGAAATCGTATGTGTTTGACGGTAACAGTCTATAATTACCATACGGCCAACTTCATCTGTCATAGAATAAAGAAGCTCGTCGCGCTGTTTCTTAGTTAAATCACCTTCAGAAACGAGAACATTAAGTAAGATCTTAATGTTTACTTCGTTATCTGAACACGCAACACCACCTACGTTATCGATGAAATCGGTATTCATACGGCCACCGTTAGACGTAAACTCAATACGACCTAACTGAGTAGCACCTAAGTTACCACCTTCACCAAATATCTTAGCGTTAAGCTCTTCACCATTTACACGTAGCGCGTCGTTAGCACGATCACCTACATCTGCGTGTGACTCTTTCTTAGCTTTAACGTAAGTACCGATACCACCATTCCAAATTAAATCTACTGGCATCATTAAGATTGCACGTAGTAATTCATTAGGTGTCATAGTTGCCTTTTTCGTGCCTAACATTTTCTTAATTTCTGGTGTAAGCGTAATTGATTTCGCACTACGTGAGAAAATGCCACCACCTTGTGAAATTAAGTCTTT
Source organism: Pseudoalteromonas sp. (assembly GCF_041629635.1). Lineage (GTDB taxonomy): Bacteria > Pseudomonadota > Gammaproteobacteria > Enterobacterales > Alteromonadaceae > Pseudoalteromonas. The sequence continues at coordinate 31,533 of NZ_JBFKMX010000014.1, read as the reverse complement.
ATTGTAATCTTCCCAAGATGAGCGCGGTAATTCAAACATACGCTTACGCTCAACAAAAGAAGATGCTGCATCTGGGTTAGGATCAATAAAAATGTGCATATGGTTAAATGCCGCTTGTAAGCGAATATGCTCTGATAGCAACATACCATTACCAAATACGTCACCTGCCATATCACCAATGGCTACACAGGTGAAATCAGTTGTTTGGCAATCAATACCAATTTCGCGGAAGTGACGTTTAACAGATTCCCAACCACCTTTAGCAGTGATACCCATTGCTTTGTGGTCGTAACCAATAGAGCCGCCTGATGCAAAAGCATCACCAAGCCAGAATCCGTATTCTTCAGAGATACCATTCGCAATATCAGAGAACGTCGCTGTGCCTTTATCAGCCGCAACAACTAGGTACGGGTCATCTTCATCATGACGAACTACATCAACTGGTGGCACAATTTCACCATGGCGAATGTTATCAGTGATATCTAATAGACCACGGATAAATAGCTTGTAACACTCTTGTCCTTCTTTAAAGAAAGCATCGCGATCAGATGGCAACTGTTTGCAAACAAAACCACCTTTTGAACCAACCGGTACAATTACTGTGTTTTTAACTTGCTGCGCTTTAACAAGGCCTAGAACTTCTGTACGGAAGTCTTCACGACGATCTGACCAACGTAGACCACCACGAGCAACTTTACCACCACGTAAGTGAACACCTTCCACGCGTGGCGAGTATACGAAAATCTCAAACGCAGGCAGTGGTAATGGCATTTCAGGAATTAGGCTTGGCTGAACCTTGAACGAAATGTATGACTTGTTAACACCATCTTTATCTTTTTGATAGAAGTTAGTACGAAGTGTTGCATTAATCATATCAACATATAAACGAATGATACGGTCATCATCTAAGTTAGCAACGTTATCTAATTCAGCAATGATATCATTAACGATTTTCTCATAACCTTTCTCAGTGAATTTAGATTTCGGCGAAAACTTCTTATCGAATAGTTTTACAAGTAACTGCGCAATATGTGGGTAGTTTTCAAACGTACTTTCAATGTAGCTTTGTGAGAAAGTAACGCCAATTTGACGCATATACTTAGCGTAAGCACGAATAATTGATGCTTCACGACCTTTTAAGCTTGCTGCTAGTACAAGCTTGTTGAAGCCATCGTCTTCAAGCTTATTGTTCCAAACATTAAGTAACGCAAGCTGGAATCGCTCTGATACTTTTTCAAAATCACCAAGACCATCTTTACTGATCAGCATGCTGAAATCCATGATCCAGTTGACTTGACCGTCTTCGGTCTTAACTGAATAAGGAGTTTCACCAATAACACGTAAACCAAAGTTTTCAATGATTGGCATTACATCTGATAAATGAATTGGTTCATTTTTGTGATAAAGACTTAAACGAACTTCATTGGTGTTTGCACTTTCTTGTGGACGATAGAAAAGCATCGCAAGCTTGTTATCGTCTGATAAGCTCTCTAGCTTTTCAATATCAACAACAGCAGCACTTGGTAATACCTGTTCACGGTATGCACTTGCAAATGCCTTAGCATATTTACGGGTTAATTCATTACCACGTGATTCGCCTGCTCTTTCAAGTAGTGCTGTGTGAAGTTTGTCTTCCCAAGTACGTGCTGCTTCAATAAGATTTCTTTCGATTTGTTTCACTGTGTATTCAACATTTTGGTCGCAGCCACGTACCGTATAATGCGTACGTGCTAGCATTGATTCTGAGAAAAACGTTGTAAAATCAACTTTTTCATTTGAGCCAAAAGCATTGGCTAAGATTTTTTGGGTCTCACGACGTAGTGCCGTGTTGTAGCGCTCTCTTGGTACATAAACCATACAAGAGAAGAAACGGCCATATGTATCCTGACGTACAAAAACACGAGACATGTCGCGCTCTTGCATATGGTGCACACCTAATGCGACTTCTAGCAATTCACGTTCACGTGCTTGTAATAGCTCATCGCGAGGGTAGGTTTCTAGAATATTTAATACTGCTTTGTAAGCATGCGTGCCTGGCGCAAAATCTGTCATATCAAGAACACGTTTGATTTTGCTCTTTAATACTGGCACATCTGCAGCACTGTTATTGTAGAAGCTTGAAGAGAATAAACCAATAAAGCGGTCTTCACCAATAACATTGCCTTTGTCGTCAAAACGTTTAATACCGATATAGTCAATGTATGCTGGTCTGTGAACGCGTGATAACGAATTTGTTTTAGTTAAGATTAATAAATTATCACTTTGTGCTTCTTTACGTGCAATTTCAGGTAGTTCAGATAAAAGACGTGCTTTTGACTCATCAGAGTTTTTCATCATACCTAAACTGGTACCAGCAACCCCTGTCAACCTATAGTCACCTTTAATCGGTGATAAGTCATACTGACGGTAACCCATTAAAGTGAAGTTATCTTTTGCAAGCCAATCTAAAAACTCAACAGTTTCTTTTACTTCACTCTTGTTTTTATAGCCTTTACGCTTTGGTAATTCTTTGCTGATAGAAACGAGCTTGTCTTTAATCGCTAACCAGTCTTCTACTGCTACAGAAACATCTGCTAAAACTGACTCTAACTCTTGTTTAATAGCTGCAATTACCGACTGATTTGACTGACGGTCGATTTCAATAAAGAACACTGTTTTGTTTGAGTCAGATTCTTGCTCTGTCTTCATACCTGATAATGCAGAAATTAAACCGTCTTTATCACGTTTAATTTTAAGAGGTGAATGAAGTAATAAATGCGAAACGATATTTTCGCGAGCCAAAGCCATACGGACCGAATCTACCAGAAACGGCATGTCTTTAGCGATAATTTCAACGATGGTGTGAGAGGATTGCCAACCATTATTAGCTAGCTCTGGATTAAATACGCGAATTAGCGCCGTATCATCTGTGTGTTTTTCTAAGCTATTCCATAAGCTAAGTGCTGCGCCATATAAATCACTGTCATTACGGCTCGCTAAATCTTCAGTAGACATATTACTGTATAGAGTTTTAGCAAACTTTTCGACAAGTGACACATTAGTGGCTTTCACTTTACTACGGATCAAAGATGATACGTTTTCCAGTAAAACTGAGGTTTGGCCTTCTTGTTGAGTCATTATGTGTTCCTTATCTATACCTACCTGTGAACGGTAACTATTTGCAGTCTAACTAACTGCAGTGGAGTCAGGTGAATTCTAACTCTTTTAGCATAGATTTAAATAGTATTTTTTGTAGCAAACCAGTACATATTTCAACCAGTTGGCTTACTATTCACTAAATATAGATAGAAATGGCCATTTCTGGCCATTTTAGTACACATTTATTCAGAAGTTTTTTTACGCCATAACAAGGTACCTAATGCTGGTAAGAGGAGTACAGCACCTAACATGTTGACCAAAAACATAAAGGTCAACAATATACCCATGTCCATTTGGAACTTAAGTGCTGAGAATACCCAAGTACTTACACCAACAGCAAGAGTAATACCTGTAAATAACACTGCACTACCACGTTCGATTAAAGCGCGGCGATATGCATCTGTAAGTGGCACGCCTTGACGCAGTAGTCCACTCATTGATGACAAGATATAAATACCATAGTCAACGCCTATACCTACACCTAATGCAATTACTGGTAAAGTACTCACAGTTAGACCTATCTCAAGTGATACCATTAATGCTTGTGCGAGTGTAGATACAACATAAAGTGGTAACACAACGGCAATCGTTGCACGTATCGAACGGAAACTTATTAAGCAGAGTATTATTACTGCACCGTAAACATAAATCATCATCGGTAATTGTGCTTCACTTACTGACTCATTTGTTGCCGCCATTACACCAACAGGGCCTGAAGCTAGTTTAAACTGAAGCGACTCTGTGCCCTCTTCTTTTGCAAACTGTTTAACTGCATCAATTACATGATTAATCGTTTTAGCTTTATGGTCTTCAATAAAGGCGACAATTGGCATAACCGAACAATCACTATTTAGTAGACCTGTACTTGTTTCAACACGGCTTGACGCTTGCACAAGTGACGCAGTATTGCGTGGTAATGTTTGCCATTTTAAATTACCTTCGTTGTAACCAGCATTTACTTGCTGCGCTATGCTACTCAGTGAAACAGCAGACTGAACCCCTTCAACATTTTGTAGTTTCCATTGGAAACGATCAATACGCTCCATAGTGTCGTGGAAAGTACATGCTTCTGGTTCAGCTTCTACGATGATTTTTAAAATATCTACTGAGATAGAGTATTTATCGGTAATCAAAAACGTATCTTGGTTGTAGCGAGCATCTTCATGAAGAGATGGTGCACCTGCATGTAAATCGCCAATCTGCATTTCATTTGATTTAATAAAGCCGAATACGAATAACACAACAGCGACAAACAAGATTACTTTACTTGTTTTTGGCTCTGTTGCCTTCACTAATAATTCACGAATGCCCGCAAATGCATCATGTGTCTCACCCTTACCATCGTCGACACGTTTCATTTTTGTGTAATCAAGATAAGACGCGATCACTGGCAGGAGTACTAGGTTTGTGAAAATGATAACTGCAACACCTAAACTTGCTGTAATAGCAAGCTCACGAATAATACCTATATCAATAGAAAGTAACGTGATAAAACCAACTGTATCAGAAAGTAATGCGATACCACCTGGCACTAACAGTGCGGCAAAGCTAGATTGTGCAGCAACTTTATTAGAAAGTCCCTGTGCAACTTTTTGTCCGATGCTGTTAATCATTTGAACACCATGGCTTACACCAATCGCAAATACTAAAAATGGTACAAGGATCGACATTGGGTCTAAACCAAAGCCAACAAGGTTTAATAAACCTAATTGCCAAATAACCGCGATTAATGAACATACAATTGGCAGGATGGTTAGCTTCATGCTTTTACAGAAAAGCCATACCATTACAGTCGTAATTAAAATTGCGATAAGGAAAAACAACACAACATCTTTCGCGCCATCAGCAACATCACCTGCCATTTTGGCAAAACCGATAATATGGATTGATACGTTGTCAGTTGTGAATTTAGTACGGATTTCACTTTCAAGCTTTTCAGCAAATACGAGTGTATCCAGCTTTTCTTGTGTTTTTGGGTCGGTTTCCATTAGCTGGGCCGTAACCATTGCACATGAATAGTCATTCGCAACCATGCGGCCAACAACTTTGGCCTTTTCGATGTTCTCTTTCACCGTCGCAAGGCCACGGGCATCAGCTTTAAAGTCCGCCGGAATAATTGGACCGCCAGCGAAACCATCCTCAACAACTTCAACAAAACGTGCACTCGGTGCGAAAATTGAGCTTACCAGTGGACGATTAACACCTGGAATAAAGAATAATTGATCATGTACATTTTTTAATTGGGTAAAAAACTCAGGATTAAAAATATCACCGCGTTCGTCACACACCGAAATTAAAATGCCGTTTGCCCCACCAAATTGCTTTTCGTGCTTAAGGTAGGTTTGCATGTATTCATGGTTAAGTGGAATGTTTTTATTAAACGATGCATCAAGCTTGATTTGTGTTGCTTGAAAACCTAAAAAAACGGTCGCTGCAATAAAAATAAAAAGTACTGCTAAGCGGTGTCTAAAAAGGCTCGTTTCTATTTTTGTTAAAATTGAATTCATAATTACTGCACGCTAATTTTATGTATTCCAGCCTCTGATGCGATGATCAACTCATTTTGCTCACTCGCACCTGCCAATAGTGACTTACCATCTTTTGTCACAGATTTTTTTATTTGGTTATTACTGTAAGTTAACCACACACCACCGTTTGCGAGTAAAACCGCTTTATTACCCACAATTTCAATATCATTAATTGATGCAGTAGTGTCAGTATCTAATTGTGTCCACTGTTCGCCGTCGTCACTTACAAATGCAGTGCCACGTAAGCCCGCGACTAAGTACTGGTTGTTCAGTTTATTAAAAGCAAAAAATGAACCAGCATAGATTTCGTCACGTCTTTCCCAAGTTTTTCCTAAATCAGTGCTTGTAGCCATAAGGCCTAGCTCACCCACTAGCCAAAGCGTATCACCGTCAACAAAAATACTATTAAAATGCGGTAAAATTGACTGAGTTTCGATTTGGTAACTTTCCGGATCGGATTCTTTTAATTCATTTAAGTAATTACGATCATCTTCAAATAAAAGTGAATCGTAAAATTCTCGTGTCCACGATTTACCACCATCCAGCGTGCGATAACTTAAACCATAAGCACCAATAGCCAAACCGTGGTTTTTATCAAAGAAAATAATATCTAATAATGGCTTATCAAGTTCTGGCAGATATTGCTGAATTTGCCAGTTTTGACCACCATCTTGTGTATATAAAATCGTAGCATCATGACCTACAGCCCAGCCATTTTGTGCATCAACAAAATGAACTGCTGTTAACAGACTTTGAACGGGTGAATTTGCCTGTTGCCACGTATTTGAATCATTACTGAAAACAATATTACCCCACTTACCAACAGCAAGAGCTGTTTCGCTGGTACGCGTAATATCTGTTAATAGATTTTGCGCCGCTAATTGAGCGGGAATTGCAGGTTGAGGTAATACTTGCGCGATAGCGCTAGTCGCCAAAAGTGAGCCGATTAAAAATAGATAATTTTTCATATATGTAGCGTTGTGAGAAAAACGGCCCTCGCGGGCCGTATTATTTATTAACGTCGACCAGAACGACGTAAGGCGTTAGAAGTAAACTCAGTGTCTTTAAACATCTCTTGGAAGTCATACATCTTCTCTTCGTTATCTAAGCCAATTGCTAGGTAACGACGTGAGTTAAGATCGTGATATACATCCAAAGTACTCCAATGAGTTGGTACTTCGTAATAGTTCACACCGTGTGCCATTGCCACACGATATAGTTGGTCACGGTTGTCGTAAAGATCCGCAACATGGATTTGCCAGCTATCTTCATCAATGAAGAACACACGTTTCTTATATATATGACGCGTACCTTCTTTAAGATTTGCTTCAACCACCCATACACGGTGCTTTTCATAACGTACGTGTTCTGGGTTAATATGACCAGGCTTTAGAATGTCTTCATATTTTAGCTCGTTGCTGTGAAGCTTATAGCTGTTATATGGGATATACATTTCTTTCTTACCAAGTAATTTCCAATCATAACGATTTGGTGAACCGTTAAACATATCGAAATCATCCGTTGTACGTAAGCTGTCAGATGCTGTACCCGGTGCATCATATGCAACATTTGGTGCACGACGTACACGACGCTGACCTGTGTTGTATGTCCAAGCTTGGCGCGGAGTTAATACTTGGTCCATAGTTTCATGAACTAGTAAAGCAGTACCTGCAAGACGAGCTGGCTCAGTAACTTCTTGTTTAAATTTAAACAAGATGTTTGATTTAAGTAATGATTCTGGTGTTGCGTCTTGTTCAGAGTACTTAACCAGTAATTTCTCGTCAAAACCAACTATGTTATACGAGCCATTTGCTGTTGGTGCTGCTTGACCGCCATAACGCTTAATTGATAGACCACGATAACGCAGAATATGGTTCCAAATTGCCTCCAAGCCAGTTTCTGGAATAGGGAATGGAATACCAATTGCAGTATTCTTAATGCCATTACCGTCTTCTACTAATTCTGCGGTTGTTGCGTACTTCTTAGTTGCGTCGTATATAAATTGCGGGTATGACGCACTACGACGTGTTTGGTAAATATTCATTTTGAAGCTTTCTGGATAAGCATCAAACATTGCGATTTGACCTGGTGATAAAAGATCTTTGTATTGGTCTAGATTCGATTTATCGATAGTAAAAAGAACTTTATCATCCGCAAATGGATCTGGGTGGTGGTCGCCAACATTATAATTGTCAGGCGCTTTTGTGATACCACCTTCCCAAGAAGGGATTGAACCATCTGCATTACCCGCTTTTTCAGCACCTAGTGGTGTTAAATCTTGACCTAAGCGAGCAACTTGTTCAGCTGAAATCTTAGCAACTGCTGATGATGCGCTAAACACACCAATTAAAGCAAGCGCTACTAGGGTAGGTTTTTTAATCATATTGTTACCCTTAAATTGAATACTTGATATTAAATGAAACATAATCACGATCTGCTAAGCCATTTGCGCTACCGCCACCCCAGAAACTATTATAACCAAAGTCAAACGACCACTGGTTTTGATAGTTAAAGTTAAGGTTAACAGAAGCAGACATACGGTCTTCAACAAATAGGAACATTGGATCCGGCGTTGTACCATTTACATCGTGTGCAAAAACAACACGCGGAGAGAAGTTAACACCAGAGAATAGGTTGTTATACTCACCTTTAGCAACTAAACGGTAACCCCAAGATGTTGCAGACGCAAATTGATTTGTTTCAGGGCCATTTGAAAGTAATAAATGAAGCGCCGTGTAATCATCTGCAGGACCTTGCATTATTCCGCTTCGTGCAGTACCAGGTGCATTAAGGCGTAATTCATCATATTCTGGTAAATCTTTAACGTGTACACCACCTACTTCACCAAGCACTGCCCAACTATCTGCGCCAAGTGATGGGCCAAACAAATGGGTTAAACTAAACTGAAGCTGTGCCGTATCACGTAAAATGTATCCTTGCGCAACTTCGCCAGGTGAGACAGTGTCCACTTGAGAAATACCAGTGAACATTTCTTGACGAACTGCATCAGGTACACCAGGGTTTGCAAGTTGTTCAGCCATACCCGCATATAATAATTCTACGTCATCAATTTGCAAAGGTTCGTCTTGACGATACGTAAATTCACCAGCAAACGCAGTAGCACCAATCGCTGTATTCCAGCTGAATGCATACATTTTTATATCCTCTGGATATTCGAATTGCGCTTCAGTGAAACCTTTTAAACTCGTAATGTTATCAGCAGTAATTGTGTTGTTTGCTATATACGCTAAGTCATGACCAATCGCTGCACCTGTAAAATCAGAAGCTTTACCTGAAATTAATGGACGACGACTGTGATAATTCACATAGTAGAAGCCAAATTCAGTTTCATTCAATTCTGGCGAAAACCAGCCAAGCTTCAAACCATATTGGCCTGAATCTTTTGGCTCTTTATTTGCTTTATCGCCATTGGCCTTGATTGCAACTTTAGTTGGGTGAGCAAGGTACATGCTTGCAAGTAATGATTGCGCTTCTGGGCTTGAAGGATCCATACCTTGCGCCGCTAAAACTTGCCCCCACTGTGCATACATATTGTTTAGTGAATTTGTTAAATACGCTAAATCTATGTCTGGGTTTGAAGTAAAGCCTAATTGGACATTATTAGCGTTACCATTAACCGCAGCGAAGTCATTTGTAGATAAATAAGTACCAGCAACTGGTAGGCGTGTTTCATGCCATTGATATTGATAGAACATTTCAGCTGAAACGTTTTCAGTAATACCTAATGAAGCCCAAAGCATCCCAACTGGAATAAATGCTTCTTTTACTTCAGCACCTGGTGCTTTTAAACGGTCAATATCAACGGGGTTGATATTAATACCGTGAGAGATTAATGCACTTTCACCCCAGTTTACAACTTGCTGTCCTAAACGAATTGAAAGAGGGTTATAGCCTTCATTTAAATCAAAATCAGCATAAACGAAAGCATCAAGTAAACGAAGGTCATTACATACTAACTCTTCTGATTCTTTATTTGCACATGGATCAACACCTTGCCCAGACGTTGGGTTTTTGTAGGCTAGCTCTTTATCGTTAAGTGCAAAGTCATAAAAGTACATAAAGCGGGTAAAGAAACCAAAGTTATCTTTGCGTATCTCTAGCTCATGGGTTCCTTTAAGTAATTGTGAAAACGCTTCACCGCTATCAAAGTTTAAATTACCAACATCACCATTATTTGAGTAAGTACCTGGTTGTGACCAGATATCACTAGAAGAGTAAATTGGGTTGAGCGCTGGATGATAACCAGTCCAATCAAAGCGAGGATGATTAGATTTACCGATTTGATTATCGAAATCACGGTCTTCTACACGATAACTTGTACCGTACGAGAAAGTTGAGTCAAATTGTATTTCAAAACCACCAACTTCAAACGATGCAGCTGAAGCGGTTTGGCTAGTAATAGCCATGCATGCTGCTGTAACACCTAAAGCTAGCTTGTTTTTGACAAAAAGAGGACTTTTTATCATATATATTCCCCCTATGGCGGGCTGTTTTGTTATCAAGTTATTGTTTTTAGTATGCTTGTAACGATAGAAAGCAATCTATAAAATTACAAGTAAAACATGAGATATATCGAAATCGTTAAAACGACCAATTATTCACTCTTGTTATTAGATATTCTACTTTCTAATCACATAGGTAAGACATCTTACCAGTTAAATAATCGAAATGAAAAGTGCTTATGCTAAAGAACTTAAAAAAGTTCAAGAAAAAGACGACAATAACACGCTAAAGCTTTGTTTTTATGATATTCTTTCTATAGAAATAAATTTATTTTCAACTGTTAAATGGATACGAAAACGTCCTTTTATGCCCAACGAAGAAATAAAATGACGTAATTTTGCTGCGTCAAAGCGGATTGTTTTACCGCAGTCACTCAAAATCTGAATTTGAGTGTAATGGCCCTTGTAATAGGCCATACACTCATCGTAATTGAGATTTATTGAAAAATAGTAAGTTTTACTCACCATTGAGGGCATTACTCACCTTTTCAAATAGATCTGGGCTTAAATCAGAAATTGCAGCTAAACGCTCTAATTGAGCTAATGCTTTTTCCTGTCGTGCAATTGAATGACGTTTAAAACTAAGTAATGGCGTAATTAAACGTGCTGCATTTTGTGGATTAATTTTATCAAGCTTAATCAACAAATCGGTTAGCAGTTTATATCCTGAGCCATCAACAGCATGGAAGGCTTTTGGATTAAACATACTGTAACTCATCAACAATGCACGAACACGATTAGGGTTTGTTATATCAACATCACCACTATCAAACATCTGTGAAATGGTACTAGTTACATACTCTGACTTTAACCGACCTATTTGAGCAAGCCATTTATCGAGTACAAGCACATCATGATGCCATTTGTCTTTAAATCGCGCTAAGTAGTTTGAGTGCGAAGCATGTAAACTATCGCACACTGCATTCAGTGCATTTAAACTGTTGGTCATATTCGCATTTTCAAACTCACTTTCAAGTTCATTTGAGAGCTGCTGCCAATCAGTTAGCGACAGATAACCAAGTAAACACCCCTTTAAAGCGCGTACGCCCACGCTATGAGCATCTAAACCGCCATTTTCAGAAAGGCTGTTATAACGAGTAATTAATGAATCTCTCATTAAATTTGCTAATGTGGATTTTACAGATGCCAATTGTGCACATATCTCATCAACAGGAACGGTGTCATACGTTGCAGCAATACTATCAAAACTAGGAAGTGTTATTAATTCACTTAGTAAAGAAAGATCAGACGCTTCTGATGCGAGTAAATATTCAAATAAATCGAAGACATCTTTTGGTAATTCTTTACCTTTATCAATCGCCTCTTTTAAACAGCCGATCATCAAACGTTGCATTGCATCCCATTTAGAAAAGTCACTTCGTGCGTGTTTTACTATCAAAATCAACTCATGTATTGATTGCTCAAATATGACCTTACAAGGTGCAGAAAAATTTTCTAAAAACACAACTGATGAATTGGATTCAATATTTTCAAAAACAAACTGTTGAGATTGTTCCTTAAGGCTTACCACATTACCAATCAACTCACTGTTAATTTGCAGCGGTTGTGAAACGCCTTCAGGAGAGATAAGTTCGATCGCAAGTGGAATATGGAGCGCTTGCTTTTCATTTTGATCTTGCGTTGGTGCTGTATTTTGTGAAACTGTTAATGTTAATGTCCTATTCGACTCATTGTAGTCTCGAATTACAGTTAACTCTGGCGTACCAGATTGGCTATACCACTTTGAAAATAAGCTTAAATCAATGTTTGAAGCATCTTGCATTGCACTCAAAAAATTATCACAAGTTGCTGCTTTACCATCATGACGTTCAAAATAAAGTTGCATGCCTTTTTGGAAATTAGTTTCGCCTAGTAAGGTATGCATCATACGGATCACTTCAGATCCTTTGTCATATACAGTAACCGTATAGAAATTATTCATTTCTATTACTTTATCCGGTCTTATCGGATGAGCCATTGGTCCAGCATCTTCACTAAACTGTGGACCACGCATCACTTTAACTGCATCGATTCGATTAAGCGCACGTGAACCAATGTCTGAACTAAATTCTTGATCACGGAAAACCGTTAACCCTTCTTTTAATGAAAGCTGGAACCAGTCTTGGCAAGTAACACGGTTTCCTGTCCAGTTATGGAAGTACTCGTGCCCTACAATACTTTCAATTGTGTGGTAATCTCTATCCGTAGCAGTTGCTTGATTTGCAAGAACACATTTAGAGTTAAAAATATTTAATCCTTTATTCTCCATTGCGCCCATATTGAAAAAATCAACAGCAACAATCATATAAATATCAAGATCATATTCCAGGTTAAAACGCTCTTCATCCCATTTCATGGCACGCTTAAGCGATGCCATTGCATGATCTGCTTTACTCAAGTTGCCTTTATCAACAAATAATTCCAGTAACACATTACGACCAGAGCGTGTGGTGAAATTATCTTGTAAAACATCAAAATCACCAGCCACCAACGCAAATAAATAGCTCGGTTTATTATACGGATCTTGCCAAGTATTAAAGTGCCTTCCGTCTGCAAGTTCGCCACTGTCTATTTTGTTACCGTTTGAAAGCAAATGGGTTAACGATTTATCTGCAATTACCTTAACGGTATATTTTGTTAAAACATCAGGTCTATCTTGAAAGTAGGTGATTTTGCGAAAACCCTCTGCTTCACATTGAGTGCAATAAGCACCATCAGATAAATACAAACCTTCCAGAGATGTATTGTTTTTTGGGTCTATTTCAGTTTCGATATGCAGTTCAAATTCAGCAGGTAAATTCTTTAATAAGATGCCCTGCTCGAATGTTTCAAATTCGGTAAAGGAATCGCCATTTACATTGATACAGTGCAGTATTTGATTAACACCATCTAACCATAGCTCACTCTTCGAAGAGCCTACGCACTTATACTGCGACTTTTGTAACACACGTGTTTGTGTAGGCTGTAAATCAAACTCTAAATACAGTGAATCAACTAAAAATTCAGGCGTTTTATAATCCTTACGAAACTTAGGTTGGTTAGTTGGAATATGTTGATCGCTCATAAAAATTACTCTACTAAATTATGCTTCATTAGACTGAACGTGCTTTGGTTCTAGCTTTAAAATTTTAATGCCGAAGTAGGCATAGATAACCGCTAACACTGGATTGATTAAATTGAAAAACGCATACATTGCATAATCTAATGGGTTAATTAAGAGCACACTTTGCATATATGCACCACATGTATTCCAAGGGATTAATGGGCTTGTAATAGTACCACCATCTTCCAAAGTTCTAGATAAATTTACATTAGCAAGACCACGTTTTTCATATTCTTCTTTAAACATACGACCTGGCATAACAATCGCCATATATTGATCTGCAGCTATTAAATTTGTTCCGATACACGTGGCAATTGTCGAAGCGATAAGCGACCCTGTGCTTTTCGCAATTTTTAAAATACCTGAAACGAAGACTTTTAACAGACCAACTTTTTCCATAACCGCGCCAAACATCAAGGCACAAATGATTAACCAAGTAGTATTAAGCATGCCTGACATACCGCCACCACTTAGAAGACTATCCATTTTTTCATCGCCTGTTGTTATGCTAAAACCATTAAAAAATGCTGCCCACACTAACTTAAAGGTACCGACCAATGAATTGACACCACTATCGATTTGGCTTGCGATCAAATCTTGTTGAAATAAAAGCGCCCAAATTGCACCTACAAAGGCACCAATTGCAACCGCAGGGAATGCTGGCATTTTTTTAATTGCGAGCGCCAACAGAACCACCAGTGGTACTAACATTGCGATGCCAATATTGAAGTTTTGTAACAAAATACCTGAGATTTCTTCAATGCGCCCTTCATTTGGGATCCCTTCCGCATTGAAGCCCATCACTAAGAAAATAATCAAAGCAATAATGAAGCTCGGTACGGTTGTCCAAAGCATATGATGAATATGCGCAAATAAATTACTGCCAGCAACTGCTGGGGCAAGGTTAGTTGTTTCTGAAAGTGGGCTTAATTTATCACCAAAATAAGCACCTGAAATAACAGCACCTGCCGTGACAACTTGGTCAAGCCCAAGCCCAGTAGAAACACCCAGTAATGCAACACCGATTGTGGCTGCTGTAGTCCATGAACTACCAATACTAAGCGCAACTATGGCACAAAGCACACAACTTGCAGCATAAAACCAATGTGGATTTATCAGTTGCAAACCATAATAAATTAATGACGGAACTGTGCCTGATAGCAACCAAGTACCAATAAGCGCACCAACCATTAATAAAATCAGTACGGCGCCTAAAGAAATGGTTATGCCTTTAACCATTGCTTCTTCAAGCTCAACCCATTTAAACCCATTCTTTAACCCAATTAAAACCGCAATTGCTGCAGCAAATAATAAAGCTATCTGGTTAGGACCATACGATGAATCATCACTGTATAAATAAACGGATGTGCCAAGCAGCAGCACTAAGACGCTTATTGGAATTAAAGCGTCTAAAAAGGTCGCTTGTTTTACTTGCTTCACAAAGATACCTCAAATTGTTGTCATTATTTATCAACTTTACATCACCCAAAGGGCAAAGTGCTGACGTTTATTATTTTTAGTTTTACATAAAAAAGCGCCGACTTTGTGAAAATCGGCGCTTGCTAAAATCATTGCTAATTAGTGTTTAGCGTAACGGCCATACTTAATAAAATCTGATGTAATATGTACCGCTTCCTCAAGTCCTGGATCAATTTCATCCAGTACATCAGGTGCATCATCTAAAGACGCAATCGGGTCTAGGCCTAATCGTTTTAAGCGTTCATTTGCACGCGCTAACGCTTTGACTTTATCTTCTTCACGTTGTTTTTCACGCTTGGCTTTCACTAACGTAACTGAATCTCGATCTTTCTCTTTTTGATAAACTGCTATGTCATCATTAAGATAGATAAACTCAGGTTCAACAGCGATACGATCTTTGTGTTTATCCGTTAAAAACGTAATTGCTGGTGATAAATCGTCAAGTTTTGAATAATTCGCCTTACGAATATGATCCCAAGGCAATGCATTATCTTCCTGACTTTCACCCCACTCTGCAGGGTCAATAGGACTTGGGAATTTAATATCCGGAATCACCCCTTTATGCTGTGTACTGCCACCATTAATGCGATAAAATTTAGCAATTGTGTACTGAACACTACCTAGTGGGTTTTCAAATAGATCAAACGCTTTTGTTAGGCTTCTGTGCTGTTGAACTGTACCTTTACCGAAGGTTTGTTCACCAATAATTACAGCGCGCCCGTAATCTTGCATCGCTGCTGCAAAAATTTCAGAAGCAGATGCACTATAACGGTCCACGAGTACCGTTAAAGGGCCATCGTAATACGTTACCCCATCACGGTCTTTTTGTTTTTCAACTTTACCATTGATGTTATGAATTTGAACTACAGGGCCTTTATCAAAGAACAAACCTGATAATTGTGTTGCTTCATACAATGAACCACCACCGTTACCACGTAAATCGATAACAATACCATCGACTTGTTGCTCTTGTAACTTGGCAAGTTCTTTCTTCACATCTTTAGAGAGGTTATTGTAAAAGCCTGGGATCTCAATCACCCCGATTTTTGTATCAAGCTCTGAATAAACTGGCTTAAATACACTAGATTTAGCAGCTTTATCTTCTAAACGAATTTTATCACGTACAATCACGACTTCGTGTGGCGTACCGTGCGAATCAGAGCCTTTTAAATACTGTAGACGAACCTTAGTACCTTTCGGACCTTTAATTAGGTCTACCACGTCATCTAAACGCCATCCAATTACATCAACAAATTGGTCTTGCCCTTGTGCAACCGCAATAATGCGATCATCTGACTTAAGCTTTTCAGTTTTCGATGCCGGACCGCCAGGCACTAATGAACGAATTACAGTGTAATCTTCATCAACACCTAGAACAGCGCCAATGCCTTCCAATTCAAGCTGCATATCTTGCTTAAATTGCTCTGCACGGCGTGGCGATAAATAAGAGGTATGAGCTTCAATGCTTCTTGCGAACGAGTTCATCGCAATTTGATACGCATCTTCACTATTCGTTTGCGAAATACGTTTAAGTGTATAACGGTAACGTTTTTTTAGAATTTCTTGAATATCTGGCCATTCTTTGCCCGTCAGTTTTAAACGAAGCGCATCGTATTTAACACGTTGGCGCCAAATTTCGTGTAATTCATTCATAGTTGTTGGAACAGCTGCATCTTCGCGATCGAAGTAGTAATTATCCTCTTTGTCGAACGACATTTCGTTATCAAGTAAAGAAAGAGAATACTCAAAACGTTCAAAGCGGCGACGCATATTCAGGTTAAAGATATCAAACGCAAACGACATATCGCCTTTTATTAATGCATTATCAATCTCATACCTGAAATGTTCAAATTTTGCCAAATCTGATTGCAGGAACAAGCTTTTGTTACTGTCGATTGACTCTAAATAGCGGTCATAGATTTGGCTAGATAAGTCATCATCTAATCGAATAAGTTTGTAGTGTGAGCGAGTAAATAAGTTTGTTATTCGCTTGGTTGCAGCAATATGCTGTATTTCCTGTTTTAACTCAGGTAAATTTTCAATGCTAATTGTATCGGCAGAAGCAAATAAATTTGCTGAAAATAGCGCTGCCGCCAGTGGAATAAGCTTAAACTTCTCACTCATACACTGTCTCCTTATACGATAAATAGACTCTCTGCTTTAGTTTTAACCTGCATGCCAGTAACTAGCACCACATGAATGTCTTCCTTGTTCACTTCAGTGATTGTACCTTTTACTAAAGCTTGGCCAAGTTTTACTTTAACTTCAGCGTTCACTTTAATATCACCTGAAGGTAGCGCTTCTACTTTGTTTGAGCGGCGTACAGGTTTGTCTTTATTAGTGTTGCTAGAAGTAAATTTAGTTCCTTTTGCAGCATTTTTATCAGCAAAAGTCCCTTTCTTTTTGTAAGATTTCTTTTCACCCGCATTGCGAGGATCTGCTTTCTTACGTTTTGCAAGTTTTGCACGGCTTTCTTCTAGCGCCTTGTTAGCATGCTCTACGTGCTCTTCTTCTACTTTTTCAGCATCGTTACCATCAAGGTCAATACGAAACTCGTGTTTTGTAACCGATTCAAGGTAGCGCCAGTTTGAAGTGTATTTACGAAGTGCTTGACGCACTTGTGTTTTACTTACACGTTCATCGCTGTCGATACGCTCAGCAATATCTTTAAAGATACCAACCTTTAACGGCTTAATACCGTCCTTTTCTTTAAAGCAGGCTGGAAACTCTGTGTAAAGGTAATTTAATACCTCTTTAATGTCTTTTAGCTTGTTAGTAGAGTCCATGTGTTTAACCTTAAGTTTAAATCTCTTCGTCTAAATTGTTTTCTAATTGGTTTGCCACATAATGTAACACCCAATCGATTAATTCTTCATGCTCGGCATCTAGAATCGCAGTATCACCACGTAAGTGTTCCCAAATGCCTTCAATAATTCTGTCTATTGTCTCAGCGTCTGCTTCATCTGGAAGCGCTTGCCAAGCAATATGAATAAGTTCATTAAGATTTTCAGCAACAGCTTCTTCTTGCCCTTCCCAATCACCTACTTGATCAATACCAAAAAGGTAATCCTGAACACTCAACCAATCTTTCATATTAAAGATACTCTTTAAGTGAAGACATAATAAGTTCCAAACCCGCTTGGTCATCTTCATCGAAGCGATTCAAGCTTGGGCTATCAATGTCTAATACACCTATGTATTGACCATCTTTAATAAGTGGAATTACGATTTCAGAATTCGAAGCAGCGTCACAAGCAATGTGGCCTTCAAAATCGTGAACATTTTCGATACGTAATGTTTGTTGTTTTTCAAATGCAGTACCGCAAACACCTTTTCCAATCGGAATACGCACACATGCTGGATTACCTTGGAAAGGACCTAGTACAAGCGTGTCGTTTTCTAATAAATAAAAACCAACCCAGTTGATGTCTTCAAGTGCAATGTTTAATAACGCACTTACGTTTGCAAGGTTAGCTATCAGGTTAGATTCATCTTCAATCAAAGCCACTACTTGATTATTTAAACTTTGATATAAGCTTTCTTTATTCATTATTTGGAAAAGTTAACAATTCAATATTCACAAAGCTTAAAGGTACTCTTTCAGAACAACAAATGAAACCTTTTTAAGCTAAAAAAAGTGAATATCGCGAAATATTCACTTTTTTGTTTACTATTTATTCGCCTGAAAAACTAGATTCGTTTTTTTTGTGTCATTATAAAAATACCCGCAGCTAATATTGCCATTGCAGTATTAACAATAAACACTTGTCCCGATGCCACATTAAACATAAAACTAAATAGTGCACCACCAAATAACGCGGCTGTAATTACAGCAGTATTATTGGTTTGACTACGTTTTATTAGAAATAAATATAAAGGCACAACACAAATTGCCATTGTTAAACCAACAATATGCGCATTTGCTACTGCACTTAACAGAATTGAAAAGAAAAGTTTGCTATTACCACCTTCCAGTGTAATGACATAATAAGCACCGATTAAACACCCAATAACGAAGGGTGAGAAAAGTGAATAAGCAATGCCTTTAAGAATTGTTTTTTTATCCATAACCGAATCACTATGTTTAAACACAGCTTTAGCATCGCAAATAAGGATAAAATAGATAGTAGACTTAAGTATAGGAAGAAGGTGGCGGAGAGATAGGGATTTGAACCCTAGATAGGCTATTAACCTATGCCGGTTTTCAAGACCGGTGCTTTCAACCACTCAGCCATCTCTCCGCAAATAAAGAAAGTGGCGGAGAGATAGGGATTTGAACCCTAGATAGGCTATTAACCTATGCCGGTTTTCAAGACCGGTGCTTTCAACCACTCAGCCATCTCTCCGCAGCGGGGCGAATAGTAGGGGATTCGATTTCACTTGTGAAGCTTTTTTTTTAATATTTTGTTCAACCGCACAATAATCAGCCAAAAAGTACAATAAGAGCACAACCAAGGGTCTTTAAATTATTTTGATTAATTTTTTGAACTAAATAGTAGCAATATACGTTCTAATAAAGGTAATAGAATTGCTACCTATGATGTTAATTGATATGCTGTTTGGCAGTTCTGAAACCTAACAGGAATGCGTTTCAATTTAAGGAGTTATTTATGAGCTTTAACCATACGTACTCGTCGCCGAAATCGGCGCAGTCAGTACTTGAAACTAACAAGGTATTACGTAATACCTACATGCTACTCGGTATGACTTTACTCTTTAGTGCAGTTACAGCGGGTATTTCAATGGCGATGCAATTACCTTATATGATGGGTTTGGTATTTAGCATAGGTGGTCTAATTACCTTGTTTGTTGTTAATAAGAAAGCTGACAGTGCATCTGGGTTACCATGGGTTTTTGTGTTTACGGGCCTTATGGGCGCAGCACTTGGTCCAATACTAAACCACTACGCGGCAATGCCTAACGGCCCTATGCTTATCATGCAAGCACTGGGTTCTACTGCATTAGTGTTTTTTGGCTTATCTGCATACGCAATGACGACTAAGAAAGATTTTTCTTTCTTAGGTGGCTTCCTATTTGTGGGTTTAATTGTTGTTGTTCTAGTTAGCCTAGTAAACTTATTTGTAGGTAGTTCAGTTGTATTTATGGCAATGAACGCAGCCATCGTATTCATTATGTCTGGCTTAATTTTATTCGATACTAGTCGAATTATTAATGGCGGTGAAACAAATTACATTCGTGCAACGGTGAGCTTATACTTAAATGTATACAACCTTTTCACATCTATCTTGCATCTTCTAGGTGCAAATAATGACTAAACTGTAAAAATTTAATAAAATAAGCCCCGTTTATCGGGGCTTTTTTTTGGATTGATTTTGGCATCTATCATTATTAGTTATCATGCAAACGTCACCTCACATGATAGTTTGCAACATCTTATTCGCTTGATTAATAGTGCAATAACACTTGGGCATACCATTAAAGGCGTATTTCTTTATCAAGATGCTGTTTTTCACGCGAGCGAACATTTTTCACTACCGAGTGATGAGTTACAAATTATGGATGTTTGGCATTCGATTGCTAAGTTAGGCATCAAACTTTCCCTATGTGTTACAGCGGCTGAAAAACGTGGTTTAGCGATTTCAAATACACACCCTTTTGAAGTTGCCGGTCTTGCTGAATTTGCAATGGATGTTGCTCAAACAGATAAATGGGTACAAATTAAATGAAGTCATTTTTAGTTATTTGTAATGAGTCGCCTTTTGTCGATGCCAGATTAAAAGAAAGCCTTGATATGGCATTAATCTTTGCAGCCATTGATCAAGAAGTTAGCTTGCTTCTGCAAGGCAATGCCCTATTCGCTTTACTTGCTGGACAATCCATTGACAATTTAAATATTAAGAATTACCTCAAAGCTTTTGGTACATTAGCACTTTATGACATTGATCATATTTATGTATGCGCACAATCACTAAAGGAACTTGGCATTAATAAATCACAATTTGCTTTTGATGTCGTTGCATTAGATGAAAATGATAAACGTGCCCTACTTTCAAAACAACACCAAGTGGTGACACTGTGATCCTTCATATTTTTTGCAAACCTCTATCAGATTATGTTCAACAACAGCTGATCATCGCTCAAGATGATAGCATTTTGCTTATATCAGATGCGTGTTACAGTGCGTCACATTTTGCATCTCAATACAATAATTGTGACGTTTATGCCCTTGAAACTGACATAAAAGCGCGCGGCATTGAACATCCAACAGTAAAACTTATTTCTGACGAACAATGGGTAACACTTGTTGTTCAAAGTGAACAACACATAACTTGGTAAAAACAATGAGTTATTTAATTGATGGTAAAACCATTGAAACCGATAAAGAAGGTTATTTAAAAGTCCAAGCTGATTGGAGTGAACAACTCGCAGAACAAATTGCACAACATGAAAATATTGAACTCAGCGAAAATCACTGGGAAGTTGTCAACTTTGTGCGAAACTTCTATTTAGAATTTAACACCAGTCCTGCAATACGCATGTTAGTTAAAGCAATGGCAAAACAGCTAGGCGATGACAAAGGTAACAGTAAATACTTGTATAAGTTATTTCCAAAAGGCCCTGCCAAACAAGCAACAAAGATTGCTGGTTTACCTAAACCTGCCCGTTGTATATAACCAAGAATACCAATTGCATTAATTAGCTGTTCATTTATTGCAACAGAGAAATGGCTCAGAAACAAGGCTTATATTTCAACATGTAGTTGTTCTACTTTAGAATTTTAAAATACACTTGATGGGTCACCTAACTCGCTAGAATGATCAAATAAATAATAAAATTGGTATCAACAATTTTTAGATATAAAAAAAGCCAGCATTTTGCTGGCTTTCTTATTCGTACTTAAATTATACGATATCTAGTAACTCAACATCAAAAATAAGTGTTGAGAATGGTGCGATTGATGCACCTGCACCACGCTCACCGTATGCAAGGTCGTGTGGTACATATAAACGCCATTTTGAACCAACAGGCATCATTTGTAATGCTTCAGTCCAACCTTTGATAACACCGCCAACTGGGAATTCAGCTGGTTGACCACGGTCGTAGCTGCTATCAAAAACGTCACCATTGATTAGCGTACCATGGTAATGTGTACGAACAGTTGAATCTGCAGTCGGTTTCTCACCTTCACCAGCAGTTAACACTTCGTATTGAAGGCCTGAAGCTGTAACAGTTACTTCAGCACGCTTTGCATTTTCAGCAAGGAAAGATTCGCCCTCAGCTGCAAGTACTTTCGCTTCTTCTTCACGACGCTTTGTGATTTCAGCATTAATTTCTTCAAATGCTGCTTGAATAGCTGGGATCTCTACTTGGAAATCAGCACCAGTGTAAGCATCTTTCATGCCTTCGAAAACTGAGTTTAAGTTTAAACCTTCGAATGGGTTTGATTTTAATTGCTCACCCATTTGTAGGCCGATACCGTAGCTTGCTTTTTCTGCATTTGAATTAAATGTGTCTGACATAATCTCTATACTTTAATTAAGTTATAAAAGTGCCAGTCTAACATAGTTAGGCACCACTTGTTACCGCAATTACTGACTTTTGCTCTGTATTGTCTCAAGCTTACTTTGTGCAAGTAGCGCCATAATTGAAATAACGGCATTTGCTAACAATAATGACCATACTGCGGACAACTCATAAGAAAATACCGTTGGCAATAATGCCGAAGCACAGCCAATCATAATTGAAAAAAATAAGCGCTGATTAGCTTTGAAATATTTACGTGTCGTTTGCGCTACCAGTAAATTAAAAATGAAAAGACCAAGGTAGCTTTGCCAAATCAAAACCAATGAATCAACTTTAACAGTGAAGTAGTCAGTAAGCAGTAAAATACCTTGTTGAAGTACTAGGCTATAAACAGCGGCAAAAAAGAAAATAAAAAGTGCTGTCTTCGCTTTATTATTCATAATCAAACTCCAAAACGAAAAAAACCGCCATAAAGGCGGTTTTGGGAATGAGGTGGCGGAGAGATAGGGATTTGAACCCTAGATAGGCTATTAACCTATGCCGGTTTTCAAGACCGGTGCTTTCAACCACTCAGCCATCTCTCCGTTGTTGGGGCGCATATTAATGAGTTCGCATCACGTTGTAAAGTAAAAAATTACTATTTAATAGTATTCTTTTGGCTGACGTGCAATTAACGAACAAATTAAGCTAAAAATAACCGTTATCGCCGTTAAAACAGCTATTTTTAAAACTAAGTCTGCATTTTTTAATAAGCTAACAGCTTCAAAATTAAAAAATAATACTGGTGTCACTGCAATAGAAAACACTACCAGTGAGATTTTCATCGCCCGCCAAAACGAAAAGCGTTTTAAATAGGCCATGTACCAGGTTAAAAGCGAAAATACGCTCAGTTTAATAAAGACAATATGACTAATATCATGCGACTGCGATGCAGTAATATAAACTGCTATCGCAGACACAATGCCCCAAATAAGCCAAATTGACCAACTTTCTTTTTCGCGCAAAAACAAGTTATTCATAACTGCGCCTTTTTATTATTTTATGGTTTAAATTGGTTGTTAATAGACCACTTTAACAAAAAATAGACAAATTTGAAATAGCCTATTTTAGCTTTAAGTCAAGAAATAAAAGCAAACTAAAGCAACAATTGTGGCAACAAGTATATTAAGCACCATACCTTGTTTCGCCATATCTTTTATTGATACTTCACCACTGGCGAATACTATCGAGTTTGGTGCCGTTGCCACAGGCAAACAAAAAGCGCATGAACAACTTATCACCACAGGGATCATTAATAATTCAATCGGTAAATTAAGCGCTATTGCAGCGCTAGCTATAATTGGCATCATTAGCGTTGCCGTTGCTGTATTTGATGTAATCTCAGTTAAAAATGACACACCAATGGCAAGTGCAAGTAAACTGACTAACACTGGTAATGAACCTAGCGCTACAAAAAACTGCCCTAGCAATTCACTTAAACCACTTGATACAAATGCCTTAGCAATACAAATACCGCCAGCAAAAAGTAACAACATACCCCAAGGAATATCTTTTGCATCTTGCCACTCAAGCAAACGACCAGCTTTGCCATTAGGTGATATTGCCATTGCTATTACACCTAATAATGCAATGGATGAATCCCCTACTGTTTTGATATCAAGTAAACCAGACCATCCACCAAAGGGTTCTTTTCTGAAAATCCAAAGTAACGCAACAATGGCAAAAATAAACAACACACGCTTTTCAGCACTTTGCCATTCATCGCATTTAGGTAAATGGATAGCAGCCGACAGTTTGATGCCTCTTGCTAACCACAGCGCCATTAACGGGATTGCTATTACAATAATTGGCACCGTTACTTTCATCCAGCGGATAAAACCGTACTCTTCCCCTGCAAACTCTTCATAAACAGAGGCAAAGATCACATTTGGCGGCGTACCAATTAATGTACCAACACCGCCAAGAGAGGCTGAATAAGCAAGACCAAGTAATAATGCAATTTTAAAGCGGCTGTTATCAGTTGACGCACAAATCGCTAGTACAACCGGTAATAATGCAACAACCGTAGCCGTATTCGAAATCCACATCGATAAAATACTACTGGTTGCCATAATGGCGAAAATAATGCGAAGCGCGCTATCGCCTCCAATGACCTTTAAAATTGTAAAGGCAATACGTCTATGTACCCCTGATTTTTCAATACCAACGGCGAGCATAAACGCCCCCATCAAAAGCACAATCACATGTGAACCGAGCGATGCGGCAGCCTGCTGATGCGTTAACACCCCAACAAAAGGGAAAATCCCAATAGGGATAAGTGAGGTAAGGGGTATAGGTAATGCTTCCGTTATCCAAAAATAGGCCGTAACAAGGGTAAGCGCAACAGTTAAAGCAATCACTTGTGGCTGTTGCCAAAAATAAACACATGCAAGGTAAGCTATTACACTAGAAAACAAACCAATTAAGATATTTTTATTATTATTCGTCATATTAATTAGCTATTTATTATTTTCTGACAGTTATGCCATCTTTGATCGCACTTAACATCATCCCAGCTTGGGTAATTTTTTTGATGAAAAACAGCCATACGTGCACCATGATGCTGATACTTTTCAATTGGCAAACTATCCATCACTTGATACAGGCCCGGCTTTTCATTGCAAAGCAACACTGTATCGCAGCCAGCATCGAGGGCTTTAGCTACACGAGTGTGATAATCCCCTACTTGAACAGCCCCTTGCATACCCATATCATCAGATATCACAGGTCCATTAAAACCTAATTGTTTTCTAAGCACAGTTTTAAGCCAAAAATTAGAAAAACACGCAGGGTTTTTATCAACTTCTGAATAAATGACGTGTGCAGGCATTACCGCATCTGCCAATGATTCTGCAACTAATCGTTTAAAGGGTACTAAATCATACTCATTAATATCGGCAAAACTGCGGTCATCCACTGGCATTGCAATATGTGAGTCAGGACCTACTGAGCCATGACCCGGAAAATGTTTAATGACAGATTTCATACCAGCACTGTGCAAGCCTTTTATGAGGGCTTTTGCACCAGCAACCACGCTTTCAGGTTCTGATGAAAAAGCTCTATTGCCAATCACCTGTGAAATGCCATTTACATCAACACAGGGGGCATATGAAAAATCAACTTTGCACGCTAATAGCTCCGCCGCTAAAGTCCAACCAATATCATGTAGTTTTTCATTCGCATTTTCAAGTTGAAACGCATCAGACATACTAGGGAGTTGACTAAACCCATCACGAAAGCGCTGTACTCGGCCACCTTCATGATCAACAGACACCAACAGCTTCGGATTAATCGCTCTTATACTATTAGTCAGCGCCAGAAGCTGATCTCGGTCTTCGTAATTTCGTGAAAATAAAATAACCCCATTAATAAGCGGATGATTTAATACTTCACACTCTTCTTGGCTAAGAAACTTATCATCAATTCCAGTTGTGATCGGACCTAACATTATTCACCTACAAATATGTAAAAAAGTCAGAAGCATCAATATTGCGCGATTTCTTTATATCGTTTACTTTGCTACCAAGATATAAAAAGCCAACAAGTTCATCATCGGTTGAAAGATTAAGGGCTTGTTTCACATATTCGTCTTGCGCATAACTTCCAGTACGCCAAACACCTGCTAATCCTTGCGCAAAAGCGGCTTGTTGCATCGCCATCACGGCACATCCGGCAGATTGCACTTGTTCAATACGCGGTACTTTTGCATGTGGCTTGTATTTCGCAATACAAATGATGATTAAAGGTGCACGTAGCGGTAACTCTTTGGCACGTTCTAGTGTTTTTTCATCGGCATTATTGTTAAGCGCTGCTTGGTAATAAATTTCGCCTAATTTTTCACGAGCATCGCCTTCAACCAGGATAAATTGCCATGGTTTTAAAGCAGCATGATCTGGTACGCGTAACGCCGCTTGTTTAATAATTTCGAGTTGTTCAGGTGTTGGCCCAGGTGTAGTAAGTTTGCTGTCTGATTGACGTTCTAATAAGAGTTCTAATGCGTTCATTAAGCTGACATGTTAGTTTTTTGCCAAGCTTAACAAACTACAGTGAAAAGAAAAGAGCTTAACGCTCTTCTCAATTAGGTGTTTTATACCCAAGTCACCTGAAGATGCTTTATTTCAGCAAGAAATAAAAAGCATTTAGACAAGGCATTGATTGCAGGGAATGGTGTTCCCTTTTCAAAATCAATAAAGACAATGTGCTCCTGCATTGTCACCTTACCCTACATCCTTGTAGGCCAACACGGTATACATGCTTTTTAACCTTGCCCTTTAGGAGCTTCACAGCACATTCAATCCTACGTTGTGTTAATTTGAAAGGTACCTACATTCCTTCATTAACACGCCTTGACTTGAAAGCGCTGTGATAGCTCTGAAACATGCATCTTCAGGTGGCTTGGGTATAATTATAAATAAGTTCTGAGCCAAAATGACCAAGTAATTTTATTTAACGTGATTTTGTGTGAAAAAGCTTTGTGAAAGCCAATAATCTATACTGAACAACCTGCCGCCACCTGTAAAAAACAAACTAAGCAACATTGCAAAATATATAAAGCCAAATTCAATGCCATTATTTAGAATTACCGGTTTACCAGTTTCATAGAGATATTCCGTGTAGCCATTTTCTTCTAGAATTTCACGCATTTTATTTAAACGTTCGGATGCTTGCTTAGAGTTTTCTAAACTAGCCTTTGCGCCAGGTACATTTAGCCAATCAAGTACTTTTGCGGCACTTGTTTCACTATTTGTTGGTGTAACAGAAAACCAGCCATTTTCTAAATGTACCGTTGTTATTGCTACAAACATGGTAAACGCTAACGGGATTGAAACAATACGGGTAAAAAGACCAAGAAATAGTAACCATCCACCTAGAAATTCAGTCCAAGCTGCTAAAAATGCAAGTAATGATGGAAATGGTAAACCTAGCCCCCACTCTGCATTGCCAAACCAAGAAACAATACTTGGTAATGCTGAAATAGCTTGTAGGAATGTTTCTGGGTTTTCGCTTAAGCCAAGTTTACTGTAACCAGCAATAATCATTATTGGCGCAAGTATTAAGCGAAATAGTAATGGTGGTAAACCAGATAAATTTTGGCTTTTAGAAAGGAATGTTTGATAAAAATTAAGTAGCGTCATACCGACCTCTAAGTTTTAGGAATACATTAAAGACCGGTAAAACACTGTTAATTATTCACTATATTTTGCGTGCTACCTGTAAGGCTTCAAAAATGGCACGTTTTGCATCAATTGCAGAAGCCAATTTTGCACCACCGATCACATCAATTTTAGATGCATACTTGCCATTTTCTAGCTCTTTATCAAAGGTATCTGTATTGGAAACCTGACCGATACACGTAATTACAGAGTCACAAGGAATTGTTTGTTTTTCACCACCAATTTCAATTACTAAGCCGTCTTTATTTAGCTCAATGTAATTACAACCACTGATTTGCTTAACATTTTGCTGTTTAGCAACAGCGCGATGGATCCACCCCGTAGTTTTACCAAGATCACTACCAAAACGGCCTGGGCTACGTTTTAACATGGTGATGTTATGTGGGATTTCATGCGGTGTTTGTTCAACATTAATTGCCCACTGCTGCTTAAATTCATCAACCGACTTATTTGCTTTTTCAGCTAAAAACGCCACCATATCAAAACCGATGCCACCGGCACCTAAAATAACGACGTCCTTACCAATTTCAACTTCACCACGAATAACTTCATCATAAGCAAGTAATGTGCGACCATCTTTTAACTCAAATGACGCTTCTCGAGGGCGAACCCCTGTTGCAAAAACAACATTATCATATTGCTCAAACATGCTATTTTCGAATGATGTTTGAAGCTGGACATTCACATTTAACTTAGCGAGCTCTGATTTAAAGTAATCAAGCGTGTAATTAAAGTCTTCTTTACCTGGTACACGCATTGCTAAATTAAACTGACCACCCAACCCTTTAGAGCGCTCAATAAGCGTTACCTTATGGCCTTTTTCAGCTAAATAACAACTTGCTGCCATACCTGCCGGTCCACCACCTACAACCAATACATTTTTAGGCTTAGTTGTTGGCTCTAATGAATAGTCTAATTCAAAACCTGCACGTGGATTAACTAAACAAGTGGCTCGCTTACCTTTAAAAACGTTATCTAAGCACCCTTGATTACAGGCAATACACACGTTAATGTTGTCGCTTTTATTTTCAACATATTTATTAAAAAAGTCAGGATCAGCAAGTAATGGTCTCGCCATAGAAATTAAATCTGCTGAATTATTGTTTAAAATTGAATTGGCAAGTGCTGGTGTATTGATACGGTTTACCGCAACACATGGCACTGAAACATGTTGTTTAAGTAATTCGGTTGCCTCAACAAAAGCCCCTTGTGGTACCATGCTTGCAATTGTTGGTACACGCGCTTCATGCCAACCAATACCTGTGTTAAAAATATCAACACCCGCTTTTTCTAACACTTTTGCTTGTTCAATCACTTCTTCTTGATTCGAACCATCTTCCACTAAATCCATCACAGAGATGCGGAAAACAATAATAAACTTATCACTTACTTCACGACGCACGGCTTCAACTATTTCTTTTGCCAGGCGCATGCGATTTTCGTTTGAACCACCATATTCATCAGTACGTTTATTAGTGCGAGGCGCCATAAACTCGTTAATTAAATAACCTTCCGAGCCCATTATTTCAACACCATCATAACCTGCACGCTCTGCAAGCCTGGCTGATTTTGCAAATGATTTTATGGTGCTTTTTATATTGCTAAGGGACATTTCCTTCGGCTTGTAAGGATTGATTGGTGCCTTAATTGCACTTGGCGCCTGATTAAATGGATGATATGCATAGCGCCCTGCATGAAGCAGCTGCAAACAAATCTTGCCGCCGTGCTCATGTACCGCTTTAGTCACAGGGCGATGTTTAAGAACATCTAAAAATGTATTAAATGATGATGAGATTGGGGTTAATTTCCCAACCAAGTTTGGGCTAAAGCCCCCGGTAATAATAAGGCCTACGCCTCCTTTTGCGCGCGCTTCGTAAAACGCTTTTAAGCGCTTAACATTCCACAAACCTTCTTCAAGGCCAGTGTGCATTGAACCCATTACAAGGCGATTTCGCAGTGAATTGTTTTTCAGTTTTAATTCTTGTTCTAACATACTTGCTACTTACTCTACTGGTCATACCTCAAGCACTTTAACTGGTTTAACCAGTTAACTCAAGCTTGTCCAAAGTGATCTCTCAATATACTCACTAACTATAATGTTTTAACTAAACTTTTTTGCTAAACACTTCGTTACGTTTTTCATTTAAGTTTGACTAAAAAGTAAGTTAAGATGGTAATAGATGATAAATCTATAGATAGGATAAGATTTTGGTTAAAAAGGCTATCGTAGGCTTTTGGAATTTTCTTAATTTTTCAAGACGCCTCGTATTAAATATTATATTTTTCTTTATTTTAATTGCACTTTTTGTGTCAATTCTAAGTTCAGGGGATGAAATTATCGTTGAGCAAGATTCTGCTCTAGTGCTTTCAATTGCAGGCAATATCGTTGAGGAAAAAACATATATTGACCCAGTTGAAGCAGCGTTAAACGATTCGATGGGTTCAAGCGATGAGCCACCTGAAGTGCTACTTGATGATATTTTAATGACAATTAAGTACGCAGCAAAAGATAAGAAAATTAAGCTGTTGTTACTTGATCTGCAAAAAATGCAAGGCGCACACCTTAACAAGTTGAAAGCAATTGCTGCCCAGCTTGATAAGTTTAAAGAAAGCGGCAAAAAAGTGTATGCCTACGGTGATTACTACACTCAGGCACAATACTACATCGCTAGTAAGGCCGATGAAATTTTAATGCACCCATACGGCGCTGTTGATATTTCGGGTTATGCCACCTACCCACTTTATTTCAAAGAAGCTATCGATAAGCTAAATATCTCGCAGCATATTTTCCGTGTAGGTACGTTTAAGTCAGCTGTAGAACCGCTAATTCGAAGCAACATGTCAGATGCTGCAAAAGAAGCAAATAAAGCATGGTTAGACGCACTTTGGCAGGAATATAAAACAGACGTTGCAGCTCACCGAGGTTTTGAAGTAACTAATTTTGCTGAAGACATGGCAACATACAAAGAAAAGTTTGCCAACGTGAATGGTCATTCAGGTCAGTATGCGCTGCAATATAAATGGGTTGATTCACTTGCAAGCAAAGAAGAATTACGTCAAAAACTCATTGCAGAAGTTGGTAAAAACGAATCAGGTAAGTCATTTAAACAAATTTCGTTTAGTCATTACCTCAAAACGTTAAAACCACCATTCCCTATGGAAAACCCAATTACCGATAAAGTTGCTGTAATTGTAGCAAAAGGCAATATCGTAGATGGTGAGCGTAAAGCAGGTGAAATTGGTGGTGACTCTACTGCTGAACTTCTTCGCCGTGCTCGCTTAAACGACAAAGTAAAAGCGGTAGTACTTCGTATTGATTCAGGCGGTGGCAGTATGTTTGCTTCTGAAATTATTCGTGCCGAAGTGCTTGCACTTAAAGATGCAGGTAAGCCTGTTATTGCTTCTATGAGTTCAGTTGCAGCATCAGGTGGTTACTGGATTGCAGCGAATGCAAACGAAATTTGGGCAGCACCAAGCACCATCACAGGTTCTATTGGCGTATTTGGTACGTTAATGACATTTGAAAATACCCTTGCAAAATTAGGTATTTACTCTGACGGTGTTGCTACAACGGATATGGCTTCATTTTCTATGTTACGGCCGCTAGAGCCTAAGCTTGGTGAAGTTATTCAAATGTCAGTTGAAAGTGCTTATGACCGTTTCTTAACCGTAGTTGCAGAAGCCCGTGGCATGAAAAAAGAAGACGTAGATAATGTTGCACAAGGCCGTGTTTGGATTGGTACTAAAGCTAAAGAGCTTGGCCTAGTTGATGCACTTGGTACTAAACAAGATGCAATTGAACGTGCTGCAGAGCTTGCTAGCCTTTCAATGTATGACGTTATTACCATTGAGCATAAACTTACCGAGCAAGAAATGCTAATGCAAAAAATCTTTGGCGAATCACAAGCTGCAACATTTATTACCGCTTATTTTGCCAAAGACGATTACGCGCCTGTTAAAAACAGCATTATGCAAACTGCACAAGGCATTAAACAGCAAGTATCTAGCTTAGAGCAATTTAACGATCCAAATGGAGTGTATGCTAAGTGTCTAGTGTGTACAGT
>NZ_JBFKMX010000013.1:0-51173 GCF_041629635.1 Pseudoalteromonas sp. | reverse complement strand
ATGAAGTTATCAAACAAACAAAAGCAGTTTTTAAAAGGCGAAGCACACGCGTTAAACCCTGTTGTTCTTTTAGGTGCAAATGGCTTAACTGAGGGTGTACTTCTCGAAATTGAAAACGCGCTTGAAATTCACGAATTAATTAAGGTGAAAGTTCCTACAAGTGATCGTGAGACTAAAGCACTTATTTTTGAAGCAATCGTGCGTGAAACAGGTGCTATCAAGTTACAAACAATTGGCCACATTATCGTGCTATATAAACAAAGCGAAGATAAAAAGATCCAATTACCAAAAGGTTAATTCAATACAAATATCAACCTAATAAAAAACGCGCTTTAAGCGCGTTTTTTATTATATTGCTTTAATGTCATATCCAGAAAATCAGTTGTTAATTCATTTAAAATGCCCGCTTCTGCATTAATCATTAAGCTAAACCCCAATTCTAATCTCGGGATCACTAACAGATCCGCCCTATAACCTTGCACCCAACCACTGTGGTAATAAATGGTCTCACCTTTGTAGTCATAAATTCGCCAACCCAAACCATACTGCGCCTCTTTAAGGTTTGAACGCCAAACCCTGCGCTTTAATTCTTTTTTGGTATTTATTTGGGGTGTTGTTTGAAGTACTAAAGATTCCTTTGATAACACACTTGGATATTCCCCTAATTGTGCTTTTAGCCATTGCACCATATCACTGGCACTCGCATTCACGCCAGCAGCAGGTGCTACTTTATAATAATTAGGTTTCAATTTTGTAGTGTACCAGCGCTTTCTCGCTCTGACATGAGGATGGGCATAGTTATCATCTTTAGTCATTTTGCTTAAACCTAAACTGGCATTTTTCATGTTCAATGGCTTAAATAAAAACTCACTAAGCCAAGTGTCATAATCCATACGGGTTGATTGTTCAATTACATCACCAATTAAACTGAACATAACATTTTGGTAACCATAGCACCTTCCTGGTGAACAAATCGGTTCCACCTCAGCTAACTTGCTTTTGATCTTGTCATAAGACATACGAGATTCAATCAAGTTGTCGTAGGCATTTGGCACAAGACCACTGCTATGACTCAATAAGTGTGAAACACGCAGTTTCTTATCACGACTGTGAAAATGAAAATCTGGCAGATACTTATTCACAGTATCATCAAGCTTTAACAGACCCTCAGTGGCAAGTTTTGCGGCCAATGAACCTGCAAATGTTTTTGATACAGACGCTAAACGAAAGCGCGTATTATTATCGACTGGTTTACCACCAACACGTTTAGTTTTACCATAGCCATACGCAAATTCACCACCATCAACTTTAACAACAGAAAGGGCTGCACCTGGAATGCCTTTTTTCCGTAATTTGGCCACCATGGATTTCTTATAGCTTTGCACAAAACGATCGAACTCAAGAACTTGCCCAGCATTATCAAGACTATCGGCAGAGATAAAGAAATTAAAACTCAACAAAAATGAGAAAAACAAAAACCGCATATATCGCTATTCTCGGAATAAATACGCACATAGTTTAACAAGCATCTCGCAACGATGCTGAAAAAAATTATTAAATTATTCTAATTGCTACTAGCTAATACATTTTTTTACAGGTGAACTACACATTTACACATATAATACGTATTTTAGTAATCAGTACGTAACTCCTGTTAGTAAAACAATAATCTAATGAACAAACTCATAACGACACTAATTTCACTATGTATATTCGTTTCAGCGTCTAGCCTCGCGAGTAATCGCCTTTATGCCGACAACACACTTGAAACCAGCGATGGCTTTACCTGGGATTGGAGTTTTGGTGCAGGTTACTACATCGATAAACATTACCTACATGGTATTGATTATCAAGATGGACTCGAACTCAATATCAATGTAGCCATTAATTACGATAAATTTTATTTCGATGTCGATAATTCACAGCTCTCGGGTGGCTTGACCATTGGTTACAATTTAGTTGACAAATATGACTGGAGTTTAGATTTATTTGCAATTAATGCGCACGAAGGCTTTGATGAAACAGGCACCTTCTATGATGAAGATTCAGTGTACGAGTTACGCGGCATTAAAGAACGTGAAGACGATTTTAACGCAGGGCTTCGCCTTACCCGTAAAGAAAAAACCCACCAAGTCTCTTTTGAATTACTACAAGATATTTCCGGCGCGCACAAAAGTCTTTGGGCGAGTGGCTTTATTAGCACCATACAAGATTACCGAAATTGGGAATTCAGAGTTGGCTCTGGGCTTAATATCTATTCATCAGAATTTACCGGATACTACTTTGGTGTGGATGCTAGTGAAGCAATTGAAAATGTTCGCCCTGTTTACGACCCGAGTATTGCTTACAGTGTGACATTTGAATTTCATGCTGAATACCCTATTAGCGAAAATTGGGTATTTTTAGGTGGCTGGCTATCCTCATGGTATTCCAAAGAAATAAGCGACAGCCCGCTTATTAGCAACAGTTTAGTGCATAGAGCTAAGGTTGGCATTCGCTATGTATTTTAACCGGAAATTCGTTTTAATTAAGCTAAAGCTGATAGCACTTTTAGTGTTTACCAATACTAGTTTTGCCGATACTGAAAAACTGGTTAACAGCCCTTTTACTGTTCCTGAGCTCGCAATTTTCCCAGAAAAATGTGTTGCTCTAAGGCAAGGTAAACACTGCTACACAAAAATAAAATTTCAGTGGCATGCACCTATTCGTGGTGATTATTGTATTCGCACAGTCAGCGACCAAAAATTAATCCGCTGTTGGTATAATAGTACATTTGGTGAATTAGAAAGCGAATTTAACTCACCTGATGCAAAACGCTATGAACTGATTGAAATTGGTTCAGGCCAAGTAAGCAATCAAGTAGAAATGAAAGTAAATTGGGTTTACACAAATAAACGAAAAAAACGTCGATGGAGACTGTTTTAATGGATATTGCAAAAAAAATACTCTTAGTTGAAGACGACACGTCCCTTGCTCAATGGGTAAGTGAATACCTTGTTGAACAAGGATTTGATGTCGCCTTGTGCCAACGGGGTGATGAAGCGGTGCAAGCGGTTAAAAAGCATAACCCCGATTTGGTTTTGCTCGATTTAATGCTACCAGGTAAAGATGGCATGAGTGTATGTCGCGACTTACGCGTATTTTATCACCAGCCAATAATTATGATGACTGCCAAAGGCGATGAAATTGATGAAGTCCTCGGTCTTGAAGTAGGCGCTAGCGATTACGTTATTAAACCTGTTCGCCCGCGCGTATTGCTTGCTCGAATCAATGCTGTACTTCGGGAAAAGTCAGGCTCAAGCGATAACAGTAGCGATGAAATAAACATTGGCAGCTTGCAAATTGATACGCTTTCACGCGATGTATTTATGGATAAGCAAAAACTAGCGCTTTCCAACGCAGAGTATTCATTATTGTATTTCTTAGCATCAAATGCCGATCAAATTCTCGACCGAGACAGCGTGTTTTTGGCAACAAAAGGCCGTGAATACGATGGCTTAGACCGAAGTGTCGATGTGCTTATTTCTGCTCTTCGCAAAAAAATTGGTGATGACCCACAAAGTCCAAGCAAGATTAAAACAATCTGGGGCAAAGGCTACTTATTTGTCAGTCAAGCTTGGTAAATAATGAAAAAACTGTATATCAGCCTGATCACAGGTGCGTTAATTTCATCCTTTATCCTTGGTTGGCTGATAGATTCTTTGAGTGCACCGCCGAGTAATCAAGATAACTTTAAAGTTGAAAAGCAGATTCTCGCAGGGGTTGTGTCAGAAATAAGCCTACACCCTGCTGAAGAACATCAAGCTTGGTTAACGCACTTTGCAGCGGCAAGCCAATTTAGTTTAAGTTATCACAATAATGCCGAACTAGCCTTACCTATTGAACTTCACTCACAGCTGCTTATCCCAGGCGGCATAACCTTAGAAGATGAGTTAGGCTTTTATTTAATTCAAACTAGTGAAGCCTTAGCTGATCACCATATTCAACTACGTGTTGAAAAGCCCCCGATGCCAACAAACCGCACCGATTTATTTTTAACTGTAGGCTTTTACCTCGGCATTTGCATTTTTATGTGGTGGTGGCTAGCGCCCCTGACTAAAAGGCTGAGTTTATTAAACAAGGCAACCGCGCAATTTGCCAATGGTAATTTGGACGCCAGAATTAATTTAACTGGCCTCAGTTACATACGCGAACTAGAGACCAGCTATAACCGTATGGCCGATCAAATTCAGCAATTGATTGAAGAAAACCAATTGTTAGCGTCAAGCATGTCGCACGATATTCGCACGCCCCTTGCCTGTTTGCGCTTTGGCTTAGATGCTGCCATTGATAGCCAAGATCCGAGCAAAATTAAACATTATTTAGCACGAATGGAAAGCGATTTAGATCAAATGGAATGCATGCTAAATAGTTATTTAGAATATGCCACCCTTGAGCAAAAATCTTATCAAATATCGCCAACCTCGATTTCAAGTTCAGAGCTATTCGAAAACTGCTTTTACCAAGTGGAGCATAAGCTCAATTCGCAAGGAATTGAGTTAGAAATAAAAACTGAAAACCAAGCGCTTTACGTTGACCCCCATTGGCTTGCGCGTGCAATCGTTAACTTATTAATTAATGCAACCGATTTTGCAAAAACTAAGATTATCATCAGTACAACACAAACCCATGCAGATACCTTTATCGAAATTGAAGATGATGGCCCAGGTATTGATGACGCCAATCTCGATAATGTTTTGAAGCCATTTTTTCAGCAAGAAAACCATCGAAATCGCGCCGCTAAAAACTATGGCCTTGGGCTTGCTATCGTAGCGAAAGTAATTGCATGGCATTTTGGTGATATTAAAGTCGCTCGTTCGAAAGAACTTGGTGGTGCAAAGTTTACTTTACGCCTACCCCATCGTTGTCATTTGAAGAATAAAACAGGCACTTGGTAAGTGTTTTCATAACAATCGAAGAGCTTACTGCTTTTTAACTGATTTAAAATGCTAACTCTGTGTTTACAATTTTTTAAATCAATTGATCTAAATCAAGCAAACTCACTCTATTAATTTATTTCAATTTACAGTAGATTGGGCGGCAAATTAATAACGAGAAAAATATATGGGTGCTTCACGTGGAGAGTTTACCTCTCGACTAGGTTTTATTATGGCTGCAGCCGGGAGTGCTGTTGGTCTTGGCAACATCTGGGGATTCCCGACACAAACAGCAACGAATGGCGGTGCTGCATTTGTTTTAGTCTATTTAATTTTAGCGTTTTGTTTAGCCTACCCTGCTTTTATGGCAGAAATTTTAATTGGCCGTTATGGTCAAGCAAACGCTGTTACTTCATTAGAAAAAATATCACGTAGCCAAATACAAAAACGCTTTGCTTTTATAGTTGGTTTTGGCGGGATTGTGTGTGCTGCATTAATTTTAAGTTTCTATGGCATTTTAGCTGGCTGGATGACCTCTTACGCTGTTGAATCAGGTGCATCAATCATTGGTGCAACGAGCGTAGCTGAATGGGCTGTTAGCGACAGTATTGCGCGCAATATCTTTTTCTGTGCCGTGTTTATGTTTTTAACCGTGATTATTATCCGCAACGGTGTTGAAGATGGTATCGAGAAGTGGTCAAAACGCTTAATGCCAGCGATGATTGGCCTGCTTATACTACTGATCATTTACGTTTTAACACTCGACGGTGCAGATAAAGGCTTACAAGCCTATCTAAATCCTGATATATCTCGTGTGCTTGATCCTGATTTATTAATAAGCGCGCTAGGCCAAGCATTCTTCTCATTGTCACTTGGTACGAGTGTAATGGTGATTTATGGCTCATATATTTCTAAAAAAGAAAATATGGTGACAATTGGCGCGCAAGTAACCTTTATTGATGTCTCTATTGCCTTTTTAGCCGGTCTTTTAGTTATTCCCGCTATGTACGTTGCACTAGAGCAAGGGGTACAAATTTTCGCTGAAGATGGCAGTTTATTGGCAGGCCCTACACTTGTATTCCAAGTATTACCAAGCCTATTTGATTCAATGGGTCAGCTAGGTGTATTTGTCAGCTTAGCTTTCTTTATTTTAATGTCAATTGCCGCACTTACCTCGTCAATTTCTATGCTGGAAGGCCCTGTTTCGTACTTAGTAGAACGCCACAATATTGAACGTAAAACAGCCACTAC
This sequence comes from Pseudoalteromonas sp., assembly GCF_041629635.1. Lineage (GTDB taxonomy): Bacteria > Pseudomonadota > Gammaproteobacteria > Enterobacterales > Alteromonadaceae > Pseudoalteromonas. The sequence continues at coordinate 45,006 of NZ_JBFKMX010000013.1, read as the reverse complement.
GTGGACTGGTATTGGTATTCTGGCGATTAGTTTTGTGATTATTTTTAACATAGACACCATGCTTGATTTTGTTGCTACACTGGCAACGGAATATGGTCAGCCAATTATTGCTATGCTTTGCTGTGTTTTTGCAGGTTGGATTTGGCAGCGTAATTCGCTGATTGAAGAAATAAAGCAAGGCAACGAGCAAGTTGAATCAACATTGTTTTGGAAAATCTGGCCTTGGTATACGAAATTTGTATGCCCACTTGCTATTGCCGCTGTGTTTATTCACTCGTTTACTTAATCAAAATGAAAAAAGCCGATGCATAACATCGGCTTTTTTGTCTTTTCTATACAACTAATTAGCAATCATATGAATATGCGGTATGCCATCTTCAAGGTACTGCTCACCTTCTACCTTAAAGCCTTGCGCTAAATAAAAATCCACTAGATAACACTGGGCTGAAATTTCAATACCAAACTTTGAAAAGTGACTGGCACAAATATCTTTCGCGAGTGATACAACGGCTTGTGCTAAACCTTTTCCGCGATGAGATTGCTTAACCAATACACGACCAATAGCTGCACTGTTCTGATAACTTGTTTTAGGCGCTAAGCAACGTGCATAAGCCACTAACTCATTATTGTCATAGCCTAAAATATGACGTGTTTCATCGTGCATGTCTAAGCCATCGAGTTCCTCATATGGGCAGTTCTGCTCGACCACAAATACGTCTACTCTTAGCTTTAATAACGTGTATAACTCAAGTGTGGTCAATTCATTGAAGGTTTTACTGTAAAATTTAGTCATACCATTTTCCAAAAAAAAAAGGGGCACTTGCCCCTTTTTACAATGCTTAAACTCTTAACCAAAAATATGTTCAAGCTGATCACAAATTTGGCTTAAATTTACCTGGTCGTGTTCAATTGTTAGGTCTACATAACCATCTGAGCCGAACATACGGTCAATTTCAATAAGTACATGCGTTTTAAGTGCCTCAGGTACAAAAGAAAGCTCAACTTCTTTCGGGCCAAACACTTTTAAACCCGCTGGTTTATATTCTAATTCCTGATAACAGCCTGAGGTTGAATTGAAATTGGCAGTACGCAAATAGCCTTTTTCAACATCACTTTTAACCAGTTTGTAGCCCAATTTTTCCATTGCGAGCATAAAGGTTTTTACTGCTTCATTAGGGTAAACATAAACTGGGTCGCGATCTGTCGCATCAAGTGCAAAATCAATGTTTAAACCCGTGGCAATCCAAACAACACTTTGATTAATACCTTGTGAGATTTCGGTAATAGGTGTTTCTGAATGAAGACGTGCTTCAAATGGAATGCGTAACTCTTCCCCTGGTGTTAATGTACGCTGATCAACAATCGACCACTTTTCTAACACATGATCTGCAAAGTAATCGCCTTCATCTGACTCAACTTTTACTTTGGTCATTAGAGCTAACTCTAGCCCTGAAATATCCTGATCAACATCACCTGCATTGATGATAACTTCTGCTGAAAACTTTTGCCCTGGCTGTAAATGCTCAGTATGTAGCACAGTATCCACTTTTGCCGCACCAATACCGATAGATGCGAGAACTTTTTTGAACATATAACTCACCTTGTTCTTTATACTTATATTGCATATTAACCATAATTTTTCATGCTTGTCAGTTAAAATTTACGTTGTTAAGAGCGGATTAAGTTAGCATTGCTATGATACGCTTTTTTTTCATACATAGATTGATTATGCATTTACATAAACTGCTCACAATAAGTGCTATTTTTTGCTTTTAGTTGGTTGCACATTAACCACAAGAGACATTAAAAATGGCTATTTACCAAGCTATCAAAATCTCACTACCCACAAAGACACCAACACAGGTTATCATCAACGTTGGGTATCAAGAGAAATGACGCGAAAAGTATCGCCATTCAAACCACAGGCGGTATACCTAGCGCCAGTTATCTATTACCCGCAGCTGGAGCAGCATCAACAAATTGATTATCTATCAGCAACGAAAATACAACAGTATTTAGATATGCGAATGAAAACCATTGCTTAGCAGTATTTCCCTATTTCAACCACTAAGGGGAAAGATGTATTGGTGATTGAACCTGCAATTACTGCGGTAAAAATATCGCTCGAAGATTTATCGCCCCTTGAAGTAATCCCCTTCCGTGCTGTTATCTCTGCGGTTAACTTATCGCTTGGTGGGCGCGACCGTGACGTAGAAATCCGCCTTGAAACCAAAATCAAAAACGGTTTAAACGATAGGTTACTTGCTAAAGCTGTGCATGGCGGGCAAGGATTACAAATTGAAAACAGTAGTGAAAAACTCTCATTAGATCATATAACGCAGTTAATCGAAAGCTGGTGTTTTGCGTGGGATCAACAACTAAAGGCTTATAAACGTAGACTGGACGAGAATGCATAGCGCGCTACACTGTTTTTAGTTACACTCTAATTAATTGAGAATTAAAAAAATACCCCATGGAATTATTGTTTTACGCTACAGCCTTTATTTGTGGCTTTGTTATTTTACAGTTTAAATTACCGCCGCTAATTGGCTTTTTATGTGCTGGTTTCATTTTAAATATCGCTGGCTATCAAAGCAGTGAACTGCTTGAGCAAATGGCCAATCTTGGAGTTACGCTATTACTTTTTAGCATTGGCTTAAAACTAAAAATTGGCAATTTAACCAAAGCACAGGTGTGGGGCCCTGCAACCATACATATCGTGTTATGTAGTTTATTATTTTGGGGTGCCTTACTTGGCTTTAGTTGGCTAAAGCTACCTTTGTTCTCAGAACTGACAACACAATCAGCAGCAATTTTAGCGTTCGCGCTGAGTTTTTCATCAACCGTTTTTGCCGTTAAAGTACTCGAAGAGCGCGGTGAAATGTCAAGCTTACATGGTAAGGTGGCCATTGGTATCTTAGTTATGCAAGATATCTTTGCTGTTGTTTTCCTTGCCATAAGCACAGGCAAAGTACCCAATTATTGGGCCATTGCATTGGTGCTAGCATTACCTCTGGTTCGCCCAGTGTTTTATTGGATGCTTGGTCGTTCAAAACACGGTGAAGTACTACCACTGTTCGGCTTTTTCTTTGCTCTTGTGGTTGGTTACAATGCATTTGAATTTGCCGGTTTAAAAGGTGATTTAGGTGCACTGATCATTGGTATGATTTTAGCGCCGCATAAAAAAGCGGGTGAACTTTCAAAGGCTTTATTAAGCTTTAAAGATCTGTTCTTAGTCGGCTTCTTTTTAACAATTGGCCTAAATGCAGAGCTAACCTTACATGCCCTAATGGTTGCCACCATTTTGATTATTGTGCTGCCATTTAAAATTTTACTTTATTACATTTTAACCAATGCATTTCATTTACGTGCCCGCACATCATTGCTTGGCGCATTTTCGCTTTCGAATTACAGTGAGTTTGGTTTGATTGTATGTGCGCTTGCGGTATCAAGTGGCTGGCTCACAGGTGAATGGCTCGCAGTGGTTGCCATTGCAGTGTCTATTACCTTTATTATTGCATCGCCTCTCAATAAGAAATCGAATGAGCTGTATGTTAAATTAGAAAATTACCTGCTGAAATTTGAGTCGAGTAAACGCCTTGCTGAAGAGATGCCAGTTAATTTGAATAAAACCAAAATTCTTATTTTTGGCATGGGCCGTGTCGGTACGGGTGCCTATGAAACTATCGCGCAAACCTACCCTAACTCTGTCGCAGGTGTTGATATCAATCCTGAAACAGTTGAAAAGCATATTAAACGAGAACGTTTTGCTATTTTGGCAGATGCTACCGACCCTGATTTTTGGAATCGTATTAATCACTCAGAAGTAGAAATGGTAATGTTAGCAATGCCCAAGCACGCGCAAAATCTATTTGCTTTGGAGCGATTAAAAGCATCTGGCTTTTCTGGCCAAGTAACAGCTATTGCCAATTACCCTGATCAACAAAAAGAACTTGAAGATATGGGCGTTCATACCACTTTTAACTTCTATTTAGAGGCTGGTAGTGGCTTTGCTGAACATGTAAAAGAAAAGGTATTTGCTGCGACTGAAAAAGCGTAACTCACACTCGTAACGATTACGTTCGTTTACATTTTTGAAACACATGGCCATGTTGTTTGGGGTAACATTTAGGTAACAATTTCCAATCCTAAATGACGTGGTTATGCATCAAAAAACTAAGAATAAAGCACTATCCTCTGAATTGCTTGAGTACATTAGTGACGAACTAAGTTATCTCGATGCAGATGTTGCTAAGCTCACCTTTTATAATTTATTGCTAGACAAACACGCTGTTCCTAAAGACCACGCGCTTCGTCATAATCCGCAACATCATTTACCGGTTGAAAAGCTCAATCTTTTATTACAAGAAAAAGGCTTTACGCCATCAAAACAGATCAAAACTCAGATTCACTAGGGTATACTAGTGGTGACTTTCACAACACTACTTTATGTATGCTTGCAGACAAACAAGCGTTGTTAGACGCTATCAATCAGCCAATGCCATTCGGTAAATATGCTGGCTGTCCACTCTTAAAACTACCAGAGCCTTACCTCGTTTGGTTTAAACAAAAAGGCTTTCCCGAAGGCAAATTAGGGCAACAACTTGCATTAATATATGAAGTGAAACGTAATGGCCTTGAAAAAGTGTTAATGCCATTGCTTAAGTAATTATAAGGAACAGACTGTAATGCAACTCTCTCAATTATCACCGCAACCGCTGTGGCAAATTTTCGAAAAAATATGCAGCATTCCTCATCCGAGTAAGCACGAACAAAAGATTTCTGCATGGATCCAGCAATTTGCCACTGATCTTGGCCTTGAGGTTAAAGAAGACAAGGTAGGTAACTTAATCATCAAAAAACCAGCGACCGCAGGTATGGAAAATCGCAAGGGCGTTATTTTACAAGCACATATGGACATGGTGCCGCAAAAAAATAACGATAAACAACATGATTTTGTAAATGACCCTATTGAAGCCTTCGTTGACGGCGAATGGGTAACTGCGAACGGCACAACCCTAGGTGCAGACAATGGTATTGGCCTTGCTGCAAGTTTAGCTGTGCTGCAAAGCACAGACATTAAACATGGTCCGCTTGAAGTACTTGTCACTATTGACGAAGAAGCTGGTATGACGGGTGCTTTTGGTTTAGAAGCAGGTTGGCTTGATGGCGAAATTTTACTTAATACCGACTCAGAAGACGAAGGCGAAGTTTACATGGGCTGCGCAGGTGGTATTGATGTAAATGTTGAATTACCAGTTGAGTGGGAAGCGACAGACTCAACTAAATCAGCTGTTAATGTATCGCTTAATGGCTTAAAAGGCGGCCACTCTGGAGTTGATATTCATCTTGGTCGTGGCAATGCCAATAAGCTACTTGTTCGTATGTTAAGCTTGCTTGAAATTGATTATGCAATCGCAAACATCCAAGGTGGCTCTCTTCGTAATGCAATCCCTCGCGAAGCAGAGGTGACATTAGTAATTAATGAACAAGACAAGGTCCTATTAACAGCAGCCTTAAACAACATTAATAGCTTATTTTTGTCTGAAATGAGCAAGGTAGAGCCAAATATCAAGCTCTCTGTTAGCGATGCGCCACTGCCTGAAAAGCAACTAGCAAAAGTATCTCAAGCAGCAGTAATTAACAGCATTAATGGTTGTGTTAATGGTGTAATTCGCATGAGTGATAGCATTGACGGCATCGTTGAAACCTCAACAAATTTAGGTGTTGTCGTCACCAAAGACAACCACATAAGTATTAAATGTTTAGTTCGTTCACTGATTGATAGTGCACGTACAAATACACAGAATATGATTGCATCGACGTTTACGCTTGCTGGTGCAAGTGTAACCTTTACTGGTGCTTATCCTGGTTGGGAGCCAAAAGACGACTCACAAATTAAAGATATCTTACGTGAAACGTACCAAGGCATGTTTGGCTCATTGCCTAAAATCATGGTGATCCACGCTGGCCTTGAGTGTGGTTTATTTAAAGATGCCTATCCGCATTGGGATATGGTGTCATTTGGCCCAACGATCCGCTTCCCTCACTCGCCAGATGAAAAAGTGAAAATCGATACGGTTGAGCCTTTCTTTAACCTGCTGGTTGAAGTGTTAGGTAATATTCCAAGCAAAGCTTAAAATAAAAACGAGCGTTAGCCGCTGGTTTTTTTAGTTTGTTTATTAAGGCGTAATTTAGTTACGCCTTTTTTAGCACTGCGTTTTAATGATTTGGCAGATTCAACAAACGGTTTTGTATAAATTGCGAAAAGTGAATCATGCCCACAATCATATTGCCCCACACCTATTGAAATTTTACCAACCTCTGAGGCTTTAATTAGCGTGCCGGTAAATCTGTCCCAAATCGCAAGTGCCGAGCCTAAGTTAGTATCAAAATGGATTGGGTTATCGCTATGATGAATTTGATGCTGTGCTGGGCTAATAAAGATCCCTTCTAATTTATCACCCCAAGATAACCAAATATGCGAATGACGTAAATTAGAGCCAAATAAATTAAACAAAAACACAAATACATTGGCGCCTAACACATCAAACATACTAATGGCATCGGCAAACAGGTAATACCCTAGTCCCACAGCGGTGCCCTGCACAATCGCCATACGGCAGGCATATAAGTAGCTTTCTACTGGATGTGAACGATAAATGGTAAACGGCGTAAGTACTTTGGCACTGTGATGCACTTTATGAAATTCCCACAAAAATGGAATTTTGTGCAGCGCGTAATGCAGTAAAAAGCGCGTAAAATCATCAACAATGAAAAGCAAAAATGTAAAGAAGGTAATGATTTTCCACTTTGCTAATGTTATTGGTTCGATATGGCCAAATAAAAACTCTAAAACATCGCTTAATGCAATGGCAATGGGTGCCATGGTCAATACAATTGGGCCAAACAATAACGCTTTTAACAGCTTATTCACCACCCATAAGGCGTAATCTTGTTTAGCGCTTTTTGCAAGCCATACCGACTTAGGAAAGAGAAAATTGATAAAACCAATTGGCGAGCGCTGACTTACCGCTGCAAAATAAACGGGTAATGCCAAAACCACCGCACTTAATAAATATATATAAAAAATGCGTTTATTAGCATCGGTGAAGTAACTCGGTAGTTCACTTAAACTTTTAGAAAATATCTCTAACACATCAGTTCCTACAAAAAAGGGGCAAAATGCCCCTTAATCACAATACCAAAGAATTAGAATTGGTATTTATAACCAATAACAAACTGTCTTGGTTTACTTGGTCTTGCACCATACGGGCGACGGCTGACAATATATGCTTCATCAGTCAGGTTATCAATCTTACCATAGATGCGACCATATTGACCAAGATCGTAACTCGCTGAAAGGTCAACAATCAAGCTGGTATCGGTTTTTACACCCTCAAGCGTATTGGCTCCCGCTGGTGCACCAATCACTTCACCAGCAACTTCCTTCATCTCACTTACGTATTTGAAATTAAGGTTGGTTTCCCAATTGTTTGCGGCAAGGCCAATTTCAAAATTCAATTGATGATCAGGTAGATAAGGTAGTGAGTCACCAGCTTCAACTTTACCCCATTGCACAAAATCAGAATCAATATCGTTTTGGAACTCTGATTTTGTGTAGGTGTAAGTAAAGCTATATGGCATATCAAATTGTGTACTAATTGGATAGCTTTGTGCTAATTGCGCTTCCACACCATACACATTTACTTCACCACCGTTAAACTCTTGGTCTAACTCCTCATCAACACCACAACTTGATTGTGAACAGCTTTCTTTTAAATTGCTGTAGTCATTAAAGAAGCTAACAATTTCAAAGTTAGTTGCACCATCATTAAAGCGGCCACCAAATTCGTAATTAACGCTCTTTTCAACTTCAATCTCTGAGTTTTGTTTTGGGCTGCTCGGCACAAAACCTTGATGCACACCAAATAATACACCTGCATTTTCAGTCAACTGATAGAAACCACTGACACCTGGTAACCAAATGGTGGTTGATTTACGTTGCCAGTCATCTTTATCAACAGTGTCGGTATAAAACATATCCATGTCTTCGCCACGCACACCCACAGATACGGTTAAGTCACCAAACTTAACGGTGTCTTCAATGTAAATAGAAAGCGCTTCGGTATTCTCGATATTTTGTGTTGTAAATTTTTTCGCTTCTTCGGTTCTTAGCGCAAAACCATCCGTCATTGAGTATTTTTCTTCGAAATGTTTACGCTCAATTTCGTCTTCGTGGTAACGCACACCAAATGATAATTGATGATCGATATTAAAGAGTGAGAAGTTGTAATCGGCATCAACTTGTAACCCTTGCGAATAATACTCGCGATCGTTAGTGCCCATTACCAAGAACATAGTATTAAAGCCAGCTTCAACAGAGTTTTGTTGACCTGAAATCACATTATATTCACGTTCGTAATAGAGTGGATCGGTCATAATATCTGACAAACTCGCATTTGAGCCTGTTAATTTGCCAAGTTTACGCCAAGCACGCTCATAATCGTTACGATACAAACGTGTAGTTATCGAAAACACATCGCTTGATAAATTATGGGTAAACATAAATTGCGTGTGCTCAGTATCCATATTCGCAGGTTGTGATGCGGCATAGCGACGATATGGATTTTCTTTAAAGTCCGCCTCAGTTAAACCTAAATAGGTTTCATCTGAGTTTTCATCCGCATAAGAAAGCTTAAGTTCAAAGCTTTGATCAAACTGTTCACCATCAAGCAAATATTTAGTTTTAAATAAGAAATCATTTTTCTTAAAACCTGAATCGCCACCGTTATCGATTTCTTTAAAGCCATCTGCTTGAAGGCGTACTGCTTCAACTAACACACCCACGTTTTTGGCGACTTCAGTACCAAAAAAGCCGTGAGCCTTATGATAACCATCAGCGCCCGTTGCTAAATCTAGACCTGCGGTTAGTTCAAATGGCACTTGGCGTGTTACCATATTTAGCGCACCAGCCACTGTTTGTGGGCCGTGTTTAATCGCTGCAGGGCCTTTAAACACTTCAACGGCGGTCATACGTGTTGTTACTGGGAAGTAATAAGCCGCAGCTGCTGAGTATGGCGCAGGGCCAATTAACACACCATCTTCTAAAATAGTTACTTTTTTACTACGCTCAGGTGTAACACCACGAAAGCCAATGTTAGGGCGCAGGCCATAACCATCCTCTTCACGAATATTCACACCCGGTACCTTGGCTAGTATGCGGTGGATATCATCGTATTCGTATTTTTCAAGTTCCACTTCTGAAAGCAGTGTTGCAGACCCTGATTCTGTTCGTAATTTATTGCCATGACTAATAATCGTTATATGCTCAATGTCATCATCATTGGTTTTCTTATCGTCGGCAAAAATTGGGGTTACATAACTTGCAATTGCTAATGCTAATAGTGTTTTTTTCATATTCATAAAGCTCTAATCATTATCACCAGCGGAAGATTTAGGTAACTCAAGCGCAAGCTTGTTAATAAAGTCATGTTTAAGTTGATCAGTAACGTCTTTTACTTTTTCATGCGTTTGTTCAACTTTTGCTTTTTCATCAATTAGGGCTTGTTGTAACGTGCCATTAATTGATTCAAGTGTTTTATTAGAATCGGTTAACCCTTTAAGCATCGCATCTTTGGTGTCTGTGCCCTCTTCTTCAATCAGAAAATCATCAAAACCAGTCGTGTTGTCTTGCGCAATACCATTGCCTGTAAATAATTTTTCAAAAGCAGCAAGATTTGCTTGGATATTAGCGAGTGATTGCGCTGCAATTGGCGATTCAACGTCTTGCGGGCAGGCTTCTAAACCACACGAATTACTTTCATAGCCCAGTGGCAGAGCTAACTTTTTATCTTTTACTTGCTCGGTAAGGTAAAACAGCGCATCAGAAATCACATTCACCGCAGCATGAGCTGAATCAAAACTCGAGTCAACTTCGCCTGCATTTTTAAGTGCCATGGCGTAGCCTGAATCGCCATTCCATTTATCAAGTAATACTTGGCTGTTATCGACAAGGTCGCTTGCAACTTCAATTGCAAACTCACAACGCGCAATGCGACGCTCGCTGTCACTGCGGTTATTCCAATCTGCAAGTGCGTCATTGGAAATTGAGCAGCTGTGATTCAGCTGTTCTGAAAATAGTAAATGCTCTAGGCTTACAAGACCACGGCGAGTAGCTGTACGCTCTTTAATATCATAAGGTCTGGTTGAATCTAGGTTGATCATGCCATCTTCAAAATACGCGGTATCTTGGTCAACACCACATAAGCTTTTAGCTGGCCACGAATAAATTAAATTGCGCAGCTCACCTTCGTTTTCCAAAAGTGGCCCCATTTGCATTAGTTCAGCATGTTGCCAAAGTGCCGTGGTATCTCGCCAGCTTGTTTGTGCCTCTAAAAGTGCAGCTAAGCGCTCATCTTCTGTAGCTTCACCCTCTGCTGCCGATTTTTCAACGGCGCAATATTGGCTTAACGTTGCATGATTCGCAGCTGCTTGTTGATTAAATGAGGTAAACGTTGGTGTAATAACATTATCAACTAAGTTCGCAACAAGCGCTTTTTCGTCAAAACTTGTACCGCCGCCATTACCAGGGTCGGTCGTGCCACCACCATAGTTCGGTCCTTGTGTACTGGAGGTATCTTCTGAACACGCCGCTAACGTCAGTACTAGCGATGTTACAAGTGCTATCGGTTTAAGTTTTGCGGATATCAACATAAAATTATCCTAAAATCTCGAATAATAAATACAGCAAAAGGTTAGCGACCTAAATCACTAACCTTTTAATTAATTTAACGTTTATTTTAAATTACCAGTTCTCTGAGTTTGCATCAGCAAAGTCATACGCGTTATCTAAGATATCACGTGCAGCGATTAATTTCGCTTTGTAGTTTGCAAATTCATCAGCCCCAGCAAGCACTGGCATATCACCGAATAAGTCATGCATTTCCACAAACTGAGTTGGACCTACGGTATCTTTCTTAGGATTCAATGCATGGTTTGCAAATGGTGAGAACGGGCTGAATTGGAAGTTAAGAGCAAAGCCTTTCATTTCACCCCAATGTTTAGCGTAATCTGCAAATTCTGCTGATGTGTATTCGCCATCTTCAATGTTCTCAATATCAGCAATCACGTCATTGATATAATGAACAACTGTTGCTGCGATTGCTTTTTCCCATGCTAATGCTGCTTGGAATACATGATTTTCGAATTTCGTTTTATCTTCTGCCGAAAATTCATCAACATTTTTACCAACGTTATCAGAAATCATTTTACGACCGGCGATAAAGTGTGTCATTGCCTTAGCCGTTAAATCTGTAGCAACTTCAGCACCTAAGTCACGCTTAGCAGCATTAGACGAGTTACCCCAAATAAATTCTGAAGTTAAATCAATTACACCATCGCCATTGATATCGTTTTTGCCTTGAAAGTTCTCACGGCCCGCTTTTTTAGCAATTTCACTGTCTGCATATTCTAAGTAGTTACGCGATGCACCAAAGTAACCAAAACCTTCATCAAATTGATGCTCAAGTGCTGTATACGTTTTAGTACCTTTGTCAGATACCTTGTTATCAGAAGCTAAACCTTCGCCAAGATAATCATCTGTCCCCTGCGAGAACATTAATGCGCCAAGTGTATGCTTTTGAACTAGCTGAACTAAATCTAAGCCTTCAGGTGTGATATACGCTTTTGAAATAGCTACCCCGTTTGCATCTACTAATGCATCACCTGCGTTTACTTTTTCAATTTGTGTTACGAATAAATCAAAATAGTGAAGTACTAGACCTTCTGGTGTCGCAGCTTGAGTACCAAAGTCAGACCAACCTTTGAATGATTGACCATCATCCCAAACTTTATACATTTTACTTGGGTCGTTACCTGCAATTTTGCCACTTAATGATTTATCTGTTTCTGAAATATCAAAAAATGTTTTTTGCTTATAAGATGAAAGGTCATCGCCTAAGTGTGAAATAGAAGAATCAACTACCGCAGCATAATCACCCCAAAGTGCATTTAGCTTAGCTCTTACATCTGCTGCCATAATGCCGTTTGTTTCGATGTATTCAACCGTCATTAAGCCCATGTAATGCTTAATTTCTGCTGAAAGTGCATGACGCGCAGTTTGACCTGAATAAGATACTGATGAGCCGCTGAAACCAGCAAGTTTGCTGTCAAACTCATAAACATTAACACCGTTTTCTGCATCGATGTCTTCTACTGTTAATGTAAGTGCTTTAGAGAAAGTTAAGCCACCAGCATCTGTTACGGTTACATTAACGGTAACTTCTTGTTCTTCTTCAAAGTTAACTGCAAGTGCATCTTTAAGCTTTAAATCTGTGCCTACAATTTCAAAACGCTCATCTTCAATAGAGAAAGTAAGACCGCTTGTCGCATCGTCAGTTGCTGTTAGCGCACCAACAACAACACCTAGTGTATCTTCAGAAATAGTTGAAGTTGAAATTTGAATATCAGTTGGCGCTTGATTTACAGGTGTTACTGGGTCTTTACTATCACTACCGCCACAACCAGTTAAACCAATAGCCGCAGCAAGCACAGCAGAAGCTAATGCAGATTTACGAAGATTAATCATTATTCGACCTATTAAATAATTTTTATTAATGAAGATTTATAAACTAACGCTATTATAAACCTCAAATCCAATGAGAATCAATATCATTTAGTTTATTTTAATATTTTATTTACGCAAATAAGTGTATCAATGCTAATACAACAATTTATGACGTCAGATCAAAGAATGATTAATTTGATTAAATTAGGACTGTAATTGCAATTCAATTACAAAGCAAGCGCCGCCTAAAGGGCTTTTTTCTAAATAGCATTTGCCATTGTGCCAATTAATAATTTTTTGCACGATAGCTAAGCCGAGGCCAAACCCTTTAATTTTTTTGTTACGGCTTTTATCAAGGCGGGTAAAGGGTTTAAATACATGCTCCCATTCTGATTGCTCAATACCCACGCCATCATCAGCAACTTTTATAAATACACGACTTGCTTGCTGATAAATGGATATGCGAATTTCATGCTCAGCATATTTTAATGCGTTGCCAACAAAATTCTGTATAGCACGACCAATGAAATGTGCATCTGCAGTAATAATAAGTGGTGAACTTGTTTCAATATTTATTTTAATTTTGCTGTTAAATCCAAGCTTTTCTGCAAGTACCGTTGCCTGTTCTACAACATCATATTGTTCTAAATTTAGAGTTGGCTTTTCACGTTCAAGCTTAGCAAATTCCAACATTTCACTTACTAAAGCATCTAATTCTTGAATATCTGCTTGCATGCTTGCTAAGTATGGCGCTGTCTGCTCATTGCTTTGTGTATCTTCTAGCATCGCAATAGCAAATTTTAGCCGCGCTAAAGGCGTTCTAAATTCATGAGATACCGATGACGTAAGCTCTCGCTGGCTATCAAGCAAATGTTTGATACGCTCTTTCATAGCCATCAAGGTTTGTTTTATTGGTAGTAGTGCCGATTTATCATCACTACTGAGCTGAAGATCTTCAGGGGCATTAATATCATGACAAGCACGCTCTAACTGATTGAAATCGCGCCATAACCAATAACTCCATGCCGCAACAGGCAGGCCTATTACCATCAGCATAATAATAAATGGCCAAATAGAGTCGTAACTATTGCTGTCAAAGCGGTAGGGGCCGATTTTTAAGAGTTGTGAGTTATCGAATTGCAGATACCAAATGACTTGTTTTGGGCCATCAAAAACAGGAATAGCCTGCCCTTGTTGTAAACGGGATGATTGCTCTGGTAAAAAGGCAATTTGGTCGGCAGGAATAATTTGATGCTGATAAATATGCTTCAGCTTATTAATGCCGTTAGGCGTGACAGCTAAAGCTGAAATCGATTCACTAACTTGCGGTGCGAGTGGCAACGCTTCGATGCCATTAGGCTCAGGCCATAACTTTTCGAGCGCGCCACTTAAAATAAAGATTGAAACGATAATATAGGCATAGAGGCTAAGGAATAACTTGCCCATCTAATCTCCTAAAGAGTTATTACTAACCCCAAGCATCTGACACAAACAAATAACCTTGACCCCAAACTGTTTTAATGCGGTAAGGTTTGTCACTATTATCGCCTAACTTCTTACGTAAACGCGAAACACGCACATCAACCGTTCTATCGAGTCCATCATACTCACGGCCAATCATTTTTTCGTGCACAAAATCACGACTCAATACTTCACCTGCACTATTAGATAATAACCAGAGTAATTCAAACTCGTGCGACGTTAAACTTACTTCATTGCCCATTAACTTAACAATGCGACTGTTTTTATCAATGGTCAGCGAACCAAAGCGCAATTCTTCTGAACTTTTTTCAACAGCACCACGGCGTAATAATGCGGAAATACGTGCTAATAACACACGTGGTTCAGCAGGCTTAATGACATAATCATCAGCCCCTAATTCAAGGCCAATTACTTGATCAAAATCTTCACCTTTTGCAGTAAGCATCAGAATCGGTAATTGGTAACGGTCTCGTACTTCACGACACACACTAAAGCCGTCTTTACCTGGTAACATCACATCCAAAATCATTAAATCAGGCATATTTGCCTCAAGCGCGGCCATCACTTCAGCACCATTACTTAATACATCAACCGTCATACCATTGTGCTCAAGGTAATCTTTGGTTAATTGTTGCAGTGCTAAATCGTCTTCCACTAATAAAATGTGTGCCATGTGTATCTCCTAGAAAAAGCTCCACGGGGTGCGTAATCTTCTACGCTGGGACTTTGTATTACTACTTTGCACTTTAATTTTGGCTGTAGCAATTTGTTCACCGCTTTTGCGATTCACTAAGGAGTATACAGTGCCAAACTGAACGTCCGCTTTATAACTAAAATTACCATTAATAGCACTTTGCCAACATTTTAACGGTGTTTGATCACGTAAAATACACACGTCTTGTGATGTTTCTGTTTGCCACACAAAATTGACTTCAATTTGGCACACATCATCACTGTTTTGCACCATACAAACTGCAGGTGTCAGCTGAAACTGAGTACTTTTATTTGCAGTAGCATTAAAACTGGTTAAAACACATATAACTAAAAGCAAACAATATCTAAAAAACATGGGTCACCCCTGTAAATATTGTCACGCTTTCATCACTCGAAAATAAAGGACTATCACTTAAAGAACCAAGGTTGTGGTATTTAATTTTAGCCAGCAAACCAAAACGCTCGTTGATAGGCATTTGCCAACTAACTTCAACGTGCGGTAATACGGCAGCATCCTGCTCAAAGGTTTGCCCGACATTATCGTCGGCCTGAATACCATAATAATAATCTGCGAGTTTGTGAGATAAATAATCGAGCCCCAAACGCACACTGAGAACCCCAGAACCAAATTGCCAACCCTTGGCCAAGCTCAGCGCTACTCGATAACCAAAATGAACTCCACTAATATCATGCAAAACATCGGCGGAGAAACGCCATGAATCTGCGATATATTGATAATTCAATCCACCATCCAGTGCCCAATTTGGGCGATTTATCTCAGAAATGGATATCCTGTCGCGTGTTGCTGGTTCCGTGTAAGCGTTTCTAACAATAAATACGTTGGCAGGGTGCCAAGTAACGAAAAAGCGATTTTCTGGGTTTAATTCGGAGATAAGACTAATCACATGGTGTTTTTCATCCACCAAAGTAAGACCTAACTGGCCGTTGTCAAAATAAAAGCGCTCGCCATAATATGCAATATCTGGAATCGCAATTAATGGAAAGTTATCCCCCTCATTTAGCGGATTTGAAATTGTTCCAAGACCTAACGCTAAACCAAGGCGCAGTTCGCCTTGTTCTATCGCTTCATCTATTTGCTTAGCACTAGTAGCTAGGCAAAAGAACAATATAAATATGCAAAAGAGATGCTTCAATATTTAAAATTCTCCGAGAAAACACGCGCACTTTACCAATCAAAACAAATCCTGCAACAAAAATTACAATTACTTACACGTCGGAATAAAAATCAGCCAATTAGTAATTCTTTTTTCCTAGTTATTTAAGCAATTGCCATATAGCATTCATGATTGGCTGCTGTAAATGTGCTTTTTTTGTAACTAGGCCAACATCAAATGCAGGCACAGGATCGGGCATTGCTAAAATCTGCACTTTATCCTTAATAGGACTATTATCGACAACAACTTTTGGAATAAGTGCCACACCAAAACCTAAACTAACCATTGAAACTGCAGCTTCGTTACCTGCTACCTTAGAGTATATAAGTGGATTAATGCCATTTTTATGCCACCAATCGGCTAAGCGCTTTCGGCTTAGTCCCTGATCAGGCACGATAAAGGGTAGTTTTTGCCATGGTATTTCAGAACGATTATTTATTGCCTCATTGATCATCGCACCCAGTGGCCCATCATCATTCGGCGCAATAAAAACAAGTGGCGATGAGCCAAGCGAATAAAATGCCAAGCTTTCATGCAATTTATCCGGCCTTGCAGCAATGGCCATATCTTCAAACCCCTTCATCACACGCTCAATTGCAAGCGCAGGATCGCCTGTATTTAGTTTCACTTCTATATGTGGGTGGGCCAACCTCACCTTTTTTAATAAATCATATAAAAAACTGTAAGTTGCGGTAACAGAGCTAAACAGTTGCACTTCACCTGAAAGTGCCTCACCAGCTTCATTTAACGATGAACGAAACATTTGCCATTCAGTAATTGTTGTGCGGGCATAACGTAAAAAAGCTTCGCCTTGTTTAGTGAGCGAAACACTGCGTTTATTGCGATTAAATAGTATCGCCCCTACTTCATCTTCCAATTGTTTTATATTCCGGCTAAGTGTTGGTGCACTGACATTTGCCAGCTCGCTTGCTTTAGTAAAGTGTAATTGCTCTGCAAGCACCAAAAACAATTGTAGGCGTTTAATATCCACGACAAACCTTTATTTCATTTTTTGTAATACAATAATTCAAATATATCATTTTACGCAATTAATAATTTCTTTTAAGGTTAAATCAATGCTGCAAGACGCAGCGCATTATTTATTATTAGGAATTAGACATGGCAACGAATTATTTTAACAGCTTACCGTTACGCGAGCAGCTTGCGCAGCTAGCGCAATGTGAATTTATGGATCCATCAGAATTCAGCGATGGTGTTGATGCGTTGGTTGGTAAGAAACTGGTTGTCGTTGGCTGTGGTGCGCAAGGCCTTAACCAAGGCTTAAACTTACGTGATTCGGGTCTTGATGTATCTTACGCATTACGTGAGTCAGCAATTGCTGAAAAACGTCAATCTTATATCAATGCAACAGACAATGGTTTTGTTGTTGGCACTTACGAAGAGCTGATCCCAGATGCGGATTTAGTACTTAACTTAACACCAGATAAACAACACACCAGTGTAGTAAAAGCGGTTATGCCATTAATGAAACAAGGCGCAACGCTTGCTTATTCACATGGTTTTAATATTGTTGAAGAAGGCATGCAAGTTCGTGACGATATTACAGTAATCATGGTTGCACCTAAGTGCCCTGGTACAGAAGTTCGTGAAGAATATAAGCGTGGCTTTGGTGTTCCTACACTTATCGCAGTTCACCCAGAAAACGACCCTGAAGGTAAAGGCCTTGCTCAAGCGAAAGCGTATGCAGCAGGTACTGGTGGCCACCGTGCGGGCGTTTTACTTTCATCATTTGTAGCTGAAGTAAAATCTGACCTTATGGGCGAGCAAACAATTCTGTGTGGCATGCTGCAAACGGGTTCGTTACTTTGTTTTGACAAAATGGTTGAACAAGGTATCGACGCTGCTTATGCATCAAAGCTTCTTCAATACGGCTGGGAAGTTATCACAGAAGCGCTTAAGTATGGTGGTGTAACTAACATGCTAGACCGTTTATCGAACCCTGCAAAAATTAAAGCGTTTGATTTATCTGAAGAATTAAAAGTGATTATGCGTCCACTTTACAACAAGCATATGGACGACATCATGAGCGGTGAATTCTCATCAGGTATGATGGCAGATTGGGCTGAAGATGACGCGAAGCTTTTAGGCTGGCGTAAAGAAACTGGCGAAACTGCATTTGAACAGCAAGCAAATACCAGCGACGAAATCACTGAACAGGAGTTCTTTGATAAAGGTATCTTAATGGTAGCTATGGTTAAAGCAGGTGTAGAGCTCGCTTTTGAAACCATGACAGCAGCAGGTATTAAAGAAGAATCTGCGTACTATGAATCACTGCATGAAACACCGTTAATCGCTAATACGATTGCACGTAAAAAGCTATATGAAATGAACGCAACTATTTCAGATACTGCTGAATACGGTTGTTACTTATATAACCATGCTTGCTTACCACTATTAAAAGACTTTATGGGCACAGTAAATACTGATGTTATCGGTAAAGGACTATCAACAACGGATAATCGTGTTGATAACGCGCGTTTGATTGAAGTAAATAAAGCACTTCGCTCACACCCAGTTGAAGTAATTGGTGAAACGCTGCGTGGTTACATGTCTGCAATGAAACCAATAGTTTAAAAAAACCCTGAGTAAACTGCCCGCCTGAAGCGGGCTTTTTTTTGCCTTGGTTTTAGGGTCTATTGATCTTTGCTGTTCTATTTTTGTTCTCTTTGAGCGTGCTTTTATCGCGGCGATCGATGTGTGGCCTAGCAATCTAAGCGAATATCGAGCAACAATGAGAAAAGTGTGCTCAAAAGAACCATTCGGCAGCGCTTGATTGCGTTTTCTACTGTGTTATCGGCTGACTCACATAGCATAACTATGCCACGCAGCCTCTGCCTTGTATAAAACGCAATTAAGCTGCAGCAAAAACGAACTTGAAAGATCAACAGACCCTAGGTTAATGTAGCCAAAACAATTTAAGGGGTATTAGATATGGAACATGCGCAGTCTGGCATTTTTAATGAAAATAATCGCCACAGCTATTTTTTAGAATATGTCATTACCAATCGCGATACACAAACACTTTCACAGCTTACCCAAGCGCTTAAAAATATCACTCACAGTATCAAATGCAGTAATGTTATCGCATTTGGTAAGCGCCTTTGGCAACACATCGACACAGAGCACAGCCCATTAGAATTTAACGATTTTGCTACCCTATCAGGCCCTTTTGGTCACACTGCACCAGCTACACAGCATGATTTACTGATTTGGCTTTATGATGATGAGTTAGACAATGTGTTTGATGCAATGCAAATATGTCAAAATCAACTTACAGAGCTGGCAATTTTGGCACTTGAATGCCCGGGGTTCCGCTACAAAGATAACCGCGACCTTACCGGGTTTGTCGATGGCAGCGCTAATCCCAAAGATTTAGCAGCAAAAGCAGAAGCGGCACTTTTACCAAACACACATTCACATGCTGGCGGCAGTTTTGTTTTAACGCAAAAGTGGGTTCATGACTTAAGTGAGTTCGCAAAAATGCCAACGCAAATGCAAGAAAAAGTGATTGGCCGCACCAAATCAAATTCCATTGAGTTAGAAGGTGATGATATGCCTGAAAACTCGCATGTAAGCCGTACCGATGTCAAAGTAGATAACGTTGCGATGAAACTCTATCGCCGCAGTGTACCTTTTGGTAACGCCAATGAAAAAGGGCTTTATTTTCTGGGTTTTGCCTGCGACCAACAGCGTTTTCAAATTCAGTTAGAGCGCATGTTTGGTTTAACTAACGACGGTATTTACGACAAGTTAATTGATTTTTCCAAAGCGGTGAATAGCGCCTATTGGTTTGCACCATCACAGCAGCAACTAAATGCTTTATTTGGGAAATAAACTGTAACAATTTAACCAAGCAAAGGGTGCGAAACTTTACTATCTTTAATCAAGTAGTTAGAAGTTTCTGGAGGTGTTATGCGTCTTTCATTTTGCTTGGTTTTACTGTTGTTAATGGGTTGTAATTCAACTCAAAATACACATAAACCACCTCCACTCTTACTAAATGATGATCAATTTTCTCGTGTAACCATTGAATCTAAACAGGATGTATTTGAATTATCCGAAAGGTCAATTGCAATTATGGAAGCGGAAATATCACGCTCATTAGATCAGCGCTTAACAACACGCTCTTTACTTAAATATATATTCGCACCTGAAAATCAAAGTTTAAATTACCTCACTGGCGCAACACTTACCGCCGAAGAAACTTTCAACAGTAAAGACGCAAATTGTCTTTCGCTGTCAATTATGGCGCATAGTATGGCAAAACACTTTGGTCTTGAATCGCGTTTTCAACAGGTATTTATTCCCGAGTATTGGGCAAGTGAGAATGGCTATAGCATGCTGACTGGCCACGTAAATTTACGTTTAAAAAGACCAAATTCAAGTAATGTTGCCCTCACCTCTACAGTTTATGATGCAGTTGGTGACTTAATTGTCGATTTTAACCCTAGTAGCTTTAGGCAAAAATTCCGTACCCAAATAATTAGTGAAGACGTTATCCTTGCAATGTTTTATAACAATAAAGGCGCAGCTGCGATGATCAATGGTGAGCATGATCTTGCCTACTCTTACTTTAGTGCTGCCATTGAAAGTGCGCCTGAGTACAGCTCAAGTTTTGGTAATCTCGGTGTGCTTTATCGAATCAATAACAAATTTACACAGGCTGAAATTGCTTACAACCATGCATTATTACTGGACAGTGGTAATAATACTGCAAAAGGCAATTTAGCGCGCTTATACGACTTAACAGATCGCAGCACTCTCGCTGAAAAAATCCGCGCTGCACTCGAACATGAGCGCAGTGAAAATCCGTATTATGCAATCGCCAAAGGAAATGAAGCGCTGTATCAACAAGATTTTGAGCAAGCGATTCGGTTCTTCAAGAAATCTATTAAGCTTGATCGCAAAATACACGAAAGTCACTTTGGTTTAGCTAAAGCCTATTTTTATCTCGGTGAACTCGATAAAGCCTTGAATGAATTAGAAGAAGCCGAGAAACACGCATACTTTGAAGGTGAAAAACGGCGTTATCGTGGCAAAATTTTGTCGCTAAATGCCCATTTAATGCAATGATAAATATCGCTTTAATTGTACTTTCTCTTTCAATAACCTCGGAAGAGCAATTAGCATCACACGCGCACCTGCAATTTTTGAGTCATGATCAACTTGCAGGTCGAAAAACAGCTACTAAACACGCTAATTTAGCTGCCAGTTATATTGCAAAGCAATTTAAGCAGTATGGTTTGGCTCCTGTTAGCAATCATTTTATTGTGCCATTTCATTATAAAAACGGTTTTTTTAGTGAAGGTAATGCACATAATGTAATGGCCATTACTGCAACAATCACCAACAAACCAACAGTTGTTATTACCGCGCATTTTGATCATTTAGGCAGTAGCGGCAAGGGAGTCTACAACGGTGCAGATGATAATGCTTCGGGCGTGGCGGCTTTATTAACCTTGGCAAAATTGATTTCTGAAAACCCAAGCCGGCAACTTAATTATTTATTTTTAGCAACCGATGCAGAAGAAGCAGGACTGTTTGGCGCGCGCGAATTTATTAATAACCCACCTATCCCACTATCTAATGTATTAATCAACATCAATTTGGATATGTTAGGGGTAAGCAAACGAAAACGGTTGCTGGCGCTTTACAATACACCATCAAAGCCACTGGTTGAGGCACTAAAAGACACCAATTGGCATACCAATAGCAAATTAAAATTCACTAAAGGCAATGGTTTTTATAACAGCTCAGTGAAAAAACAACGACGTCGTATTATAGATGCAGGTGATCACCGTGCATTTTACAAAAAAAACATTCCAGTATTATATTTTGGTGTAGGTGAACATGATAACTACCACACCGTAGACGACACCTATGAAAATATTCACCACGGCTTTTTTGATGCCAATTTACATAACATCGCTAAAGTGATTTCTGAACTGGATGCAAATGCGCATCTGCTAAACAGCGCTTTACCCAATTAACTTTTTGCAGCTTACTTAACTTTTTGACTTGGTATTCTAATTTACTTGCTTCGCTTCGCGTACCAACTGGCATGTTAAAAATCAGAGTTAAAGGCCCTTTGCCAACTAAGGCTTTGGCACCTTTTCCCGAATCATGTTGCGAAAAACGCCTTGCTACATCAGTTGTAATTCCCGTATACCAATGGTGATACCGAGTTTCGACAATATATAAATGCCAAATAGGTTTAACCGATTGATTATTAGTGCAGATAACTTCATTAGACATAAAAACAGCGATTTGGGAACTTCAATCATCAATTTAAGTCAAATTTACACTTTTATAACCTGATAGCAAGAGGTATCATGATGCGATTAGTAGTAAGGATTAAAGAATTCAATGAATTGGTTTAAGTATATTTTTCTCTGTGCCGTATTGGTTATCAGCTCAGGTTGTTCTTCTTGGCTTTATAGAATGCCAATCCCACAAGGGAACTTTTTAGAGCAAACTGACATTGATAAGCTTCGTGTAGAAATGACGCGTGAACAAGTGTTGTACGTGTTAGGTCAACCAATTGCAAAAGACGCCTTTGATGAAAGCACATGGTATTACTTGTACCAATTTAACGCTGGCAGAAAAAATGAAGTGCGAAAAGAACTTATTGTTGAGTTTGACGGCGATAAATTAAAAGCACTGCGCGGCGACTATGAAACGCCTGAAGCATTTAACACGCCGCTTGAGCAGTAAGCAAAATAGTTAACTAAAAAAGTCATGCAAATGCATGACTTTTTTTATGACTGTCTGCGCCCTGACCGACCGCCAGTAATTTTGTTAGCGCGCCCTTCATCTTTGGCTTTTTCCGCCCGGCGTCTGCGTGCTTCTTTTGGATCGGCAATCAATGGACGATAAATCTCGATGCGATCGCCATCTTTAACTTCTTGATTTAATTTACAAGTACGATTCCAAATACCAACTGCTAATGAGGTTAAATCAATTTCTGGACATTTTTCTATAATACCGCACTGTGTTATCACTTCTTCAACGGTGAGGTCATCGTCAGTTTTGAAAGTCACAGTGGTTGCTGTATCTGGCAATGCATACACAATATCGATTGATTTCATTATTTGTACACCTGCTTTGCTCTTTGGGTAAATGCTTTTACCATATTATTTGCCACTTCGTTAAAAACCTTACCAAATGCCAACTCCACCAGCTTATTAGTGAACTCAAAATCAAGCTCAAGACTGACTTTACAGGCTGTTTCATCTAAAGGCGTAAATTTCCAACCACCCGCAAGCGTTTTAAATGGGCCGTCTAGCAATTTCATATTTATCGCTTGGCCTTCTATTAATGTATTTTCCGTCGAAAACCATTTACGCATACCTGCTTTCGATATTTCGACCGAAGCAGACATACACTGTGTAGTTTGATTATGTATTTTGGCACCAGAACAATTTGGTAAAAATTCGGGGTACTTTGAAACATCATTAACTAAATCATACATTTGCTGCGCACTAAACATCACCAGCGCAGATCGACTAATTTGCGGCATATACTCTCCAGATTCAACACCGCGAATTCTATCAAGGTTTAGCTAAGATACAAAAAAAGAAGCGCGAGAATGTCAAAAAAGAGTGTAAAACCATAACGGATAAGTATAATGACGCCATTATGGCAAAACACAAAAAACCAAAAGCACAAAGTAATACCATCGCGTTAAATAAAAAAGCGCGCCATGAGTATTTGCTGCAAGATAAATTTGAAGCCGGTATGGAATTACAAGGCTGGGAAGTGAAGAGTATTCGCGCCGGCAAAGTAAACATTACCGAAACGTTTATCCAAGTTAAAAATGGCGAGGCGTATTTACACGCAAGTCAAATTACTCCTTTACTTCAAGCATCTTCGCACGTTGTTTGCGATCCTATGCGTCCGCGTAAACTGTTATTAAAAAAACGTGAGATTGACCGTTTAATCGGTGCTGTAGAACGCGAAGGCTACTCTTTAATTGCAACTGCAATGTATTGGAAAAAATGTTGGGTTAAATTAGAGTTCTGTCTAGCAAAAGGTAAAAAGCTGCACGACAAACGTGCCGCGAGTAAAGACCAAGATTGGGCGCGTGAAAAAGAGCGTACAATGAAACATTCAGCGCGATAAATTACTAAATAAGCCACGCAAATGCGTGGTTTTTTGTCTGTAAACACTCTCATACCCTCCTCCTTTTTTCGCACTAAGCATGCTGCTAGAAAGTAATCCTTACTTGAACATTTCTGTAAATATTTCGTAATTCATATTTGATTACAATTGCTTTGATGTATTAACAACCTAAATTGTTAATTTTTTGTTTGCATGGTATTAATATTATTGGTTAGTTAATGGAAGTAAATTAACTACTTAATTTTAATAATAATTAAACAAGGAATTTACTATGAACAGCGCTACAAAGTTCAAGTTAAGTACTCTCGCTTCAGTTATTTCTTCATCACTACTTTTCTCTACTTTTGTTGCAAAAGCAGATGAAGAAAAACAAGTTGAACGCATCGAAATTACCGGCTCTCACATTAAACGCACTGATTTAGAAGGCCCATCACCTGTTGCAACTTTAACAGCAGAGGATATTCAAAAGTCAGGGGTGACAGATTTAATCAGCTTATTCACAAAGTTACCAATTTCAGGCCAAGGTACTTTCTCAACTCAAGCAAACAGCAGTGATGACACAGCAAATGGTGGTTCATCAGTATCATTACGTGGCTTAGGTGCCGATTCAACGCTAATTTTAATCAATGGTCGCCGTGTTTCGGTATCACCATTTGCGAAGGGCATTGATACATCGTTTGTAGACATTAACAACATCCCATTATCTGCAATTAAACGTGTCGATATTTTAAAAGATGGCGCATCAGCAACCTATGGTTCTGATGCTGTGGCAGGTGTAATTAACATTATTTTACGCGATGATGTTGAAGGCGCAGAGGTTTCAGCTAAGTTTGGTACTACGGCAGATGGTGGCGGTGATGAGCAAAGCGTTAATTTAGTTTTTGGTAATCAAACGGATAACTCAAGCCATACCTTTATTTTAGAGTACTTTAATCGTGAAGAAGTGCTTTATGCTGACAGAGACTACTCAAGAACATCTAACCAAGCATTAAGAACTGGTGATCCAGATGCAACTGATTTTAGAAGCTCTTCAGGTATTCCTGGTACTATTGCTCTTGCAAGCGACCCTTCAAAGCGTTTAATTGATTTATATGGGAATGATACTTGTCCAGAAGCAGACCGCGACTTTGCCAATAACTTGTGTCGATACGATTATGCGCCTCATATGACGATGATCCCAGCAGCGGAGCGCTTTAGTTGGAATTATCTCGGTAAATATGAAATCAATGATAATCTTCGCGCCTTTGCGGAGTTAAATGGTCAAAATTCAAAATCGACTGTTCGAGGGGCTGGTAGCCCAAGTTTCAATGAGTTAACGATGACAGGCGATAATATTAACCATCCGTTTGCCAATATGCCAGATCATGAATTCCATGGCCAAGACCTAACAATGCGCCGTCGTACTGTGGATATCGGTAACCGTGAAAAACGAGTTGATTCGAATTATCACCGTGCAATCTTAGGTATCCAAGGTGAATTCAAAGATTGGAACTGGGAAGCGGCCTATAGTTATATTAAAAGCAGCTCAACTGAGCGCGGTGTAGATGGTTTCCCTAATAAAAGACGTATGCAAGAAGCCATTGATTCTGGCGCTTATGATCCATTTGAACCATCATCAAATGGTCAACAAGTATTAGACTATATTGAAACAACCACGACACGTATTGGTAAATCAACTATGAAATCGCTTGATTTCAAAGCTTCAGGCTCAATTTTCGCAATGGAACACGGTGACTTAATGTTAGCCTTCGGTGGTGAATACCGCGAAGAGTCAATTAGTGATAATCCTGATGACCAGTTCTTGCGTGGTGAAGTATTTGGTACCGAAGCGACACAAGCAAATGGTTCTCGCGATAACATGTCTGTTTTCGGTGAAATGTCTATTCCAGTATTAGATTCTCTAGAAGTGCAACTTGCTGCACGCTACGAAGACTACAGTGACTTTGGTGATACCACAAACCCTAAAGTCTCTTTCTTCTGGTCTCCAATGGAAGATGTCAGCCTTCGAGGTTCTTGGGGTACAGCATTTAGAGCACCATCATTGCACCAACTCGGTCTAGGCCGCACTGATGAATCGCCAAACCTTGTAGATACTCTTCGCTGTAGTGCGATTGGTAACCAAGACAGAGCGTGTGAACCGCAAGAATATACTGCAATCTTTGAAGGTAACCCTGAGCTTGGGCCTGAAGAGTCAGAAAGTTATAACCTAGGTTTAATCTACAATATTACAGAGAACCTGAATTTCTCTATCGATTACTATGATTATGATATTACCGATATCATTGGTGCGGATACGCAATTTGTAATGGATACGTACGGTTTAGATCCCAATATTGTTGAACGTCGTCCTACGTCTATTGCGAATGATCCAGGTGAAGTGATTCAAGTTAATGACTCTTATCAAAATATTGGTGACTTACAAACTTCAGGTATCGACTTAGACGTTCGTTATAACTTAGATACTGAAGTTGGCCAGTTTAAATTTGGCTATGTGCTTAACTATGTTCTGAATTTTGAAGATTATAAAGGCACCAAAGAAGGTGGTTTTGAGCAACCTCAAATGCGCTGGACTACATCAGTTGATTGGGTTAAAGATGACTTTAGCGCAACTGCTGCACTAAACTATATCGACTCGTTCGAGCAAGAAGCTTCTTTAAACCTAAATAAAGATGTTGATGCAATGACCACACTCGATGCGTCAGTGAATTATTTTGGTATTAAAGATTTAGTGCTTACAGTTGGTGCTACCAACTTAACAAACGAAGAGCCACCATTTGCTTATCATGATTTTATGGGCTTTGTGGTTAACGTTCACAGCGGACAAGGCCGATTTGCCTATGTTCAGGCAAGTTATAAGTTTTAATTAGACTAAAAAGCGAAAAGCCCCAATTTGGGGCTTTTCTTTACATTGATTTTTTAAATATGGTCTCGCTGTTTTTTACACTCTAGCATTTCTTTCCAATGTACAATCTCTTCATGTAATTCTGGCGCTTCACCATCAAAGCCAGCAGCTTCAAGTAATTCTTCCACAGTCACAATGCCCCTTTTTTTCTTAAACACACCGCGCACATACGCTACTGCATGTAAACCCCTTTCAGATTTAAAGGTTTGCTTAATATAAAAGTATTTATGATCCCAACCAACAAGCTGAGTGGCAACGGTAAATTCTTGTAATGGCTTAATGTCTCGAATGTAAGTAATTGCCGTCGCATTGACAATTGGAAACCAACGGTTCTTCATCACTACGGGAAGTAGTCCTAATCGCTCGGTCATCCAAGTACGTGCCAAATCCATAAACGCGAGGTACCGAGAATTAGTTAAATGTAGGTTAATATCGCAGTCGGAAGGCAGTGCACGATAATTAATTTCGACTTCTTCTAACAAAGGTTGATAAAGTTTATTCCGCTTTATCCGATAAAAAAGTAATAGTAATCTAAAATATAAATTCATAGTCTTGAGAGGTCATACCAGAAAAAGGTATTTTCTCAGGTTTAATAATAATCTCAAGAGAAAGTCGATATTTTTAAGGTGATTATGAAATCGTACTTAGTATTTATTTTATTAATGTGCTTGTGTGGCAATGCAAAAGCCAACTTCGATCTTCCCGGAAATGGTTTCATTACCTATCCTTCTGGACTGAAAAAAGAATTTAATTTTGGCTTTAAATGGGATAGTAAAAAGAAGCAATTTACTATTGGTTCCCAACAATATCCTATGGATCAGCTACCTGATTCGTATTCCATCGCGCTCACACTTGCCGGTGACGATCAAGCCGTATTTGTTCAAGAGTTCGCGAATGGTTATATTTCTGAATTTGTATGGAATATAGGTCCTCATACAATTAAGCTTGAAAAAAAGCGCTTAGATTATCCAGTAAGAGGCGATTATATTCTGTGGATTGACCAATATGATTACTTCTTGAAAAATAGTAATCCAACAGTGAAATTAGTCTTTAATAAAGAGGGAATAAATTACATTATTCCAAGCGGAATCCATAAAGATAAAGGAAAAAAACGCTAGACTCGCTAGCGCTTTTTTATACTTTAATCGTCTTTCGGTTAATACCGTATTCGCGTAATTTATTGGCAATAGCTGTATGACTCAACCCCAACCTTTTTGCTAGTTGGCGTGAACTAGGATAGGCCGGGTAAAGTTTTCTTAACAAGGTCGATTCAAAACGTTTAACTGCCTGATCAAGTGTACCTTCAAAATCAGATTCTAGATAACCTAAGTCATTAGTAAAACTGGGCAGTTGCAGATTTTCAATACTTAGTTGCTCATCGTCTAACAACGAAATAGCGCGATAGAGCGAATTTTCAAGTTGGCGTACATTACCAGGCCATGGATATTGTTGTAAAAACGCAGCTGTAGACTCATCAATTACAGGAGACTTTCTTCCTAATTGATGTGAAAAGCGACTAATAAAGTGTTCGGTTAAAGGTACAATATCCGCTTTACGGTCACGAAGTGGTGCTAGTTCCAAGCTCAATACATTAATGCGGTAATAAAGATCTTCACGAAATCGCCCCTCTTGAACCATGCCTGGAATATCTTTTTGTGTAGCAGCTAGGATCCTTACATTCACTTTAATCTCATTCTCACTGCCAACACGTCTGAATGTACCATCTTGTAAAAAGCGCAAAAGTTTAGTTTGTAATTGTGGTGACATTTCCCCAACTTCATCAAGGAAAACAGTACCACCATCTGCCTGCTCTAATACCCCTCGGCTTTCAGAATTAGGTAATGCACAGCCAAATAACTCGGGCTCTGCTACATCGTCAGGTAATGAAGCGCACGATAGAGTAACAAAAGGTTTATTCGCTCGATTCGAAGCGTAATGACATGCTTTTGCCAATAATTCTTTACCTGTACCCGTTTCACCCGTGATTAAAATAGGTGCCTCAAGCTGTGCCATTTTGCGGGCTTCGCGAACCACCTTTCGCATGGCACTGCTGTAGCTATGAATTGTCGCAAAGCTTTCATTGCCTTGGCGCCTGAACGCACTTACCTGTTCACCTAGACGACTTTGCGATTTGATATTTACCACTGCACCAACAAAGGTAAAACCATGTTCAGAATCAGGTACTGAAATAGGCAAAATATCGGCAATAAAGTCTTCACCATTCACTTCTACTCGCGTAGTTTGTGCAAGTACCTGCTCGCTTTCAAGCCAACGACTAAAGTTAAAACCTTTCAATAATGTATTGATATGATTACCGATAATATCATTACTTTGCGCATTAAGATCACGACAGGCCGAGTCATTACAATGACGAATAATGCCTTTCACATCAATAGAGATAACACCATCAGGTAATGCACTTAGTAATGTAGTTAACTCATTATGCTCTCGCTCGGAAGGTAAAAAAGCCGTGGTTCTTACATCCTCCACCCCATGAATCAAACGGATCTCAGGCATTATTTTTTGAAACTGTTCAAATTCAATCGGTGGAAATGAGACATACATCCGACAATTAACGGCATCAACCTCAATACCTTTTAAATCAACTTGATAACTCACTAATATATTGAGTATTTCTTGAGCGATGCCGATTCGGTCAGCACAGTGGATTTCTAAGCGCATAATTTCCCCATTACCAGCTTAAGCACATTGATCATGATAATACTGAAAAAACAACAGATTGAAAGAAAATTTGTAAACATTAATGAACAAAAAAGCTATAACCAATAACCATTCATTTAAATAAAAAGGGAGCAATTGCTCCCTTTTTAAATTAATAGCCTGGATATACCATCCATTCACCATCATCGAGTTGAATGTAAGGTTTGCCATTAAACATCTGCATACGTGTACCAGAGTTTTCGCCAACCATTGGCGTTTTCGGTAAATCTGCGACTAATGCTGCCAAATCAAGTGTACCTTCAAATTGATTCTGGCGGGTAGCACGGGCAATTAATTCTGAAATTGCTAAATAGCTTGATGGCTCTGAAATGACTTTTTGTGCACTATTCACTTTCACTTTCGGACCAATAAATTTGACCCCGACAGGAATATCAAGAATTGCTGGACTTGGTATATCACGCATTCCAGCTATTTGCATTTTATCACCGGCCAGTGAAGCACCATGTTCTGGCACCATAACCACCATATAATTGCGGCCACTTTGTTCTAAACGCTTAAAGAATTGATCAAACTGCTTAAATAATATTTCGGCTCGGGTGCCATAGCTGTTAAGGCTACTGCCGAATTTACTGCGACCTTCAAGCACATTCCCATCGTGTAGACTAATGCTATTGTAATATAAAGCTGCCCTTGATTTAGGTGAAGTCAGTCTTGATTTAAGCCATTTATTAAGTACCTGTCCATCATCAAAAATCGGTGTGCCATCAAACGATCGCTGTGCTATTTTTACACCCGTAAGCGATTGTAGTTTTGCATCAACTCGCCCTTGGCTTTCAACCATGCCAAGGAAATTATCGAAGTTACCGTTGTGATTCATTGCAAAGTCATTATCAAAACCTAGATTTGCTAAGTTCTCAAACAAATAGCATTGCTTATTCGCATCACTGTAAAGTCCTTGATGAGAAGTTTGACCACAGCTGGCTTTTAATAATCGAATACCTGCTGGACCACTGTAAGAAGTCGCAGAGCTGAAGTTATCAAATAATAAATCAAATTGATTAAACAGCGAGTGTTTGGCTAAATTTACACGCTCTAAATCATCCCAACCAAGTGAACATACGTTGAGTAAGACAATATCAAAATCACCACCCAAATTAGATGAGGGGAACTCAGTACGTAATCGCGATTGTTGCTGATAAAAAGCTTCAATTGCTTGTTCAGGGTTTAGTACTGTTTTTACTTGGCTTTGACCTGCTTTTGATATGCCACTATCTTTAACTAGCACAGGTTCCGGAGGTAGGTCACTTTGCGATGCAAAAAATTGTAGTAAACCGATATATAACACCCCTGCAATACTCACCGTAGTAAAACGGATCCAGTTCACTAAATAAATATAAACAATCACTAATACCAGCACCATCGCAACAAACTGCCATGATAAAAAGCGCGATAACAACTCTATTAAATACGGGAAACTAAAATCACCGAGTAAGTCTCCACTTTCCAATAAACGTTGTAAAGGGGGTAAATAGGAATCGTAATGTAACAAAAATAGTGCCACAACTACCGCTACAACATGTTTTATTTTTATTAGAATTCTTCGTTTAAATGGAAGCAACAAAAACGCTATAAACGCAATATTTTCTATCACGTGAAGGTCAATTACTTCACCAAAATATAAACCAAGTTTTACTAAAAAGTATAAATTCCAAAGCCCTAACGCATCATATCGCAAAGGATCTTTGTCGGCGTGTACAATACTCATAAATTAGTCTTTTTCCTGTGGCTTATAAGGGTGGATCGCTTTGTGTTTAAATGTCCAGGTTTTGTAAAATTTGCTGATGCTATGTTTTAATTCTTTCGCAAATTGTGCAATTACAATGCCTATCATAATGCCAAAAGCAAACGCTAGCATAATATAAGTTAAATACATTTACTCTGAGTCCATTAATTCTAATGTGTAAGGTTTACAAGGCTTTCTACTAGGTAAACGATTGATATCGCTGATTAAGGATGTGCGTCCTGATGTACTCATTGCAAGCGGTTGCTCTTCAACAGCTGATTCTAACAGCTGAATTGAGTAATCCTCTAATTCTTTATTGTCATCTGCACGTTTAAGATCACGGCATAGTTGTTCAATATATAAGTCTTGTGAGTAAATAGCATGCGCAGTAAAAAACTCACTGATAGCTAATCGAAACAGTCGCTCTAATGCATTAGTTACATCATTTTCCCGACAGCCATGAAGATATAAAAAGACCTGCGATTGATTTGCGGTAAAAAAAT
Organism: Pseudoalteromonas sp.; assembly: GCF_041629635.1. Lineage (GTDB taxonomy): Bacteria > Pseudomonadota > Gammaproteobacteria > Enterobacterales > Alteromonadaceae > Pseudoalteromonas. The sequence goes on along the minus strand of NZ_JBFKMX010000013.1, from coordinate 13,055 downwards.
CACCATTTCGTTTTACTGAGAAAAGTCGCAGTGCATCAATTGCATCAACACCTTTAATCAAATCAAGTACTACAAGCACCCCACTGATCCCCGTAGATAAACTTGCTTCTCTTTGTTTTTTTACAGCATCAATAAAATGCTGCGGTGTTAAATACCCTTTTGCTTCCACTCCATTTGCATGAGCCAACACTGCCTTATAATCTTTTGGCAATATGCGTGCAAACTTTACGCCTTGCAGCGCTTGCACTTGCGACATTAAACGAGAAATATCAGTTGTGGTATGTAAAATCAGATTAACACCTAACGTTAAGAACACGCATTCATCGTGATGGCGTAGCACACCGTCTTTATTTTTGATTACGATTTTCAACCATGGACCACAATGCTCTCGTAACTCATAACATTGCGCAGCAAGCACGGCTTTCTCAACATCCCTTGATGCGTAAAGCACAACTGTTGCAGCATGATTTGTTTTAGCACTTTCCAATACTTGCAGGTTATTATCACAGACATGATAATTTGGCGGCAATTTCGTCTCACTCGGCAACAGCTCTTTAGCAATAAATACCTGATCAAGGTTTTGCTGGTAGAGGGCATTGTCATCTTGTTGTAGCTCTTCAATTTGTGCATAAGGTGAGTCATCAAAATATACTGAGTAACTTATTTTTGTTGATATTCCTTGCGCATGACGCCAAAAGTCGAACACTAACCGATGACTCATTAATTGCGTATTTAAGTGGGCTATTCCACCGATTAAAGCGTTGTGAGCTAAAAAATCGCTAGCTTTTTGTTGCACAGTTTTACCCGTCATTAAAAACAGCAGGCTTACGTTATAGCGTTTCGTCAATTCTTTACTTTTTTTCAATATCTTGACTATAAATTTCTCATCAAAACGTTGAGTCAGTGCTTCAGAAAAGTGCATTATCAGATGACTATTACGAAAGCCCGAATAAAAACTCAACTCTTCAAATGTTTGCGCTATAAATTGCGTTCGGTTTTCGATAAAAAAACTTTGATCTAAGGTGAATGCCTGGTAATTACTCTTTGAGCAACGTTTAGCTTTTGCCAAAAAGCGATCTGGGTCTTGAGAAATAATAAAGTTTTTATTGTGCTCGTCCAACGAGCTCAAGGCGAATTCAATACCAGCGTCTTCGCTGTTGGCAAATAACAAATACGTTGCCCCTTTCGCGATATTTGCTTGCTCAAGTTGAATGCCAGGAAAGTTCAATTTATGCACATTTAGCCCGTTTTTATCATCTAAGTCACGTTATTAAGACATAACGCATCGTTCTATGAAAGTAATACTTTCTATTTAGTTAAAAATATGATTTTATATACAATCATTTAGCTAAGTCCAGTATCATTACTGATAAAATCGATAAATTCAGATTTCCGTTTCTTGAGTTTATTTTTATCAGCTGATAAACCTTATAAATTTAAAGGTGTACATACAAACATCAGGTAAATATTCTTAATCTTCAGTGGAATAGTTTATCCTAAGCTAACTACCTAATAATAGGTGGATTTAACGATAAGAGGTTTAAATAGTGACAAATAGTCGAAATGCAGAAAAGCTTGAAAATGCATATCACGCACACGATATTTCTAAATTGGAATCGAAAAGCAACATTGCAGTAGCTGATTACGTTGAAGTTACGGAAAAGCAAAAAGAGATCAAAATCATTGCTAAATACGATCTTTTCAGCGAAATAGAAGAAATTTAACAACTATCCGAAGCCAAGCACAATTTTGTATGAATCGAGTTTTTTTAAAAGGCATTAAAGGCGGTACAGGCACCACATCTATTATTGCCAATATCGCAACGCTATTAGCTAACAGCGGTCATAATGTGCTCTGCATCGACCTCGACCCTAAAAATGAACTCTGCCTTCATTTAGGTCATCAATGGCAAAACCAAAGTGGTTGGTCTAACAAAGTCTCTGAAACAAACGCCAACTGGACTGATATTGCCTATATCAATGAAGATAATGTGAAATATATTCCATTTGGTTCGCAGCCGGCCAACAACTTTTCACTGAGTACATTACTTAATCAATCAAAACGTCTCGCATTGGAATCTGACTCTTGGTTACTATTTGATGTACCGAGTCATATTTCGTTGGAACAACTTCCTCTCGATGAGCATGATATTGTTATCAACGTTGTGACCTGTGATCCTGGTTGTTATAGCCAAATAAAGAAACGGCGCTTAGACAATAATGGTTACTATTTGATAAACCGTTTTAATGCCAGCAATCCACTAGAGCTTGATGTATACCAAATATGGCGTGCAAACTTAAAACGATTGGCACCCTTTTTTATTCATTTTGATAGCGCTGTTCCAGAAGCTCTGGCTGCTAAGAATGTGCTTATCAACTGTTCACCTCTAAGTGTAGTGAAAGAAGATTTTCATGCTTTGGCTAGCTGGTTGAATAATAAGCGCAAAAGTCTGTCAAAATCGTCATGAGAACACGCTTTTTATCAACCCCTTATGGCGGTGTAGACCTCATTAAATCACGCTATAATTTCTTTTTCGAAGAAAACAGCTATAGCGTGTTTATGTCGCTTTTGCTTACTGTTGGCTATTTTGTGCTATTTGCCTTTGTTAAATTAGAGCGAATTGATTTTGATAATACCTTTTATCGCTATTTCCCACAGTTAAAACCAAAACGTTTTCGTTTAGGCGACCCGCTTCGATTTATTATTCAGTTGATTTTTTTAGCTTTGGTCAAAATTAAACGTGATGCTAAAGATGTAAGTGAAAAGGAAGCGACATATTCCATTTTCAAAATCTTGCCGCTCTTTATCGACTGGGCACTTCGTTTTGATAAATGGTTCACATTAAGAGTAAGGCAATCGCTAAACAAAGAAATTAATGAAAGCACCCAAACCGGCTTTCAAAAACTTACCTCTGCTGATTTTTGGGAAAAACCCCATATCACAAAGATACTACTTGCCGCAGTTCTTTTCTTGTTAGCAATCTTTATTACAGTACCCTTTTCCCTTGAAGCGCAAGCTATCTTCATGAGCTTAATCCTATTTATTGCTTATTCATTGCGAGGTATCAAAGGTCCGCTGCCAACAATTGTAATGATAACTCTGTCAATAACCACCTCTACCCGATATATTTGGTGGCGCTTTAATGAAACACTCAATTGGGGCGACCCAATTGCGCTATTTTTAGGTATTGGTTTGTTAGCAGCAGAAGCCTATGCATGGTTTATTCTGATCCTCGGTTTCTTTCAAACCATTAGGCCTCTAAAACGAAAACCGGTTAAACTACCAAGAGACACCAGTAATTGGCCGACAGTAGACGTATATATTCCGACCTACAACGAACCGTTGAGTGTTGTAAAACCAACAACCATTTCTGCACTGGCTCTTGATTGGCCTGAAGATAAGCTCAATGTGTATATTCTCGATGATGGTAAACGAGACGAGTTTAAACAATTTGCAGCAGAAATTGGCGTTGGTTATATTGTTCGTCCCAATAACTCTCACGCCAAAGCAGGTAATTTGAACCATGCGATGCGTTACACTGATGGCGAATTGATTGCCATATTCGACTGTGATCACGTCCCCGTGCGTTCATTCTTGCAGATGACAATCGGTCAGTTTGTTGAAGACCCTAAAATGTGTTTAGTGCAAACACCTCACCATTTTTTCTCTGCTGACCCATTTGAAAAGAACCTTGGTAATTTTGCGCAAATCCCGAACGAAAACATGCTGTTTTATGGATTAATTCAAGATGGTAATGACCTCTGGGATGCAACATTTTTCTGTGGTTCATGCGCCGTTATCCGTCGCAGTGCCATTGATGAAATTGGTGGTTTCGCCTTTGAAACAGTAACCGAAGATGCTCATACGGCACTCAAAATGCAGCGTAAAGGCTACCGCACTGCGTATATCAATATTCCTCAAGCCGCGGGCCTTGCAACTGATAGTTTATCAACCCATGTTGGTCAACGTATTCGTTGGGCTCGTGGCATGGCACAAATTTTTAGGGTCGATAATCCCTTACTTGGACGAGGCCTTTCACTGAGTCAGCGTTTTTGTTACCTCAATGCGGCTATGCACTTTTTCTCTGGTATTCCTCGCATCGTATTTTTAACAGCACCACTTGCGTTAATCTATTTTGATGCGTACATCATCTATGCACCATTTCTAGCAATTTTACTCTATGTTGTGCCGACCTTAATGCAGGTAAAAATTACTAACTCGCGCATTCAAGGTAAATGGCGCTATTCCTTTTGGGGTGAAGTATATGAAGCAGTGCTTGCTTGGTATATTTTAAAACCAACTACCGTAGCCCTTTTCGCCCCTAATAAAGGTAAATTCAACGTCACAGAAAAAGGTGGCTTAACTGACAAAGATTTCTATGATTGGGAAATTTCAAAGCCATATTTATTTTTAGCCGGCATTAACTTAGTAGGGCTAATTATCGGTGTATTTCGCCTTTTCTTTGGTGACCCAGTACAAATAGGCGTTTTATTAATTAGTATGGCTTGGGCACTCTACAACTTTATGATTTTAGGCGCGGCCATTGCAGTTGCAGCTGAAGCAAAACAAGTCCGCCGCTCACATCGTGTAGCTGCTGATTTTCCCGCAGCTATCCGCGATAGCCAAGGTAAAACCTATAAGGTACGTGTCACTGATTTTAGTGATGTAGGTGTAGGAGTTCACTTACCTGCTGAAGACTTAGTGAAAATTGAAAGCGATGTAGAGCTCATTATGTCTCGTGGGCGTCGTCAATTTTCATTCCCTTGTAAAGTCATTAATGCCCGTAGAAGTCGCGCTGGCCTAACTTTAAATGCACTTACCCTAGAACAAGAGAAAAACTATATTGAGTCCACATTCAGCCGTGCTGATGCATGGTTGTCTTGGCAAGAAAATTTCACGCATGATCTTCCCTCTGAAAGTTTTAAGCACGTTCGCCAAACCAGTGTGCGAGGCTTTAAGAGCTTAATTTTACATGCCCCTGAAAAAGCAAAAAAATACATAACAAAGATTGGTAATATTTTAATTTTGGTTGGCTCATTTATGCCACAACAGCCAAAACTGGGAAACTTAAATTATGAAAGTGCTAACTAAAGTAGCTGGAAGCATCTTAGCGCTCTGCTCGCTTTACAGCGTGAATGGCTCTGCAACTACGAGTGAAACTCTTGGTTCTGAAAACTTAACAAGAAGTTCACTTAAAATTGCCGAAAACAAAGATATTTATAAAGATGGCTACCCTGAGGCAGGTCCGAGAAGTACGCTATCTTATACCTTTGAAGAGCTAAATCGGCCAGACATGCGCCTTCGTGGTGTGCAAGCTAGCCGAACGGTGGATTTCACAAACCGAGTTGACCACATTATCACCGACTTAAGCCTTGATTTTGCGTTTACCAGCTCACCAGCACTTATCAAAGAACTCTCGCATTTAAAAGTTTATTTAAATGAAGAAGTCATGGCTACTATTCCGGTTGCCGATGTCAATCCAGACACAGTAAACGAGGGGATGCAGCGTCACTCCATCAAACTGGAACCTAAATTTGTTGAAGACTTCAATACTTTGCGATTCGAACTCATTGGTCACTATACCCGAGAATGTGAAGATCCATTCCATTCAAGTATTTGGGCTGATATTAGCCGCACGAGTCGCATTACTTTTACTGAGCAACAACTGCCGTTTGAGAGTCTACTAGCGCAATTCCCTGAACCTTTTTTTGATGAGCGCGATTATTCACAACTTAACTTACCGTTTGTATTTAATGAAACACCAGACAATACAACCCTGCATGCAGCCAGTATTTTAAGCTCTTGGTTTGGTGCAAAAGCCAATTGGCGCGGTGCAAAGTTTCCTGTTAACTACAATCAATTACCCAGCTCACACAGTGTGGTTTTTGCTACAAATGATAACCGCCCAGATTTCCTTGCCGAATATCCGGGGGTTGATGGTCCTGTTGTTGAAATTATTGCCAACCCAAAACACAGATACCAAAAGCTCTTACTTATTCTAGGTCGTAACAGCGATGATCTAAAAGTAGCCGCAGAAGGCCTTGCCCTTGGCCTGCCAATGATGACCGGCCGTACTGCAAAAATTAACAAAGTGGAGTATATTGAGCCACGCAAAGCCTATGATGCTCCTCGTTGGATCCGCTCTGATCGTCCTGTTCGTTTTGGTGAATTAGTTGAATATAAAAACCAGTTACAAGCGATTGGTTACAGTGCACCACCAGTTAAACTCGATATCCGCGTTGCACCAGACCTATTTACTTGGTACACCGATGGGTTACCCATTGAATTAAAATATCGTTATACTCCGCCTACAGACAAAGGGATATCTCGCCTTAATATGTCAATCAACCAAGAGTATGTTCAAGGTTATAAACTTAACCCTAATGAATACTCAACACTGGTTGATGAAGATATTCGTATTCCATTAATATCAACCGACGATACGGACAAAGAACGTTATTTTACCGTGCCCGGATTTAAAGTAGACATTAAAAATGACGTTGCCTTTGAATTCCTATTTTCAACTGAAAAAGAGGGATTCTGTCAAACCACTGCCCCGGAAGGGACTATTGGCTCCATTGACGAAAACTCAACTATTGATGTTTCTGATTATCATCATTATATTGCGATGCCAAATTTGCATGCTTACGCGCAAGGCGGATTTCCATTCACTAAGTTTGCTGATTTAAGCGAAACCTTAATCGTACTGCCAGAATCACCGAATCGTGACGAAGTAGAAACACTTCTTACAGCAACAGGTCATCTAGGGCAAACAACCGGTTACCCATCATTAAAAGCAACGATTTTAACTGACAATGGTGCTGAAATTGATTTTGATAACAAAGATATTTTATTGATTGGTTCGCAGACTGGTGCTGAGAGCTTTGCTCAAAGTGAGCATATGTCGGTACTGATTAATCATTCACTACGTGAGATTAAACAGGCAATTTATGAAACACAGCCATATAAATATGCTAAAACGAATGAAGACGCATCAACCCATGTCTCACTGGAAAGCTATGGTTCGCTTGCAGCAATCGCTGGTTTTCAATCGCCATTTAGTGATGAGCGTAGTGTTGTATCTATTATGGCTGCATCAAGCAATGACTTACATTTAATCAATAATACGTTAATAGATGGTACAAAGTTGATTGAAGTGCAAGGTACAGCAACCATTATCAACCCTTACAAAGTACATCAATCACACCTTGGTGAGCGCTACTATGTTGGGTCACTGCCGTTACATACGTTAATTTGGTTCCATTTATCGGATCACCCTTTACTTTTAGCATTTATGACAATTATTACATTACTTATTTTATCTGTTATTTTATGGCGTGTACTGAACACATTAGCGCGTAAACGTGTTGGCAATAAGGAAGACTAGTTATGAAAAAGTTATTGTTAGTATTACTGCTACTAGTGCCGACCTTGTTAAAAGCTGAAAGCTGTATGGTATGGCCTGAATGGCAGACATTTAAAAATAATTTTATCTCCAGTGATGGGAGAGTGATTGATTTAGGTTCTGAAAAAAATATTACTACAAGTGAAGGTCAGTCATATGCAATGTTCTTTGCGTTAGTTGCTAACGACCAAGAAACGTTCGATAGGTTATTAAACTGGACAGAGCGTCATCTTGCTGAAGGTGATTTAAGCGCTCGCTTACCTGCATGGCTTTGGGGCCGAAAAACGCCAACAAGTTATAGTATTTTAGATTCAAACCCCGCATCAGATTCAGATTTATGGATTGCTTATGCACTAGCTGAAGCAAGCCGTTTATGGAACGAACGTCGCTATGCTGTGCTTGCTGCTGTCATGACAAAACGTATTCTAAAAGAAGAAACTGAATTTTTACCGGGTCTCGGCTTAACATTGCTACCAGCCCCTTTTGGCTTTAAAGTTGATGAAGATACTTGGCGCTTAAACCCGAGCTATCTGCCACCATTTATTTTTCAGCGTTTTGTTGAGCTCTACCCCAGTCAACCATGGCAAGAACTGTTAAATTCGTCTTTAGTGGTGCTATCAGAGAGTGCACCAAAAGGTTTTAGTCCTGATTGGGTACTTTACAATCCAAAGAAAGGTTTCCATTTTACGAAAAAACACTCTGATGAAGGGAATTTCAATGCTATTCGCAGCTATCTTTGGGTCGGCTTATTAGCCGATAACGTTAGTTACAAAGAACAACTATTGTTTAAATTTGATCCTATGGCTCGTAAAGTAAGCAGTAATCGCGAAGTACCACTAAACACTTACGCTAAAACGGGCCGCACAGATAAAACTGGCCCCCTTGGTTTCCAAGCGGCAATTCTACCCTTTATGAAATCATTTGGTGACCGTGTAACAGCTAGCATGGTTAACCAAAAGATCAATGCCAATATTGATTACGAACTAAGAAACAATTATTACAGCAGCGTACTGACATTATTTGGTACTGCGGCAACCAATGCACGTTTTGAACTTCTTAATGACGGTTCATTAGTGCCTGCATGGAGTACCGAATGCAACTAAGAGCTGCAGCACTTTTAGTAAGCTGTTTACTTGGGACACCACTTCATGCCAATGAAGGTCTTGATGCGCAGCCTATTAGTTGGCTTTTAGAGCAAGTTGAACTCGGTGAGGCGCAACAAAAGCCACAACTGGTAATTGATAGCCTTGCCCGTTTAGAACAAGTTGAACCAGGGAGCCTTGATGTTCGTGCTGCGTGGATCCGCTATTATTTCGAACAGGGCGAACTAGAAAAAGCGTTGCAAGAACTCAAAGCGTTTAAAAAAGACGAACCCTTTTACCCCTATATTCAACGCTTAGACAGTATTGCTTACCTTCATTCAAAGGAAGGTAAAGAGAGGTTACAAGCTGTGCGATTATTAGCACGAGCTGGCCAATCTAAAGAAGCAGCTAAACAATTTAAAGCCCTATTTCGTGGTGATATTCCGACGGCACGTTTAAAGTTTGAATACGCAAACATCTTGTCAGCAGATCCCGATAACTGGCAGCAAGCAAAAACACTATTTACCAAGCTAGCACAGCGTTACCCCAATACCGCCGAGTTCGAAGTCGCCTATGCCCGTCATATCTTAAAGCGCAAGCCTACCGATAAAAAATCGCTGGCGATTTTACGCAAGTACGCAACCCACTCACAAATGCGTATTGAAGTTGAACGCGTGTGGTTGAATGCACTCGAAGATATGCCCATTAACTCGTTCACCCGCTCACAATACAGCTACTTCTTTAGCCTTTATCCAAATAGTGATTTAGGCAAATTACAGTACGAAGTGTTTAGCGAGAAGTTAGTTGCGCAACTAAAGCTTGAAGCAGATCCAAATTATCAAGCTTGGCAGCGCGCTAAGCGCCATATGGCAAATGAAAACTATGCTCTTGCTGAAAAGCTACTGCGTAAAGCCGCTACCGGTAGACCTAAGGATCAAGATGTGGTCGGCGATCTTGGTCGTGCATTAATGGCGCAAGGAAAACACGACGACGCCCAACAGTATTTCAGTAAAGCGGCATCTTTGGCGGATAACAGTGATAAGTCTATTTGGCTTGGCTTACTTAACACCGCTAAGTTCTGGGGTCTTATTGCCAAGGCGCGTGCAGCGATCGATGCGCTTGAGTTGACAGAAGCAGAAGCGCTTCTTGCCAGCGCCTTAAAGCTAAAAGAAGACACCAACACGGTACTGATATATTCCTCTCAAGTGGCCAAAGCAAAAGGCGAAACCCAACAGGCAACTAAATACCTACAAAGGGTACTACGCACAGATCCAAACAACAGTTATGCGCTATCACTGTTGCTTAATATAGTTGAAGAGCAACAAGATATCGCGGTATTAGAGCGATTTGAATCAAGTTTAACGAAAAAGCAACGTGACTCAGTAGTTACAGAAATAAACGCCGCAAAAACAGCTATCTATCGCGAACAAGCAGAGGAACTATCGAGTCGTGGCGAGCCTCAAGCTGCGATAGCATTGCTTGAAAAAGCAATTAAAACGTCACCAACCAATGGCTGGCTTTATTATGATTTGGCATTTGAATGGCGCAAGTTAGGCGATATAGACGCAAGTAAAAAAGCATATAATCAAGCACTTTGGCGTTTTCCAATGCACCCTGAAATTCGCTATACCCATGCCTTGTATATGCGTTCTCTTGGTGATTTTCGCGCTGGCTTACAAAGTCTATCTTATATTCGTGTAAAAGATTACACACCACAAATTAAAGAGCTAAAAGAAACACTTGCCCTTGGCGAGCAGTTCGAACAAGTGGATGTACTGATTGACACAGAGCAAAAAGCATCTGCGCTGGCACTACTACAACAGATTGAAAACCAAAATGATTTAAGCAATCTGCAAAATGCCCAAATTGCAGCGCAGTGGTATAAGCTTGGTATGCATAATCGCGCCATGAAGCAACTTAAGACAGCGCTTGATAACACACCTAAACTCGATTTTTACTGGTATCAATTGTATAGCGAGTGGTTACTTAGTGCCGATGACATTGAAGCACTTTCTACTTGGTTCGCCAATTTACATATGGCACCAGCATCAACACAAAGTGAAAAACGTGAAATTGAAAATTTAAAGGTACGCTATCAGGTTAAAAAACAGCCTGATCGTGAAGAAGTTATCTTAACGTCTTATTTAAGTAATAACCCATCAAGTATTCCTGCCAATACACGATTGTTAGAATTTGCTCTCAATAAAGGTGAATTTGAGCAAGTAGATTTACTTTACGAAAATGCCCATAAGTATGGCGAACTTGAATTTGAAACAGAGTACCAACTCGCACAAAAAGCACTATTAAGTAACAAGTATGCATTAGGTGAGAAAGTGCTCAGTCACCTTGTTTACCGCGTGCCTGCTGATGAAAACTATAATCAACGCCGTTTAATGGCGCTGTTATTGGATTTTAAAGATCAAGATAGCGCACTTAGGTTGCAAAAAGATTTATTAGCACTCTCTCCAGCTGATGGCGAATTGCTAAATCTTTCGGGTCAAGTTGCCGACAAATTTGGTGAGAGTGAATTAGCAATCCAATATTACCGTCAGGTCTTAACTAAGCAGAACCTCGATATTGCGGATAAAAAAGTATTGCACGAGCTCGCGCAAGATAAAAAAACCGATACTTGGTACATGCGCTCTGCCCGTTCTAGAATTGCACAAATTAACAGCCGCACCGATGGACATATTGCATTAGCAGGTGATTTTAGTGGGCAAACTAGCACGCAAAATGATCATCAATTAGGTTTAGGAGCCGCTCTATTTGAAGGTTATTTTCCATTTATGGATGGGCAACTGTTTATGAAAGCCGATGCGGTAAGTATTTCGGCTCAACAAACTAACTTTTCAGAGCGTTATGCAGCAAGTCGATACGGTACGGGTGCCCTGTGTTATGATACTTGTTCATTATTCAGTATTACACCTCGTGATCAAGGTGTTGCACTAGGGTTTGGTTGGCAAAACGATAACTGGCGAGTAGATATTGGTACTACGCCACAAGGCTTTTTAATTTCAAATATTGTAGGTGGACTACTGTATCAAAGTAGCTTAGGTGACTTTAGCTATGACATTGAAATCGAGCGACGAGCAATAACTAACAGCGTACTATCTTACGCTGGCCTTGAAGATGTTAATCAAAATGAGATTTGGGGTGGTGTTACTAGCAATGGTATTACATTAGGCCTTTACCATGATCTCGGGCTAGAGTGGGGCTTTTGGGCAACGCTTGATTATCAGTACTACCAAGGCAAAAATGTGCTAGATAACGAGCGTAAACGGGCGATGACCGGTGCATACTACCGCCTTATTCAACAATCAGACTTTGAAATGTCAGTGGGAACTAACTTGTTCTATTGGGGCTATAAACATAATCTGTCAGAAGAAACGTATGGCCATGGTGGCTATTATAGCCCGCAAAAATACTTAGGCCTGTCTGTACCGGTTACATTTGATGGTCGTTTTGAAGATGATTTAGTCTATCGCCTTAATGTTAACGGTGGTTATTCACGTTCTAGCACAGATGCCATCAATTTTTACCCTAACAACCCCGAACTACAAGCAATTGCAGAGCTTAAAGCGCTTGAAACAGCTATCGACCCTGTGTTTGCTGCGGATAAAAGCAGTGGCTTTTCATGGGGCATCGAAGGGTTGGTCGAATATCGCTTACAACCGCAATGGTTGATTGGCGCAAGTTTTAATATTGACCGTGCTGATTTCTATGAGCCAAATTACGGACAGATCTACGTGAAATATCTATTTAACCCTATGTACGGTGAATTACCGTTAGTACCTAGGCTGATTGCGCCTTATGCCACGGCAAGACCATTATAAATTGAACTAAGCACGCAAGTAGCGATCACAAGAAGGCATAATATCATTCTTGGTTACTTAATATGATCGCTACTTTTCTGAAACACTTTAACTCCATTACAGACTCTAGTATTAAGTGTTGTAATAACCTTGTTCTTTCAGATATTAATTTTCTCATAATTTTCGCGTAACTCTCTGTTGTAGAAGGTAGTAAGAGAATCAAGGCTAGAGACACTGAAAGCTTAATTGGGATAAGCGTTATGGCTCCACTGGTGCAAGCATTCTAACGCTTGATAGCATTACTCCTGTCATCTTTCTGTTAAAAGAAGAGGAAATTAAAACGTTTTCAAGCGTTGATATCGTCACTGATTAAAACTGCAGGTGCTAAGATCATTGCGATTAAAGAAATAACTGCCCACCATTTTTTACTACCAAAGAGGAAAAGTGCACAATTAAGTTACTCACATCTATTGCTGCTAAGAGAAACAGCCGTTAATACAAAACCAATGATATTACTACAATTCCTTAATTACTTGCCTTGTTTGAAATTGAATAGGGTATCATTGCAATGGGCTGCCAACTACTGGCATTGAAAGATAGAAAAGGGAGCGAGCTTCCTTTTTATAGTTAATAACTTCAGACAGTAAGATTATTCAATACTATTATAATTACTGACTCTGACTGCGCCAAAGCGCGGCATAGCAGCCATCTTTTTCGAGCAGTTGTTGGTGTGTACCCTCTTCCACTACCAGACCT
>NZ_JBFKMX010000012.1:0-53074 GCF_041629635.1 Pseudoalteromonas sp. | reverse complement strand
AAACCTGCCAAGCTGGGCAAGCTTTAGTACTATTAATGGTGAAATATCTGGCACACCAAGCGCTAACGATATCGGCACCTTTGAAAACATCGAAATTACTGTCAGCGATACGCAAGCTTCTTCTAGCATCACAGTAAGCATTACTGTAAATAAAGCGCCAATTACAAATACCCCTCCTGTAATATCGGGCACACCAGCTGATGCTGAAGAAAATAAACCTTACTCATTTATTCCAGCCGCAAGTGATGCGGATGGCGACACCTTACGCTTTAGTGTTAAAAATCTACCTAGCTGGGCGAACTTTAATACTATTAATGGTGAAGTATCTGGCACACCGACCGCTAACGATATCGGTATCTTTGAAAACATTGAAGTCACCGTCAGCGATACGCACGCTGCTTCTAGCATCACGGTAAGCATTACTGTAAATAAGGCGCCTATAACAAATACCCCTCCTGAAATTTCAGGCATGCCGAAAAATGCCATTGTGGGAATTCCATATGAGTTTTTACCAACGGTTAAAGACAATGACGATGACAAGCTGACTTTTTCAACATCTAACTTACCGACTTGGCTGAGTCTTGATGCAAATACAGGTAAGTTGTCAGGCACAGCTAAAAATGAGCATGTAGGTACGTTTGATAACATTATTTTGACAGTAAGTGATGGCAAGGCCGAGAACACTCTAACTTTCTCTGTGACTGTAGACGCGGCTAATAACTTACCCGTTTTAGTTACAGCACTAGCTACAGCACGCGCAGATGAAAGCTTTAGTTTGCAACTTCAAGTAAAAGATGATGACAATGACAGTGTAGAAATAACACCGCTTAATCTACCACACTGGCTTAGTTTTAATACCAGTAGCTTGGTGTTATCAGGAACACCTAAAGACGACAACGTAGGTAATCGAAAACTTGAATTTACCCTATCAGATGGTAAAGAAACCAATTCACAATCACTTATTTTAACAACCGAGAAAAGTTGGCTTACCATTGCCATTGAAACCGGTAATGCATTGGTTGTAAAAGAGAGCGATACCATTCTAAACGCCGCAATTAACGAATTGTCATCACATAAAGTACGATTTAACGATATTAAATCACAGCTCTTTAAAAAAAATAGCCAAGGTGATGTACTAGATGCTATTGACTGGGATCCGACCCATGATGCGGCAATTTTGCAAGGTCAATATCCGTTTAACGATAATGTACTTTATACCACCAGCTCTAACCAATCTGGCGGACCAGATAGGGTATTACCAATCGCAATAGCTGGCAGTAAAACGCCGACATCAGGAAGATACATCGCTTACGGTGGCAACCCATTTAGAAATTCCGTAAACGATCAAATGCTCAAATTTATGACAAACACATTTGATTGGCTGACTCAAAGTAACACAACAATAAAAAGCCAATTTAATGTTGTGCTTAGTCAATTAGATGAAAGTTATTGGTTTAGAGATCGCAGCTTAACCCGCGCTTGGCTTGATGCTAACTACAGCAATGTCTCTTACAACCAAGCAGGTGATTGTGATGGCAGTAAGTTAGCTGAGTGTATTGCTGCAAAACCTGACGTTATTATCATTTCTCGCATGCTTCGCGATGGCGATAACCAACAGGCAATTTTAGATGCTGTTAGCTCGGCACTTAATCAAAATATTCCTGTGCTATACATTCAGTACGATGGTGGTATTGGTGAACACGGCCGCAAACTGTTGCAGTTGCTTAATATCAGCCATAAAAATGATAATTACTGGTGGAAACTTTATTTAGACGACTTTAACCCAAGTACTGTATTTAATAAGCTGCCAAACGATATGCAGGCGATAAACACTTTGTTAAATAACTTCAAAACAGGCGTGTTTAATGTCGACCTATCAAACTGCGAAACCCGTAGCTGCCCAGATAATTCGAATAGTTATAACGAATTTTTTGCTGGCGCCGATGTTGTTAAAACCATGTTTAATGGTTTTGACAGTGAAAAACGCAATATTTTCAAAAGTGCTGACTATCGTTTAAACAAATTGCTGATTTTACTTGCCGACCATTATCGTCAAACGGTGAGTTTTCCTATGGATAAAATAGCGACAGATACCGTTTCATTCTTTAAATCCTTGTACGCCGATTATGCGGTTTATAATGTACGCGACATTAATCCTACTCAGCCTGATATGGGTAACTTTAGCCGTTCGGATTTCAGCCATATAACGCCTGAACATGCTGCAATTACTTTAACAGCAAAACCTTATTTCCGTTCAGCGGGGGTTTATGCCATTCCGGGGCAATCATTTACGGTAACGCGCACTGATAACCAGGCAG
This sequence comes from Pseudoalteromonas sp., assembly GCF_041629635.1. Lineage (GTDB taxonomy): Bacteria > Pseudomonadota > Gammaproteobacteria > Enterobacterales > Alteromonadaceae > Pseudoalteromonas. Next base: position 50,756 of record NZ_JBFKMX010000012.1, on the reverse strand, counting down.
TCACAACCCATATCTTTATCAATACGCTGCGTACAGGCGCAACCCACATTTTCAGTGAAAACAAATACAATCGCCCGTATTTACTTCAAACACAAAAAATAGAAGTAAAACCAAATGAGTCGGTAACGCTTACATCAAGCTACGGTGGGCCAATTCAAATTGCATTTGATAAAAAAGACCTAGAGGTAAACTTTAGTTTTACTCATGTTGGTCGTCATCCTCATTGGCGCAACAAAGATGATGACGCTATTTTTGCAGAACGTATGGCAAGTGGTGATTATGATTGGGCAGAAATTGCTACTCCAGGTTTTGAAGTGCATTCCAAACTCAGCAAACTAGAAGCATCCCTAGCAGGCAGTATTTGGCCTGTAGCCTCCGACTTTGCCAATGCAACATCACGCTACACTCATAACCTAGTACATGTATTAGCTGGCTTTAAAGGGCCAGGTATTGATGTAGAGCCTGAAATTCATGACTTTGTAACCGCTCGCGGGCTCGAAGTAGATACCATTGATATCGTCAAGCATATGAATGCCGACCAACCGACTTGTGGCTGGGGCTGTAGCGGTAATCCTTATGATGCCGGCTGGAACTTTAGCCCTACAGGTCATGGCGACTTGCATGAACTTGGTCATGGTATAGAACGCAGCAGCATGCGTTTTGAAGGCTATGGTGGTCACTCAAATACCAACTTCTATTCATATTTTAGTAAGTCAATTTATGAAGACGACACAGGAGAGTCAGCAAGTTGTCAAAGTTTACCGTTTGAAACACTGTTTAATACACTTCAGCAAAGTAAACTTGAAGCAGATTCAATTGCTTACATGCAAGCGAATTTAACTAAAGGCTGGTCTGAACATCACGCAATTTATTTACAACTGATGATGGCGGCACAGGCTGAAAACACACTTAACAACGGCTGGTTCCTCTACCCTAGATTACATATTTGGGAACGTGAGTTTTATCGCGCAGATGACTCTGATAGTGCATGGGAAGCGAAAAAGAGTGGCCTTGGTTTTTCCAATTATTCTCGCGCAGAGTTATCAAGCATCTCTCGAAATGATTGGCTTTATATATCGCTCAGCAATATAACCCAATTAGATTTAACCACTTGGTTCACCATGTACGGTTTCACAGTATCAGACACAGCAAAAACGCAAGTTAAATCAAATGGCTTTAAAGAGATTGCTGAGGTGTTTTATACCAGCACGGGTACAGGATATTGCTCAAGCCTAGTGCAGTCATCAGTACCCGTAGATGGCAAACAAGTTTGGCCGCATAACTAACCTCTTCGTGTAATATAAAAAAAGCCCAGTTAAATAACTGGGCTTGACTATCTAACTCCAGGGAAATCAGTAGGAGTTTAGAACTGTTGACGGAACGATAGGTAGTATGAACGACCGTAAATAGAATAGAGGTCGCCATCATATCCACCCCAGCGATCAAAGCTTGGGTCTTCATCCGTAATATTGTTAACACCTAATGTAAAGCTGTTGCTCCATGGTAAGTGCATGGTGTATGACAAGTTGTGTGTTGTGTATTCATCCACAACAAACAATTCAGTTTCAGAACCTTCAACAAGATCCCAAGACTTTTGTTCACTCATCCAATTACTCCAGTAACTTACACTATGGTCACCAAGCTGGTAGCTCATAGTCATATTCAAACGTAAATCTGGGTAACCTTCACGACCTGATACGTCTTCTGCTACTACTGCTTCACCATTATCTACATATGTGTATGTATACTTAAGGTACTTGCTGATATTCAATCCTAGGTCCAACTGACCTTCACCAATTTCAAAGCCAGCGTTAAATGAAATATCAAGGCCTTCACGGTCTGATTCACCTAAGTTGATTCGTGGTGCAACAACATAGTCGATACGACCATTTGCAAGTAGAGAAATTTCAGAACCTGGGTAAATTAACGAAATGTCAGGACGTTCAACACCTAAATCATCTGCAATTTGATACAACTTAGCTTGCGTTTGCATGATTTCATCTGAACTAATTGAAGAAATTAAGCCTTCCGTCGTTAATGTCCAATAATCAACAGTAATATCAATGTTTTCTGTAATGTTGTAAGAAACACCAAAGTTAGTTGATTCTGATTCTTCTGGACCAAGGTTTAAATTACCGCCAGTGCGAGTTGGCGCTTCTTCAATACGGTTACAACTATCAATGTCTTCGCCTTCTTCATAACAAGCTACATAGTTAGTGATATCTCCGTAGCCTTCAACCATACCTTTATTCAAATCTGATAGCGTTGGCGCTCTAAAACCAGTCCCCCATGACGCACGAAGTAATAGAGAATCTAAAGGACGGTAACTAACAGAAACTTGCGGATTGGTTGTTGAGCCAAAATCAGAATAATCATCATAGCGACCTGCTAAGTTTAATTCTAACTCGTCTAAAACAGGCACAACAATTTCAAAATATGCAGACATCACATCACGCTTACCAGCACCACCCGAACCGCCCGAACCGCCAACAATTAATCCGGCTTCAGCTAATGCATCAACTTGGTGATCGTATTCTTCTTCACGATAAGAAGCACCAACATATGCACCGATTTCGCCAGCAGGAAGTTCCATCACTGAGAATGAAGCACCACCGGTCAGTTCTAAATATTCAGCTGCGCCGCGTTTATCATAATTTGCTTTTGCCCCTGCAGGCAGTGGTGAATTTGGATCGCGTGGATCCCAGCCAATAAATTCACCGGCTTGCTCATCGTAATAACCGATTAAATCATTCTGCGCACCATCTAGCAGATAGCCTGTACCCCAAGTAAATGCATTGTATTTATTATAGTTAGCTGATACATCCCAATCGAAATGTTCTGTTGTACCTTCTAATGCAAACAAGAAATCAAGTACACTGTCGTGTTTTTCAGCTACACGGTCACCAGCTGTATCAAAACGGTAACGCATACCCGCCCAAGGATCAGCATATAATTCTTTTAGCTCAATACCCTCAGGTGTAGTGTAAGCAGGTAAACCCTGTGGAATAGAAATTGAAGCAGGAACAGGTGCTGAGATATCAAGGTATTTATTTTGTGCCCAATATGCACGCGCTGTAAGTTCGATAGAATCGCTCAGCTCGTAAGTATAATGAATAAGAGTATTGTCACGAGTCGCTTTTGATGTTGCAGCAGCAGCTCGTGTGTAATCGTAGCCACAAATACTATCACCCGCATAATTACGATCGTTTAGTGGACCAATAAATGCTTCACCATAAACCTCGCTACAGCTTACGTCATTTGCAAACGGATGTTCCCATGCCCACCCACCAGCGCCACCTTGAGTTAAAACTCGACCTGTCCAAGAGATATTTTGCCAATCATTTGCATCTGATGAATCACCACCTGGTTGCACAAATGGTTGAGTGTAATCACGTTCCGAAAACATAATATTGTCTTGTTGGAAGTGCTCGATTGTAAAGACAAGGTTGCCTTTATCTGAACTTAATCCCCCAGTGAAAGAGAATTTATTGCTATCACCACCTTCACGATCATGCTGCTCAGTACGCGCATCAAATTGAACACCTTGAAAATCTTTCTTTAAGATAACATTAATAACACCTGCGATAGCATCAGTACCATAAATAGCAGATGCACCATCAGTTAAAATTTCGATTCGTTCAACCGCAGCCATTGGAATTGTGTTTAAATTTGATGCACCACCATCTAAAACAGGTGATTTCGCCATTCTTTTGCCATCAAGCAATGTTAGCGTATGCTGAATCGAAGCACCTTTTAGCGCTACCGTAGATTGTGATGACCAAGAATTATTAGCACCACCACCATAAGAACCGAACGAGTTTAAGTTTGAGTTACGTAATGCGTCACCAACAGTTGCAAAACCCTGCGCTTCTAAATCAACAGCATTTAATACTGTTACAGGGACAGCGCCTTCCATATCAACACGTTTAATGCGTGAACCAGTTACTTCAATACGTTCAACTTGCGCTGCAGCCTCTTCTTCTGCTGCATTAATTGCAGGTGCACCAATTAAAAGGGAAGAAATAGTTAAAGGAAGGAACGCCTTTTTAAAACTTATTTGGTAACCCAAAAAATGTGATTTCATTATATTGCTCGCCATTTATTAAAATAATTTATGTAATTGTGTTATTTAAGTGAGAGTACATAACACACACTCATTTATATAAAATATATTGTATACTTTCTACACAAATAAATAATTTTTTACACTTTTGTATACAAAATATTAATAAGAAATGACGAAAAATAGCTTTTAATACTTAACTATCAGATAGATAGACTTAAGATTGTGATCTAATGTAATCAGAAAATTTTTTGACGAATAAACTGTTTAATGCAAAAAATAAGAAAAAAGGAGCCTAAGCTCCTTTTGGTGTGGGAAAATCAATTTTTAAGCGACTTGTTCATTTGCCGCCGTCAAATTTCGATAACTGGTTTTAAACTTTTCAACAATCAAGTAGTTAACAGGCACCAAAATTAAGGTTATAAACGTGGCGAACACAATACCAAAGCCAAGCGATACTGCCATTGGAATTAAAAATTGTGCCTGTGTTTGCTGCTCAAATAATAACGGCATTAAACCACAGAAGGTGGTAATACTGGTGAGCATTACTGGCCTAAAGCGTGAGACGCCTGCGGTTAATACCGCATCCATTAGTTCAAAACCCTCTTTTCTGCGTTTGTTAATGTAATCAACTAACACTAAAGAGTCGTTTACTACCACCCCAATTAAGGCAAGCATTCCTAGTAAACTCATTATGGTAAGCTCCATCGCCATAATCCAGTGTCCAAGTACCGCACCTATCATGCCAAACGGTATTACGCTCATTACAATAAGTGGTTGAATATACGATTTAAAGGGAATAGCCAATAATGCATAAATTACAAAAAACACAAAAATGAGCGCCCAACCAAGTGAGCTAAATGACTCTCTTTGCTCTTTCGCTTCACCTTCAAGGGAGTGTCGAACACCTGGGTATTTAGCGACTAAACCGTCAAGAAAATCTTTAAGTTCGGCCTGTAACACTGTCATATTGGTATTTGCTTTTTCAATATCCGCAGTAATGTTTACAGTACGGTAACGGTTAATACGGTAAATACTCGACGGGCTTTGCCCTGGCGTTAGTGTTGCCACATGGTTAAGAGGCACTTGACCACCACTTGGTGTATTGATTAATAACGAGTTTAACGTTGTAAGCGAGCTTCGCTCATTAAGCGGTAAACGCACCATAACGCGAACATCATCTCGGCCACGTTGGATCCGTTGTACTTGCACCCCAAAAAATGCATTACGCACTTGGCGAGTCACATCTGTTCTAGTTAAACCAAGGGTTTTGCCTTGCGCTGTAAGCTCTAACTGCAACTCTTCTTTGCCATCACTTAAGCTGTCAGCAATATCAAATACCGTTGGGTAAGTCGCAAGTTGCTTCTTCACTTGATCCGAAACTTCTTGCAAAGTAGTCAGTGACATTCCAGTTAATTGAACATCGATGGGATCGCTTGAGCGACCAATTTCGGCACGAAACGTTAAACTTTCAGATCCTGGAATTTGCCCGATTAAACCGCGCCATTCCGACACTAACTCGCGTGAGCCAATATCAAGCGTACGCGACTCTGGCGGTGTGATCTCAAATCGTACCCCACCGGTGTTAGTTGCACCACCGCGGCCACCTGTGGTTGCCAACACATTAATAATGACACTTTCACCGGTCTCAGCATCACGGTATTTTTCACGTAATACTTCGGCTTTATCTGCCATCAAATCAATGTATTTAGAGGTAACTTCAAAGGGTGTTCCGGTTGGCAAGGTTAGATTGGCTCGCACTGTTTCGCTTGGAATTCGTGGGAAGAAAATAAACTTCGTCCAACCACTCATAATAAGAGACAAGATAATAAAAAACACAGCAACAAATAACGACACTGTGACGCCTTTGTGACTCACCGCTTTATTTAATAAAGGACGATAATATTTAAAAATAATTCTCTCGAATCCATCAGCAAAATTTTGTTGGAATTGGCTAAATTTACTTACTTTGCCTTTTTCTTTTCTGAGCTTTAGATATTTAAGGTGAGCAGGCAATACAAATTTTGATTCAACCAACGACATTAATAATACAGGAATTACCACGACAGGAATTTGCGCAAATAACGCGCCACGGGCACCATCAATAAACGCCAGCGGCAAAAAGGCGGCAACCGTGGTTAATATGCCAAAGGTTACCGGTGTTGCCACTTCTTGCGTGCCTTTAATTGCTGCTTCTTCGCCTGATTCAGCGCTATTTAAATGCGTGTAAACATTTTCGCCGGTGACAATGGCATCATCAACCACAATACCCAACACCAAAATAAAACCGAATAAGGTCATAATATTTAGCGTGATACCAAACAGTGGCATTGCTAAAAATGCGCCCATAAACGACACTGGAATACCAATAAAAACCCAAAACGCAATTGCGGGGCGTAAAAATAAAGTAAGCAACGCAAGTACTAAAATGCCACCTTGTAAGGCGTTTGATGTGAGTGTCGAAATGCGGTTTTTAACAATAATGGAATCATCGTCCCAATAACTTAGCTCATAGCCTTGAGGCAATTTTCCTTGCTGGTTTTCGATATACGCCTTTACTTTATCAGCAACGTCTATCGCGCTTTGATCGCCAATGCGGTAGACCTCAATAAAAGCAGCCTGTTTGCCATTAAAACGAGTACGAACCGGTGATTCTTCAAAGTCATCTCTGATATTCGCCACATCTGATAAACGCACTAACGAACCATCAGCTAAGCTTTTCACAATAATGCTGGCAAATTCGTCTTTGTAATAAGCTTGCCCTTTTGAGCGCAGTAAAATATCACCACCGCTTGAACGTAAATTACCCGCTGAAATATCCGCACTTGATCGTTCAATGGCATTACCCACATCAGCAATGCTTAATTGATATTGACGTAGTTTGTCTTGGCTAATCTCAATAGCAATTTCATAGTTACGCACACCATCAAGTTCTAACTGAGTAACCCCAGGAATACGAAGTAAGTCATCACGGACTTTCTCGGCAAACTCACGTGTTTCTTTTTCTGAATAGCTACCCGAAACCGTAACATTAATAACATCGCGTTTGCGCTGTGCCAAAGACACCACAGGTTTTTCAGCGTCTGCCGGAAAGGTATTAATTGCATCTACACGGCTTTTAATATCCGCTAACATTTCACGAGGGTCGTAACCAGAATCCACTTCAATGGTAACCGATGCTGAGCCTTCCGATGAACGACTGCGGATCTCTTTTATACCCTCTAAGTCTTGTACTGCTTCTTCTACACGAATGGTAATACCTTGTTCAACATCCTCAGGAGTTGCGCCACGCAAAGACATATTCACGCTAATACGGTCGGTTTCAAAGGATGGAAACACCTCAAGCGGTAATTGCGTTGTTAATGAGAATAAACCGCCAATTAAAATGCTGATCATCAGCAAATTTGCGGCAACATGATTGCGTGTAAACCAAGCGATCATAGGGCTTTCTCCTGTTCGCGTTTCGCTTTACGCTCAGCAATCAGTTGCTCCACGGTAATACCGCGTTGTTTCGCAATTTCTTTTAACTTAGTTAAGCGCGCTTCTTGATTTTTTTCTTTGCTTGGCTGCTCGCCAAGTATAGCGACTTTAGTTCCGCTACTCACTTGTCCAAGTGGCGTCACAACAAGCCTTGAATCTGCCTCAAGGCCTTTGCTCACTAGGCTTTCAGTTTCACCTTGCCATGCAAGCGTGATGTCTTTTCGCATTAATTGGTTTTCATTATTAAGTACGTAGACATAACTGCCCTGATAAATGGCATTATTAGGAATAACTAAGGCATTTGGAATTTCACGCCCTGTAATTGTGGCATTAACATATTGACCAATTTTCACCGGGTTTTGCCCAGTCACAGGGGTTGAGTAAGGATCTTCAATTTGTGCAACCACATAAAGTTGTTGTGAAGCATCATTAATTGCACCTTCTGTACGTACTAAAGTGCCTTGCCACACTTGTTCACCAATTAAGTCAGAATTAAAAGTGACTTGGCTATTTTGATTAGTTTTTTCACCGCTTTGATACACTTCAGGCAAATCAATAAAAGCTAAGTCTTTATTATTGATAGGCAAACGAATTTCCACCGTGTCAGTGGCAAATATCTCCGCTAACTGAGTATTGTTTGAAACAACTTGTCCGATATCAACATGTTTCTTCAAAACTCGACCAGAAAAAGGTGCGATTATTTTTGTTCGTTCAAGCGCCAGCTGTGCTTTTTCGAGCTTGGCCTGTGCTGAAAGCACATTTGCCTCTTGTGCGGCAAGCTGCGGTTTGCGTAATACTAAATCGCTTGGAACATCACCACTGCCTAGTCGCTGCCAATCTGCAAGCGCTTGTTTGCCGCGGGCTTGCTCTTCAAACAGCGCCTGCTTTGCAGACAGTAAACTGGCTTCGGCAATTTTCACTTCAGAGCGGTAATCGCGCTCATCAATACTAAGCAGTACCTGCCCTTTTTCAAAAAAACCACCATCACGCAGGCTGTCACTTATAAAGCTAATTTCCCCCGAAACCTGCGCCACCAACACACTTTGCGTTCTTGGTTTTACTACACCATAACTAGCAACGTTTACTCGATATGGGCTTTCGTGAATTGTTTTAATATCAACTACTAGCTGGGCTTGTTTAGCGCCACCAAAACGCTTTGTAGTTGGTGGGTTTTTGAATATCAGGCTCACGATAATGCCTGCCGCGATTAAAATAACAATTGGCATTACAAAACGTGGAAAGCGGTTTTTATTGAACGGCATTAGCGTTTTCCTTTAATTCTTCAACTACAAAATCACCACCTAGCGCAACGTGTAAATTGACGCGGTTAGCAATTAACAAATTCTTTATACTGATTAAACTACTTTGTGCATCAAACGAGCGTTTTTGTGCATCAAGTACGGTGGTGTAACTTACTAGGCCTTTTTGATACTGTTCAAACGACAGGGTCTCTGCCAATTTCGCATTATTAGCAGCTAACAATGTAGCATCATAACGCTGCTGCAAATTACGCTCTGCAGAAATACCATTTTCGACACTTTGAAATGCTAAATAGAGATTATCTAAGTAGCTTATTTCTTGTTTGTTTAATTCAAGTAGGGCTTTTTCTTCATTCGCTTTTAAACGGCCAGCATTAAATAAAGGTGCTGTTAGCGAACCTGCTACCGACCAGGCAATATTACCACCAGCTAACAAATCACTTATATCACTGCTATCTGGGCCAATACTGCCAGTCAATTTTAAACTAGGGAAACGCTGTTTATGGGCATAGGCAAGCGCCGCATCTTTGGCAAGTAATGCATACCAGCTGGCAATTAATGACGGTTTACGAGAGAGTAGTTCTGACGGCATACCTAATGGAATATCCGACTGCAACAGTGGTAACTCCGCGGTAACTGAAAGTAAACCTGAAGGATAGTCACCAATCAACAATTCTAATGCACGAATGCGCTCAATTTGTGTATTTTGCTGGGCAACTAAACGGGATTTCTCATTATTAAATTCATTACGTGTTAAATACACATCAAGTGCATCATTAAGCCCTTGGCGGTAACCTGATTCTATTATGTCGAGATTTTGCTGCGCGAGTACTAAACGTTCATTTAAAAGTGCAACTTGGTTATTCGCTTCAATTACCGCAAACCAAGCTTTTACCACATCAGCAACTAATGCTTGTTTTTGCGAGTAATAATCCGCTTCTAATGCCATTACATTAAGGTTCGCATTGCGCTCTTTAGCGGATAATTTACCCCAAATATCAAATTCGTAAGATAAATTAACATCTAATCCATTACCGTTTGTGTAATTGTCAGTAGTTGGAATATAACGACGGTTACTGCTGAGAGATAAATCAAGGGTTGGCCACAATTCACTGCCTGTAATTACCAGTTGTTGTTTTGCAACTGCTATATCCAATGCTTTTTGTTGTAAAGAGCGATTTTTGGCAAGTGCTTTTTCAACAAGATTAAACACTTGCGTACCTTGCAGCTCTGCCAACCAGTTGTCACGAACAGCTAAGTAGTCATCTTGTGCTTGCCACGCGCTTGGGGTTGTTATCTTCTCGCGATAATCCGTTTCAATTTTATGTGTTGTATTACAGCCAACTAGCAATGTCATTAAGCCAATGGCTAAATTAATGCTAATAAAGGGCTTCAACCTGTTGCTCATTATCATCTCTCACTAGAGAATTTTATATCTTCAATATCATAGTTTAATAATTGTCTAAGAAGTGTCTCAATAAACTTTACATAGACTTACATTCATTGCTAATACAGAAACACATGAGAATAAGATCATTAATGTCGGCTGTTAACGATTTTATTGAGATTAATTGATGTTTAAATTTATGATGGATTGGAAAAGCTATTTGGATCAATCAATGAATAACGATTTAGAGAGATAAGACTTCAGTTAAAAAGATTTAATAGCGGTGGAGATTTCGCCAAATACTAAATTTCAGACATAAAAAAACCCTGACCTAAAGGTCAGGGTTTCGGAGTAAGTGGTGCCCAGCAATTGAGGCGGACAAAATTGTCAGGAACAATTTTGAACATGCGCAGCATGGCTTGGAAAGTACAAGGATGTATTTTCTCATCGAACTAGCGTGAGATTTCGCCAAGCATCTTTATTTCAAGCATAAAAAAACCCCGACCTAAAGGTCAGGGTTTAAGAATAAGTGGTGCCCAGAGGCGGAATCGAACCACCGACACGAGGATTTTCAATCCTCTGCTCTACCGACTGAGCTATCTGGGCATTTAATTCAGTAGCTTAGAAAACCTTAATAGGATTTTCAATACTATTCCAAATAACTCTACTAACAAAGCTATATGGTAAGCTATTTCAGTACTGCTTAAGTACACTCTTACGAGCAAATAAAATGGTGCCTGCTGCCGGAGTCGAACTGGCGACCTACTGATTACAAGTCAGTTGCTCTACCAACTGAGCTAAGCAGGCACACTAAAACTGGTCATCTTTAAAAGATGGTGCCCAGAGGCGGAATCGAACCACCGACACGAGGATTTTCAATCCTCTGCTCTACCGACTGAGCTATCTGGGCGTTTTAATTCGGTAAACTAGAAAACCTCAAAAGGGTTTTCAATGCTATTCCAAATCACTCTACCGACTGAGCGATTTGGGCACTTCATGAAAAAATAAATTTCACTAGACATTTGAGCGCCACTTGCATCTTGCTTTTGCGTTCTGCCTGTCTGGGCGTGCGGCGTATTAAAAGGGTTTTACCTCTTTAAGTCAACACTTTTTTCAAGATTTATATTTGTTTGAACACTTATCACCCAACTTGCACATAAACAACACAACACAAATGAATTCACTTTGCTAAATTCGTATGTAATAGTAAGATTTGTAGTGATTTTTTACTAGTTGTAGGGGTAAATTAACAATTTATTTGCTCTTACATTGAATAAATAACAATAATAACCAAATAAGCCCCATTAATTGGAGTAAGGTTTTTAAAATGCTTGCTAACAAGTTTTTGTCCCTCAAACTAATTCACACTATCAATGCCGTTGCCTTTGTATTTTTCGCAGCCACACTATATATGGCAATAAACAGCTTTTCCCAGCAACAGGCAAATACAGCTCCCCCTTCAAGTTATACTAAACTTGATATTCAAACTATTGCAGACAAAGTTGATAGACCCTTAGTCGATGCAATTACCCGATTTGGTTTTAATAATGCAATTCAAATCATTCACTCTCTTAAGTCGGTGGACAAACAACTCGATTACTACCTTTTTAATTTAAAACGAAATGAGTTTCAGCTTATTAATAAAACGGGGGGGGACTTTGATACCCCTCAAAATAAAACGTCTGTAATTGAGAATGACAATGCGATCATAGTCAGCCAACAACTTAGCCTAGATAACCAAGTCCATGGGTTGCTGGTAATTGAATATCAAAAGCCTTCACAAGTTGTCGCTATTGCGACATCATCAAGCGCGGCATATGTTTGGCTTGTATTTGCCACTGTCAGTGGTATTTTCTGTTTAACCTTTTTACCCACCGCACTGTCTCGTAAAATTATTGCTAATACCAAAAAGTTGGATAATGAAATTAGCTTAATCACAGAAAAAAATGACTATGAATTGCGCGTTGACACTAATATTGGTTTAGGACTTGCGCCAACAGCTGAACGAATCAATTTATTGCTTGATGCGGTAAATAAAAGTGAACAATTACATATTAAAGCTGAAAACAAGTTGCAAGCTTTGCAATCTAGTTTAGAACATCAAGTTGTTGCTCGAACTCAAGAGTTAGAAAAAGCAATTAAAGTAGCTGAGCGTGCTAATGAGGCAAAAACAACTTTCTTAGCGACCATGAGTCATGAAATTAGAACGCCGATGAATGGCGTGATTGGCACAATTGACCTACTGCGCAATACGACTCTTAGTGGCTCACAACATCGTCTGAGCAGTATTATTCGTGAGTCAGCTTTCTCATTATTGGGAATTTTGGATGATATTCTAGACTTTTCAAAAATCGAAGCTGGCAAACTAACTGTTGAAAATAAACCATTTAGTGTTGTAGGTGTTGTCGAAGAAGTTGCAAAGGTGATGAGCTCGATTGCCCATAAAAGCAATCTTGAATTATCACTTTTCATTGACCCTGACATTCCAGAGTCAGTCCTTGGGGATGCCGTGCGCGTTCGCCAGGTAATTTATAATTTATGCTCAAATGCCATTAAGTTCACACAAACTAACGATGATATTCAAGGTCAAGTAAGTATTGACGTTAAATTAACTTCAAATAGCCAAGACTTTGACACTATTGATTTTATTATTAGTGATAATGGTAAAGGAATGGATAAAACACAGCTTGCACGTATTTTCCAACCATTTAGTCAAGCAGAAGAAAGTATCACACGTGAATATGGTGGCACTGGTTTAGGCCTTTCAATTTGTAAGAGTCTAACAGAACTCATGTATGGAAATATTCGTGTAAGTTCAGAACTTGGCCTTGGCAGTGAGTTTGTAGTTAGAATTCCATTTACAAAAGATGAACAAGCTGCAAAAGGAAATCGTGGTAGATTACAAAAACGACGTACTGCACTCTTCAGTCCCTCAGAAGATAATAAGGAGCGCTTACGTTCTTACCTTAATTACTTAGGTGCTGAAGTAACACCGTTTAATCAAATTGGGGATGTTCTTGCAGAATGGCAATTGAAGAAAGGCCTAATTTGGGTAATTGATGGCACTCATGACATGGAAGAAGCCAATAAAATTTTACATAAAATTGCTTATAATCTCGAAGAGCATAACCAGCAAGCCATTGTGCTTGGCCGTTTAACTGAAGCAAAATTAAATTTGAAGAATCTTTTTTATTTATCTGCGATGCCGCTGTGTAAAACTGCATTTTTTAACTCGCTATTGATTGCGGCAGGTTTACAGTCACCAAAAATTATTAATACGCAACGTAAGATCACCCCACTTACAAACGAACAACACAAAGGACACTGCCAAGTATTGCTGGTTGAGGACAATTTAATGAACCAGCAAGTGATTTGCGATCAATTAAATTTACTTGGATACAGCGTCGATATTGCTTCCAACGGCGAAGAAGGCTTTGAAATGTGGCAAAACGGTGTATACGAATTTGTTTTAACTGACTTACATATGCCAAAAATGTCAGGTTATGATTTAGCACGTAAAATCCGCCAAGAATCGCCTTACCGTAAAGATCTTAAAAAAACTACAACTATTGTTGCCGTAACAGCCAATGCGTTAAAAGGTGAGCGCGAAAAATGTATCGAAGGTGGCATGAATGATTACATCACAAAGCCTGTAGAGCTTAACGTTCTTGAAGAGTTAATGGAAAAGTGGCTGCCTCAAACACATATTCAAACCAGTTCAACACCAATTTTAATCGATAAGTTAGTAAGCTATGTTGGCAAAGATATTGAGCAGCATCAACACTACCTTGATATGTTTGCGAAACATGGACAAGACTTGGCTTTTGATATTTCCCGTGCGTTAAAACATGAAGATTTGGAGCAAGCAGGCAAATTGGCTCATCAGTTAAAATCTACTGCAAATACAATTGGTGCAATTAACGTAGCTGAAGCAGCCCAGGCAATAGAAACGCTGATTGAACAAGAACGTGAAATTTCAAGCATAACACTCACTCATTATGCAGATGAGTTAGAGCGTCGCTTCTTTGAAGCTAATGAATATATTCACGATTATTTAAAGAATAATCTTAAAAATTAGTGTCTGTTGAATCTAATAGAAAAGGCGCCAAATCGGCGCCTTTTCTATTTTTCTACAGGTTTATAACCTTCAATTTCAACATCTTTATTTTCAAATAAAAAGCCAACCATTTGCTCTTCAAGAAACCCGCGATGTTCTGGGTCCATCATATTAAGGTGCTTTTCATTGATCAGCATAGTTTGCTTGTGTTGCCACTGTGCCCATGCTTCTTTACAGATATTGTTAAAGATACGCTCGCCAATTTCACCTGGGTAAAGTTGGAAGTCTAAGCCATCAGCTTCTTTTTGTAACTTTTGACAAAAAACAGTACGTGCCATAATCAGTCTCACTTTAAACTTTGAGTGCAGTTTACCCTTTTCTGGTTAAAGTTTTAATTATTTTCTTTGTCGGTGTAGCAAGACCAACTTGCTGTTGCTCACGCAAATTAAACGCTAACACTTCTTTTTCTGCCACTTGCATTGGCATTTTTTTAACATTAATAACCACTGGCGTAATTATTAAATTAAAATGACTGAAAACATGTTTAAACTCCGTTAAAACCTCTTTTTCGCCTGTCAGGTTAAGCACTGCTAGCCAATTATCTAACTCGCTTTCATTTTCAAATTCAAAAAAGCCAAATAACCCCCCCCAAATCCCAGAAGATGGACGCTTTTCCATTAACACTTCATCATTTGATTTAACAATTGCCATTAAACATGATTTTGTCGGGTTGGTTTTCTTCGGTTTAGGATTTGGAAATTCTTTTACACGTTCCGCTTTATGTGCAGCACATTTATCAACTAATGGGCAAGGGCCACAATCAAACTTAGTGCGTGAACAAAGGCTTGCACCTAAATCCATCATCGCTTGATTAAATTCAATAACATTTCCCTTAGGCGTTACCTGTTCTGACAACTGCCATAAAAGATCTTCAACTTTCTTTTCACCATACCACCCAGACACCATAAAAAAGCGCGCTAAAACACGCTTTACATTCCCATCTAAAATGGGGTGATGTTGGCCAAGGGAGAGTGACAAAATCGCTCCCGCCGTAGAGCGGCCAATACCCGGTAGTGCTATAACCTCTTCGATATTTGTTGGAAATTGACCTTGGTATTTTTCCACAATGATCTTTGCAGCTTTGTGCAGATTACGAGCCCGTGCGTAGTAACCTAAGCCTGTCCAGTGATGCAGCACTTTATCTTCATCAGCCTCAGCGAGTGACTCAACAGTAGGAAAACTTGCCATAAATAGTTCAAAATACGGGATCACGGTAATTACTTGTGTTTGCTGCAGCATAATTTCAGACACCCATACTTTATATGGTGTTTTAGCTAACTGCCACGGCAAGGTTTTTCGTCCATACAAGTGATACCAATCGACAACTTGATCAGCAAACCACTTGCTTTCGCTTTTTTCTATTTTCACGCACGACCCTAAATAGAATTGATTTAAATCGTCGCCAGTCTATTAAGGCAAACTGAAAATTCAAGCAAATGTTGCTATTTATTATAAAAAAGCAACAGCTTTACTTGAGCTAAATCCAACTTACGGGGATAATACGCCCCCAAATTTTCAACGTCGGTGAGATATGAGCGATACATCTAAAACTGCTTTAGAGCAAGCAGAACAAGAAGGTAAATACATTCGTAAAGTTCGCAGCTTTGTTAAACGCGAAGGTCGTTTAACAAAAGGGCAAGCAAAAGCGCTTGAAGATAATTGGGCAACAATGGGATTAAATCACCAAGACGGCCTGCTTGATTTCACCAAAGTGTTTGGCAATGACAACCCAGTGGTACTAGAAATTGGTTTCGGTATGGGTAAGTCACTTGTTGAAATGGCAAAAAATGCGCCAGATACAAACTTTATTGGTATTGAAGTACACCGCCCAGGTGTGGGTGCCTGTTTAATGGATGCAAGCGAAGCTGGTGTTACAAACTTGCGTGTTTATGAGCATGATGCAGTAGAGGTACTTGCTGATTGTATCGCAGATAGCTCACTTGCTAAATTACAGCTATTCTTCCCAGATCCGTGGCATAAAAAGCGTCATCATAAGCGTCGGATCGTGCAGCCTGAATTTGTAGAAAGCTTACGTGGTAAATTACAAATTGGCGGTATTTTCCACATGGCGACTGACTGGGAAAACTATGCAGAACATATGCTTGAAGTGATGATGGCTGCTGAGAAATTTAGCAATTTATCTCAAACAAATGATTATATGCCGCGACCAGATGATCGCCCATTAACCAAATTTGAACAACGCGGCCACCGTTTAGGCCATGGTGTTTGGGACTTAATGTTCGAAAGAAAGGTATAAACCATGTTATCAGCTGCCAGCCAGGTATTAATTCGTAATCAAGAATATTTAGAAGCCGAATCTATTTTATTGGTAAACCATATAAATGATGGCTTTGCTGAGCAGCTGTGTAACCTTTATCCAAACACATCGGTAACCGCATTTACCAGCATTTTAACCAACCAAACAGAAGCAAAAAGTCAAAATCTTGAACAAATAGTTGCAGCTGAATTACCAAAGAAGTCATTTGATTTAGTGGTACTTTTTTACCCTAAAGCAAAAGCTGAAGCGCAAATGTTACTGGATAATATTCGCGCTATCAGTTCAGAGACTACTCGCTTACTGGTTGTTGGCGAAAATAAAGGCGGTGTTAAGTCAGCTATCAAACAACTGAAAAATGATACGCAATTTTCTCGTAAAGTTGATTCAGCGCGTCACTGCAGTTTGTTTCAGTTTTCAGGTTTAACTATTAACCCTGATTTCCAACTAGCAAACTATGCTAAGCAATTTGAAATCAATGTAGCTGGAACACCGCTTAGTTTAGTCACTTTGCCAGGCGTATTTAGCCATGGTGAGCTTGATAAAGGCACTGAGTTACTGCTTGAAACAATTAAGCTAAATAACCCAAAAACGCTACTGGACTTTGCAACTGGTTGTGGTGTTATCTCTACATTTTTAGCCAAACATTATACTGAATGCCAGATTGTTGCATCAGACGTAAGCGCCCTGGCATTAGCTGCTGCAAAATTGACCTTCACCAAAAACGGCGTCAATGCAGAATTAAAACTGGCTGATGGTATTTCATCAATTGATGCAAAATTTGACTATATTGTGTCAAACCCACCCTTCCATACTGGTCTTGCAACTAATTACGATATCACCCAATTATTTATCGCTGACGCCAAAAAGCAGCTCAATAAGCAAGGTGAATTACTGATTGTTGCTAATAGTTTCTTGCCTTATGCAGATGCACTAACTGATGAGTTTGATTGTTTTATTAAACTCAAAGACAATAAAAAGTTTACCATTTATTCTGCTACAGCCTGATTTTTCCCATACTTTAACAACCTAAGTGGATAATTTTTTGTGTGTTTATCAAGATATGCTAGTTTAAGCGGCTTTTCCCTCCCCATTGTTTTAACTAAATAGACCTGCCGCTTTTTTACTACATAAAAAGCATTTTGTTTGGCAAATTTGGCATAACTTTTTGCCAAATATAAGGAATTAGCATTAAAAACAATGGTTAATTCCCGGTAGTCCATATTTGCGGAACCTCCCCATATTAATTGAGGTTTCAAACCATTTTTTACCAATCGTCGTATCACCGTTTTTTCTAATATACGATTTTGTTGTTTATTGGACCTTTTACCGTGCGCATTCCAAACACTAAGAAGTGATGTCAATGCATTTTTCATTTTACAATTAGAAAAAGGAGTAAATGTTGCCGTTTGATAAATTTGATAAAGTAAATAGTTGTTATTTTCCATATGCTTGTTGATAATCTAATCACCTTGCGTCTAAACTTTAATTGATAAAAATTGCTTTTACACAAAGATTTGCTTAAAAAGTTCGGTCTCAGTAACATGTAGCTAACCTTGAAAACAAAAATGTAATATGCCTACTTCTCATAAAACAATAACAATTAGAAAGGCTCTAAGCCGAGCAGTGATAGTCATCACTTCTCTAAGCATACTGCTTTCGGTCATTGTTAGTACTGTTATAGATGTAAACAATCAAAAGAAGAACTTAATTGAAGAGCTCAATACACTTGCTGGTATTATTTCCTTTAACGCCTATGTACCGCTTGTATTCTTAGATAATGATGAAATGCAAAAACAGCTCAAAGCCTATGAAAAGATCGATTACATAAAGAATATACATATATATCAAGTTGATGATTTTACCGGTTCTATTTCGCTTTTTGCAACTTACGACACCGCTGATAACCCACCTATCCCCTCACGAGTTAAAAAACTGTCAAACAAAATTACTGCGAATGTTGAAGGAGATAACATCGAAGTGATTTACCCAATTCAGACTGACGACACAGAAGATATAACATCTTCAAACACAAAAATTGACGGCTACGTATATATTCTAGGTACTGATGCTCCTATACAAAAGGCCCTCAAAAATAGAATATCTATTGATATCATAGTCGGTTTAATGATTTTAGTTTCGGTTCTATTAATAACACTAACTTTCCAGCGTCGCTTTTCAAGACCTATTGAAGCCTTGAGCGCAATTGTTAAGGACGTCTCAAAAAACAAAAACTACGATGTTGTAGTACCCAACGCCAAAATTACCGAATTAGATTTATTAGCAAAAAGCATTAACACCCTATTTGCTCGCACCCTTGCCCAATTAGAGCGTCAGAAAAAAGATGAAAAAGAGATTAGACAGCTAAACCAAAACCTTGAACTTAAAGTAAACCAACGTACCGTTGCATTAAAAGAGGCTAATCAAGAGCTATTGAGTACCCTTGAACGAATGCACCAGTATCAGACAAAGATCGTTGAAAATGAAAAAATGGCTTCATTAGGGCAAATGGTTGCTGGTGTTGCACATGAAGTAAACACACCTCTTGGTCTGGGAATTACTGGCTCAACTCTTCTAAAAGATAAACTTGAAGAACTCAAATCACATTTTGACAATAAAACCTTAACATCTTCTCATATGAGTCGTTTTATTGAAGATGGCGTAGAAAATTTAGATTTAATCTATCGAAACCTAAATCGTGCAGCCGAACTCGTATCGAGCTTTAAGCAGCTAGCTGTTACCCACGAGACACAAGAAGGTAAACATATTAATTTATATCACTTCACCAATGAGGTTATTTCGACGTTAACTGGTGAATTAGCAAAGCTTCCTCACAAAGTGTGTGTTGAAGGTGATACAACTCTAGAAATTTGGACTAAGCCGCCTGTTATTCAACAGATTATTGAAAACCTTATCAGTAATAGTTTGATTCATGCATTTTACCCTGAACAACAGGGTAACATTATAATTTCCATCTCGAAACGCGATAATCATGCAATTATTGATTATCAAGATGATGGCAAAGGTGTGCCAATTGATATTAGAAACCGCATTTTTGACCCGTTTGTTACTACTCGCCGTGGTGAAGGTGGTAGTGGTTTAGGTATGCACTTAGTCTACAACTTGGTCACTCAAGCACTTGATGGCAGTATAAAGCTCAATACAGAAGCGCAAAAAGGCGCGCATTTTATTATTGAGATCCCAATTATTGAGGGAGCTTTATAATGCGAAATTTAATCATGGTTTGTTTGCTTATCTTCAGTGTATCCTCGTTTGCGAAAACAGCCGAGCAGCTCCGCGCAGCCTACCTCATTCAAATTCCAGCATTTGTAAGATACACAGACACCTCTCATAAGCCTTTTAAAGTAACTTATTGCTTTGCAGAACAGCTCGGTAAAGTAGGTGGTTTAATAGAAGCGCAACAATCTGTTTTAAAACAGCGAATGAATTTTTCATTAGTAGTTGTCAAACAGCCTAAATTAGAAAAGTTAAAAGAATGTAGCTACCTTTATCTAGCAAAAAATACAGATAATATTAGCGACTTTCTTAAACAAGCAGATACTAAAACCATTGCTATTGGCGAAGAAGTTTCTGTGATGGAAAGTGGCGCTTTAATGGCGCTTGTGCAAGAGCAAAATAAAATCCGCATCCATATTAATCGAAGCAAACTTGATGAAAATACCGTGAACTTTAATGCTCGCTTATTATCGCTTGCAAAAGTAGACAACTATTAATCGAATGTAAGCTAACACATTCCCTGAAAACTTGTTTACTCAAGTGATAGCCCCTATAATCCTAAATTGTAAGAGATTACTGAAAATAATTTTAATTTACCTAAAAGGGTTAAATAAGAATGCAGACGCCTGTGATTTTAATCGTCGAAGATGAAGACGTAACTAGGTTAAATCTTGTCAGCTTATTTGAAGCTGAAGGCTATAAAGTGCTTGAAGCCGTAGACGGTGAAGAAATGCACGAGCGTATTTCGCAAAATGATGATATCAACTTGGTAATTATGGACATCAATTTACCAGGGAAAAACGGTTTAATTCTAGCTCGTGAAATTCGTCAACAACGCAATATTGGCCTTATTTTCTTAACTGGCCGTGATAATGATGTAGACCGCATTCTTGGTCTAGAAATTGGTGCTGACGACTATATCACTAAGCCTTTCAACCCAAGAGAATTGACAATTCGCGCTCGTAACTTACTTACGCGCACTAATTCTAGCGGTGAAGATGTTGAAAGTAATAGCTCCGGATTGCTCACTTTTAATGGCTGGGAATTAGACGAAAATAGTCGCTGTTTAACATCACCTACAGGTGATGTAAAGCGCTTACCTAAAGGTGAATACCGTGCGCTACGTTTAATGCTAGATTCACCGGGTAGAATTTTTAGCCGTGAACAACTTATTAAACATATGACAGGCCGGGAACTTCGTGCGAATGACAGAACCGTTGATGTAACCATTCGTCGCATAAGAAAACATTTCGAAGGTGAAGCAAACACACCTGAACTTATCAGCACGATTCATGGCGAAGGTTATCGCTTTATTGGTAAGATCGATTAATTAATCGTTTTCATCCAATACTTGATTAAGGGCTTTAAGCCCTTTTTTTATATCTGAAACAAGACTAACCAACCAAGCTTCTAATTGCGCATCTTCTGCTGTTTCAGCATTATCTTCCATCTTTTTAGCGAGTTTTTGCACCTCTTTTAATGCAACAGAACCTGCAGCGCCTTTTAGTTTATGTGCTACAGACTTATATTCGCTGTAGTCTTTACCTTGTAATGCCTGTTTTAACTCATCTAAATACTTGGGCCAAAGCTTCTCAAATAATTGAACGCCACGAGCAAACGACTGTACCCCCATTGAATCGACAAAATCTTCGAGTGTTTCCATATCTAATAGATGGCTATCCGAGAATTCAACACAGGACTGATGAAGAGAAGATGATTGCTCCAGCTCCACTTCTTTGGTGGAATGTGGGAACAGCTCTGCTAGCACGCTATCAAGCTTTCTAGTATTAATAGGTTTTGCCAGCGAGCCTTGCATTTTCACACCTGACAAATCTTCTTCAGCACGACGTACATTTGCCGTAAGAGCAACCAACGGTAGATGATCAAACTCCTCTCTGGAGCGTACAATACGTGCAACCTGATCACCATTGATATCCGGTAACTGCATATCTAACAGCACTAGATCAAGATCATCTTCCGTTTCAATAAATGATAATGCATCTTCACCTGTCTCAGCCCAAATAACCTCATGGCCACGCTGTTCCAGTAAATTCGTTGCAATCTCAGCGTTTAACGGGACATCTTCCACTAACAAGATATTCAATGGACGACCATCGTAGACCTGCTGAACAGGTTGCTCTGTTAACACTAATGGGATTTCGATATTGAAAGTACTGCCCTTACCCATTTCACTAACTACATGAATATCACCATCCATCGCTAGAATAAGTGCCCGCGATACTGCTAAACCTATGCCTGAACCGAGCGCATTACCACCAGAAAGATCTGGCACTTTGTAATATAAATCGAAGATACGCCCGAGCTCATCTTTAGCGATGCCAATACCTGTATCACTGACACTAATTTCTAAAAACGATTTGCTGCCACGGTATACTCGTTTGCAATCTAACGTTACGGTGCCATGTTGAGTAAACTTCACCGCATTATTAATTAGATTCCAAAGCACTTGACGTAGACGGGTAGGATCGATTTCCACATGCACATCAAACACACCTGCTTGCAGTACTTTAAATTCAAGTTCTTTTTGTTGCGCTATTAATCCACCGAAATTGAAAATATCATTCAGGAAATCGGCCAGGTTGACACTTTCACATGCAATGTCCAACTGCTCCCTATCAACCTTATCTAGGTCAATGATGTCATTGAAAATATTACCTAAAGTTTCTGCACTAGAAAATACAGTATTACACCAACTACGCTGTTCGCTACTCAATTCTGTATCAAGTAACATGCGCGTTAAGCCAACGATGCCATTGAGCGGTGTACGCAATTCATGGCTTAATGTTGCAATAAACTTACCTTTATCTTTATAAGCCGTTTCTAAGTCCTGTTCGGCTTGTTTACGTGAAGTTATGTCACGACCAAAACCTAATAAACCGATGTATTCATTACTAGGATTAAAAAAAGGGACTTTACGCATTTCAAACCAGCGCAATTCATTATTGACCTGACAACTTACATCCAACGTAACTGACACATGATTTTGTTGCACCTCATTGTCGGTATTTAGTACCGAGGGGGATTGCCCTTTACCAAAAATATCATCCGCACGACGACCAATTAGTTCATAAGAAGATAACCCCATCACTTCTTCAAACATCCTATTACAACCCGCAAACCGCCCGGAATTATCACGGTAATAGAATAAATCGGGTGATGAATCTACAATCGAGCGTAACAAAACCTCTTGGTCATCAAGCTCTTGTTGGGTTCGTTTTCGTTCAGCGATTTCTCTACGAAGTTCCTCTATCGCACGTCGCTTTGCTTGAAAAGCGAGTTTTCTGTCGTCAATTTCATTATTTAAACGTCGAATATTTTCTTTAAGGCTTTGGTTTAGTAGCTTTTCTTGCTTAGTCGCACTCTCTATATAGTTATTTGAGGTGCTTAATTGGTGGTTAATATCAAAAATCGAAATGATAAAAAGCGGTGCAAGTATCGCTGCAAATACCAACATCCCTACAACTTCTAGCCAAGGAATTTGCCCCAGAGAAATATAGTAATAGATACAAGCGACAGCGAGGGCAATTAATTGAATTAAAATAAAAATTACTGCCCCGGCTTTACCTGTGCCAAAGCGGTCTATAAGTCGGTTAAGGGCTAAAACCCAAAAACTTGTCGGTGAGCTAATCATAATAAGTTAACTATAGTCCAAGTTATAACTCACCTTGATAAAGTTATAAAGTTGGCAAAACCGTTAGCTTATTAGCCACTTGGGATAGCGAACATACTTGGAATTCGCCACCTCGTACTTTCACAACACCCAGACGAGCTAATGCTGAACTATTTTGCGAAATCGAAATATTGACGTCTAGGTCATTTACAGTGTCATTACCTAGAGCTTGTTTAGCACCGGTTTTACACATCATTTCATTTAATTTATAGAAATTATCACGAGCAAGCGCTTGTGCCGAAGTGACTTGTGGCTGAGTGCCATTTAACTGAGTTGCATACTTCCAACTTGGAAACTCAACCGACACGTTACCATTACGCAGTGAAATTTGGTCTCCGTGGGTAAAATAATGGCTAGTAAACTCACGTACACCTTCTTTATTATTCTCTTTTGTGATCTCAAAAAGCCACAAACCACCTGAACCAAGCACTTCAACTTCTGTGTGGATCCCTTTTCTTTGCATTACAACCGATGTTTTATTATCTAAACCAAATAAATGTTGATTAGAGCTAAATAATGCAGCGTGTATACCGCGAAGCTGTTTTCCTCTTTCCGATACTTGAGTGTCGATAATACCTGAGGGTAAAAAAGGTAAAATTGCTGATTCAACAACGGTAAATTCGCGTTCACTCTCAAGCGCAATACAATCTGCACCTAGGCTACACGCATCATTTCCTGAGGCAAAAGAAATTGGTTCAGTGGTATTTATCTCGTTCACCACCCCCGTTAATATACTTAACGGTTTTGAATCACTGGTAATAGCATTGATACTGCCACCTTCCACTGCAATGAGCACTTCGTTGTTTTTATACATATCAACGATTTTATCAAGCGCTGCGCTTTTACTGCCCGTTGGCGTATAAAATGCGTGATAACTTAAAAGCGGGCTACCATCTGCAATATAGATAGCGTCCATGCGTTTTATCGTGTCAATTAAGGGTTCAGACTTTTTACATTCACTTACTTGTTGTTGAAATAAGTCTGGGTATAAAACTTCGCGACGAAAACTTGCTAAGCGCTTAATTTGGAAATCTTGCAGACTATCGCACGCTGTTTTTTCATATTCTTTAGCGGTGATAGCAGTTTGCATAGCAGCATCAAGGGGCAACCACACTGCTTCAAAGCCTACCTGCTCAAATAAATTTAAATAGTAATCAACTTTGGCATAGGGATCACGATTCGTGCCCGTAATTACCGCAATACGCGGCTTTCGCTTATTTCCTGCAATCTCAGCGCTCAAATCAAACAAGTTTTGGTATGCGAGGGAAGCTTCAATATTTGTAGTTTCCGCAAAGTTAACCTGAGTTTTTAAACGGTTATTTCGGCTTTCCAGTTGTTTTTGCTCAAGTAAATCAAATAAGTTGCGCTTTTCAAATTCGTATAAACTTTGCCAGATATCACGACCAGAAACAGATTCTTCACCAGTTTTAGTAGAAACGCCGCGCAGAGCTCGCACAAACTGTCGCTCTGTAAGCTTTACATTTTCAAATTTCGGCTTAACTGCTTTTAAAATGTCAGTGACTTGTTTCTTTAGCTCTTCTTGCTCAGTCCACGGATATTGAGAAACGCGTACGAGAGCCTCGTCAGTGATGTCAAAAATTGCTTTTTGTTTCACATCCTCAGAAAACGATTTTTTACCCTCGTCTGAACAAAAACGTTGGCTTTCACTAGAACAAACTGTTAAGTCATCAGACAGTAAAATTAAGGTACTAGCAGAGGATATTGAAAACGGTGCAAACACAACTAAAGAAGTTGCAAGCACTGTATTAACCAGATTTTTTACGTTTTTATTAAACGTTTTATTTAACAGGCAAAGTCGAGCGAAGCGCATAATTAACACCATTTATTGTTATTTTATTGCGTCAATCTAGATACCGAACTGTGCGAGTCGGCAATACCCAAATTCGAATGAGCACAACGAAGTCTTGAAATTTTACCTAGGTTCGCCGCGAGTAACAAGTAGTGAGACTGGTTATGCCAAGGAAAATATCTGTTAATAGTGTAAAAAACAAATTAAATCTGGCATCTATATTGCTTAAAGTTGTTTGTGAAAATTTGCGTCAAAGTTTTGATTTGGAGTATTTATGGAACTTGTTTCTTTATTGATATTAGTACTGGTAGTTGTAGCAGCCTTTATTGCTTCAAAGTTTACCCATTCGGGAAATCCCTACCCGTTCACACAAAAGAAGTCGCTATTTACGCAGGTAGAAACCGCATTTCTTAACCTTTTAGAAAAAGCGATAGGTTCGGATTATAAAATTGTTAGTCGCGTACGACTGATCGACATTTTAGATTTTCAACCAGGTACAGACGATAAATCTCGTCGCAGTGCTCTGGCAAAAGCACAAAATAAACAATTAGATTATGTACTGCTTGATAAAGAAAGCCTAAAAATTGTCGCAGCAATTGACCTTGTTAATAACGCAAGCAAGAACGGGCACAAAGCAAAAAAAGATTGGTTTGTTAATGGCGCTTTAGAATCTGCTGGCATTCCGCTAATTCGTATTAAAGTGAAATCAGGCTATAAAGCGCAAGAAGTAAGACAAGCAATACTCTTTAAACTTGGTAAACAAGTCAATAACAGTAAGCCTATTCGTAAATCGACCATAAAGAGCACACCTGTACTTTCTCCGTCACAAGTTAAGTCACAGTCAACCGCATTGGCACAAGTTTAAACTTTCTTATAAAAACCCGCATATTGCGGGTTTTGTTTGTCTATTGGTTGTTAACCTAGCTATAATTCCGCCATATTTATTTTTTCGCTTTCTAGATAGGCAAAATCATCATGAAAATCGGTATTATTGGCGCAATGGAGCCTGAAGTAGCAATTTTAAAAGCTGCTATCGAAAACACGCAAATCACTGAACGTGGTAGTTTCACTTTTTACCAAGGTCAATTGGCAGATCAGGATGTTATTTTAGTACAATCAGGTATTGGTAAAGTTGCTTCTGCACTTGCTACAACGCTGATGATTGAGCTTTTTGCACCTGACTGCATCATTAATACGGGTTCTGCAGGTGGTTTTGAACAAAGCTTAAACGTAGGCGATGTAGTTATATCGAGTGAAGTTCGTCATCACGATGTTGATGTTACAGCTTTTGGATACGAAATGGGTCAAGTACCACAAATGCCACCTGCGTTTATTGCACATAAAACACTGGTAGAAAATGCAGAAAAAGCGATTGCTTCTATGTCGAAAGGCATTAAAACAATGGTTGGCCAAATTTGTACAGGTGATTCATTTATGTGTGACCCTGTTCGCATCGAAAAAACACGTGAGCAGTTTCCAAATATGCTAGCTGTTGAAATGGAAGGCGCAGCGATTGCACAAGTATGTCATCAGTTAAAGACACCATTTGTGGTTATCCGTTCACTTTCGGATATTGCTGGTAAAGAGTCCCCAGAGTCATTTGAATCATACCTAGTAAAAGCGTCAGAAAACTCTTCTGAAATGGTTATTGCATTACTAAATAACTTAAAGCAGGTTTCTCTGTAAGTGGGATTTGAGCTCCCACTTTTTTCTATCAGTGCATGGAGCACTTTGCTGCTTGTACTGCTTACTTCCTTTATATATTTACCCGCTGAATATCATCCTACACCGCTAATTCGACTATTAATTGGCAAACTTGCAAAACGCATTTATGACGATAAGTCATCGCCATTTTATCAAGTATTTTCGTCTCTGTTTTTAACCTCATTAATCGTTTGCTGCTTTACCGTATTAAGTATTGGCGTTATTAGCTTTGCCCATTTCCCAATCGCATTTGAGTTACTGGTTTTGTTTTTATTTATCTCAAACCCGTACAGTAATCCAAAACTAAAACGCGCCACTTGGTTGTTAGCACAAAATCAAAAACCTGTGGTACGCGATATTTTGAGCCAATTTTTAAGGCGCGACACCACTAATTTATCTGAAACGGGAATGGTAAAAGCTATTATCGAATATCAAAGCTTAAGCTTCGTGCGTCAATTTTTTATCCCATTGATATTTTATTACTGCTTTGGTTTTGTGATTGCCTTGGTATATTGCTTAATACTTATCTGCGCCAATGCATATTCAAAAGAAACACCACCCAATAGTAAATTTAGCCTTGCAAGTAACGCCATTATTGCCGCTTTCGAATATATTCCATTACGCCTGTTTTGCTTGCCACTACTATTAAAACCGCGTACTAAAGGTTTTCATTACCTGTCTTTATTTGTCAGTAATGGTTATAACAAGAATTCATGCTTTCTACTTTCATGCCTTGCCGGATATATTGACAAACAACTCGGTGGTCCTGCTTTTTATCAAGGGATTAAGTACAGTAAAACACGCATTGGGCCAAAACATTTACCTAAAATAGATGCCATAAAACACGCTAAAAATGCACTTCTTTTTGCTAGCCTATTTTGGCTTGTGATTATTTTATTGTTGGAAACAATTTATGCGCTTACCCATTATCTATAGTTTTGTATTATCATTTTTCTTTTTTTGCAGCCAGGCTCTTTCAGCTTCACCTAAACGGATTGCCACACTTGCTCCTCATTTAACAGAGTGGACCTATTCACTTGGTAGTGGTGATCAAGTAATCGCGGTAAGCAGCTATAGTGATTTCCCAGAAGACGCAAAAAAGCACCCAATAATTGCTGATGCAAACGGCATAAACTTATCAAAATTAGTTGAGCTAAACCCCGACCTTGTTTTAGTTTGGCGCTCGAATGCCAAACTTGGGCAAATTGAAAGAATGAAGCAATTAGGGCTAAATGTATTTATATCAGATCCACATACGCTCGAAGATATCGAAAAAGAAGTTACAGCGCTTGGTGAGAAGTTATCGCAACAAGTCGCTGCCAAAAACTACACCACTCAATTTAAAAGCGATATTGCACAATTAAAACAGCGCTACCAAAAGTCACAATTCGCCCCAGCGTTTTTTCAGCTATGGCATACCCCCATTATGACTGCAAATAAGCACACTTTGGTTAATCAAATCTTTGAAATATGTGGCCTTGAAAATGTGTTTGCCGCCAGTGATGTTAATTACCCAACAGTTAATAAAGAACAAGTAATGCTGAAACAACCTGAATTTATTGTGATTTCAGAAATGGATGAACACAATGTGCAGTCTGAGATTTGGCAAGGTATGGTGTTTATCCCTGCAGTGAAGAAAGGGCAAATAATCAAGCTAAATCCTGATCATTTACATCGTTACACCAACCGTGTGCTTATTGCTGCCGATGAACTTTGTCACAAGGTAAGTGCTTTTTAATAGTAATGTATGAGGGTTTAGATTAAGCCCTCAATTTCAAGTAATCGCTGTTTAGCATCAAGCCCACCAGCATAGCCAGTCAATTTACCATTACTGCCAATAATACGATGGCAAGGCACAATAATTGATATTGCATTGGCACCATTGGCATTTGCCACTGCGCGAACCGCACTTGGCATATTCATCGACTGCGCTAATTGTCCATAACTTTGCGTATTTGCAAAAGGAATTGTCATCAATGCTTGCCAAACTTTTTGCTGAAAGTCAGTACCAACCAACTTCAACGGCAATGAAAATTCGCTAAGTTCTTTTGCAAAATAAGCTTCTA
Organism: Pseudoalteromonas sp.; assembly: GCF_041629635.1. Lineage (GTDB taxonomy): Bacteria > Pseudomonadota > Gammaproteobacteria > Enterobacterales > Alteromonadaceae > Pseudoalteromonas. The sequence continues at coordinate 21,667 of NZ_JBFKMX010000012.1, read as the reverse complement.
ACTGGTGTATTACCTGCTTATTAAACTCACTTTTAGCAAATATAAACTCAGCCTTAAGCCCATTACTAATTCGGTTATCTACACGCGACCTTGCTTTACGATTTTGCCAATCACACAAGCATAATTGTTCATCTATAGACCCTATAAGCAATTCATCTACCGGGCTTTTATATTCTGTGATAATTATTTTAGACATATAAAAAAGCCCACTTTCGTGGGCTGCTTTTATTAATTTACAGTTACTTTTGCAAATTTACGTTTACCTACTTGGTAAACTTCACAACTGCCAACTTCAATCTGCATTTTGCTATCTGACACTTTTTCTTTCGCATTGATTTTAACAGCACCTTGCTTAATCATACGAATTGCTTCTGATGTACTTGCAACTAAACCTACTTCTTTAAGTAAGCTAGCAATAGTAAGTTCGCCATCTGCAGTAATTGTTACTTCAGGAATATCATCTGGTAACGCATTTTTTTGGAAACGCTTAATGAAATCGTGATGTGCTTCTTCGGCAGCTTCCGCTGAGTGGAAACGTGCAATCATTTCTTTCGCGAAATCAATTTTAATATCACGCGGGTTAGTACCATTTGCAACTTTTTCTTTAAGCGCTTCAATTTCATCAATACTTAATGCACTTAACAGCTCGTAGTAACGCCACATTAAATCATCAGAAATAGACATCACTTTACCAAACATATCGTTTGGTGCGTCTGTAATACCAATGTAGTTACCTAATGACTTAGACATTTTCTGAACGCCATCAGTACCTTCAAGTAATGGCATCATTAATACTGTTTGCGGCTTTTGACCTTCGTCTTTTTGTAATTCGCGACCCATTAACAGGTTAAAACGCTGATCGGTACCACCTAACTCAACATCTGCTTCAAGAGCAACCGAATCCCAACCTTGTACAAGCGGATATAGGAACTCATGAATTGCAATTGACTGACCACCAGCATAACGCTTTTTAAAGTCATCACGCTCTAACATACGCGCAACAGTCTGGCGCGCAGCAAGTTTGATCATGCCTGCAGCACCTAACTTTTCCATCCACTCAGAGTTGAATGCAACCGTTGTTTTTGCCGGATCAAGAATTTTAAATACTTGTTCTTTGTATGTTTCTGCATTGGCGAGCACATCTTCACGAGTTAGCGGCTTACGTGTTACATTCTTACCTGTTGGGTCACCAATCATGCCCGTGAAGTCACCAATTAAGAAGATAACTTCATGGCCAAGATCTTGGAATGTTTTCATTTTATTGATCAGTACAGTGTGACCTAAATGAAGATCTGGCGCTGTTGGATCAAAACCCGCTTTGATTTTTAATTTTTTACCTGACTTTAGTTTTTCAACTAATTCTTCTTCAATCAGGATTTCTTCTGCACCACGCTTTATTTCCGCTAACGCAGCTTGGATATCAGCCATGTATTTCTCCATTTACCAAAGCACATTTGCGTACTTTGACAAAAAATTCATTTTTAAGATAACAATTTCTTGATTCTACCCTATATTCTGGTCACTTTAAATGCACAAAACACTGGCACTACAGGTCATATAAGGTTATTCTGATTTTATTCACTTTTATTTAATTAATGTAGCAAAAGGCACATTATGGTTTTGCAAGTAAAAAAACTACCGAAAAAACATAAAATGTTGCTCGCTGGGGTAGTTACATTTATTACAGCTTTGGTGCTTCTACCCTCTGAGAAGGCGAGCGCGTCAAGGCAAACCAATCAAGATGCGCTTGAAATTGGCAAGCGTTATGAACTTGCAATTGAAGTAGAAAAATTAGAACAAGAAACTGCTGCAGCCAAACCTGCTGTGGAGTTACCTTTAGTAACTCTTGATTTTAAAGAGTTCAAAGTTAAAAAAGGCGATAACCTCGCAAAAATCTTTAAACGAGCAGGTTTTTCAGCGTCAACTCTGCATAAGATTATTAACGCAAACAAATTAAACAAACAATTAACCAAGATCCACCCTGGTGATTCTCTGCTCTTTGCAGCAAATGAAAATAACGAGCTTATTCAGTTAAACTATCAAATTAGCCGCACAGAAACTTTAATTGTTAAACTCAATGATGATCAAACAATTAGCTCAAGCCTTGATAAAAAAGACATTGAAAAACGCACTGAATATGCATCAGGTATTATTGATTCAAGTTTTTGGAATGCGGGGATAAGCGCTGGCCTTAATGAAAAGCAAATCATTAATTTTGCTAACATTTTTGGTTGGGACATCGACTTTGCTAACGATTTGAGAAAAGGCGATGCATTTACGCTAATCTATGAAAATCATTATGTTGATGGTGAATACATTGGTACAGGTAAAATTTTAGCTGCTGAATTTATTAACCAAAGCGAAAACTATGCCGCAGTGCGCCATACCGATGATAACTTCTATACCCCAGAAGGTCGCAGCTTACGCAAGGCTTTTTTACGAGCGCCGGTTAACTTCAAATATATAAGCTCAAGCTTTAACCCACGCCGTAAGCACCCTGTTACTGGTCAAGTTAAAGCACACCGCGGTATTGATTACGCAGCAAAAACCGGCACTCCGGTTGTTTCAGCTGGTAACGGTACGGTGATTAAAGCTGGCTACAACAAATACAATGGTAATTATGTATTTATTCGCCACGGGCAAGAATACGTAACCAAGTACCTTCACTTGCATAAGCGCAAAGTTAAACGCGGTGAAAAAGTAAAACAAGGCCAACTTATTGGTACTGTTGGTGCAACTGGCCGTGTTACGGGCGCACATTTACACTATGAGTTTTTAGTAAACGGGGTTCATCGTAATCCACGTACTGTTAAGCTACCAAAAGCTGAGGCGTTACCTAAGTCTGAATTAGCCAGTTTTAAGCCTTATGCCCAAAATATGGTTGCGAGTTTACAGAAAAACAGAGAGTTACAACTCGCACTAGCAAAATAGCATATTAGGCACCTTCGGGTGCCTTTTTCGTTCTAACAGAGCAAATATCTTCTGCCTATACTTAAAGCTAAGGAGGAAGATATTATGTTGTTTATTTTACTCGTCAGACGCCTCATTTTTATAAGCCTTTGTTCTTTTTTATTAACTTGCACTCCTGCACCCCACTCCCAGTTTCGTGTTTTAAACACCGCACCTTTACAAACGACAACCCAATTGCATGTTGAGTCACATATTCGCTTTAGTAAAAGACCAACAGATTTTGTTAAATACCCAATTGCGCTTGGTTCCGTAGGCCCCGTTACACCGCTTTACGCGGGCGCAAATCGCTATCCATTTTCCTGTGACACAATGCGCTCTGGGCTTGGTCAACCCGAGGTAGATAACCAGCAAGCATTTGGAACTGCTGTCTATCATGAAGATGAAGCTGGCAAAATCACCAATACTATTGTGGGCTACAGTAAAGACTGTTTAGCACGCTCAAAATTACGTTACTTTGCTCTTAGCGCTGATGGTAAAAGTGATGAGATATTCTCGCTTTCACAATTTAAAAGAAAAGAAAATAGCCAACAGCTACTACTCATTAGATTAGAACAAGGCACAATTAATCGACATATCTACACCATTGCGATGCCAATTACACCACACGAATTTGGTAGTTGGAAAACCCGCTCTCTTTGGAACAACAAACTTATTTATCAGTTTGCTGGCGGTGTTGGCATTGGTTTTCGGCAAGGCAAAGTTAATCCAGCTAAATTACTTAATCGACGCTATCGCGAATTACAAAAAGGCTATGCAGTAATTACATCAAGCGCTAATAAAACGAGTTATACCTATAATATGCTGCTTGCCGAGGACACTGCTTGGCGCGTTAAACGCCAATTTGAGTCACTTTACGGTAAACCTAAATATACCATTGGCATTGGCGGCTCTGGCGGTGGCCTTGCTCAATATCTAATAGCACAAAATAGCCCAGGCTTAATTGATGCAGCTATCCCACTCTATTCTTACCCTGACATGGTTTCGCAAACCATCTACGCCTTAGATTGCGATTTATTTAACACCTACTACCATTTTAAAAGTGAGCTAGCCCAGTGGGATAACAGCATAAAAAAACGCGCTGTTGAAGGTTTAAATAATGCAGAAATAGAGCATAAATCATGGTTTTACACACCTATCAACCAAATGCTAACAGGCAATTCAGTATATCGCCCGAAAGTATACAGTGAATGTGTCCATGGTTATTTTGGCTTAAGTAGTCTTGTTAATAACCCTGCACAAGGTTTTTTAAAGCCTTTATTTAGCCAAACTGTTAATCAGCAAACTAACTGGAGTTATTGGCAAGACTTAGCACTTATTACCCAGCAAAAAAATGAAGCAGATGCCCCTGCGCTTTGGGACAACCAAGGTGTGCAATATGGTTTAAAAGGGTTACAGCAAGGAGTATTAACACCCGAAACGTTTTTGCATCTCAATTACCATATTGGTGGCTGGAAACAGCAATCGAAACAGCAACCTGAGCAGTTGTTGTTTTTTCCTTTTGTTAAAACACCCATATGGTTAACGCAATGGAGTCGTCACAATATAACTAGTGCAGGCGACAAACCAGCACAACGAACTCAATCAAATATCGCGGCAATTCAACAGGCCTATCGCTATGGCCAAGTTTATTTAGGGGTAAATACTATTCCCACTATAGATATTCATCACTATCTAGAGGAGCAGCTTGATATGCACCATATCTCCACTTCTTTTGCGACTCGTTTACGGATCCTGCAGCAACATGGAAACCTCAAAAACCACCGAATTTGGATATCAAACAAGCACTACACGCCTCTTAATGAAGCTTTTGACACTTTAGATTTGTGGTTAACAACACACAAAGCACCGTTAAACGCCAGTGATCGCTGCTTTGGTGAAAAAGGTGAAGTTATCGCTGATGGAGAAGATGTATGGAATGGTGATTGGAATAACCAAGACGATGGAGAATGCACGCGTCATTTCCCAATTTATACCAACTCACGCATTCAAGCTGGCGGCCCTTGGGCTGGCAGCGTATTTAAATGCCAGCGAATTTCAGTGGAGCAGGCTATCAAACAAGGTGTTTACCACCCTATTGATATGGCACCTTACCGTGACAAGTTAGCACAAACATTCCCAAACGGTGTGTGCGACTACAGCAAACCCGATTTAGGAAACCCATTTAGCGCATTAAATGGTAAATTAAGCTTATCACCATTGAAATCATTAACAGTGGCCAAATCCAGCGAGCAATCTTAGCAGTTTGCTGCTCTGAAAATCGCACACCCGACTTTTCAATCAACGGAATAATGACAATTAATGCCACAAAAAGCACAATCAACAAAATGAAAACATTCATTTAAAACAATCCAATGTATTAGTTTAGAAAGTGATTGTATCGAGAAAAATGAAGATAAAAAAGCGGCCGAATTAACGGCCGCGAAATGAGCTGGTTGAGCTCTACGATGAAACTTATCCCACCATGGCAAGCAGTATACCGGCAGCAACTGCACTACCAAGTACCCCTGCTACATTTGGCCCCATCGCGTGCATTAACAAGAAGTTATGAGGATTTGCTTCTAATCCAACTTTGTTAACAACACGTGCCGCCATAGGTACTGCTGATACTCCCGCAGCACCCACAAGTGGATTGATAGGTGTTTTACTGAATTTGTTCATTACTTTAGCCATCAGTACACCTGAACCAGTGCCAATACCAAATGCCACAGCACCAAGGGCTAAAATCCCCAGAGTTTCGACCGTTAAGAATTGATCAGCCGCAAGCTTAGAACCCACAGCCAAGCCAAGGAAAATAGTAGTAATATTAATTAACTCGTTTTGCGCTGTTTTACTTAAACGATCCACTACACCTGACTCGCGCATTAAATTACCTAAACAGAACATACCCACAAGTGGTGCAGCTGCAGGTAAGAACATGGCTATAAGCACTAACACCAATAATGGGAAGATAACCTTTTCAGCTTTGCTTACTTGGCGTAACTGTGGCATTTCGATATTACGCTCAGCTTCTGTAGTAAACAGCTTCATAATTGGCGGCTGAATAATAGGCACTAACGCCATATAAGAATACGCAGCAACCGCAATCGCTCCAAGTAGATCTGGCGCCAATTTCGATGCTAAGAAGATCGCTGTTGGGCCATCAGCACCACCAATAATCGCTATAGCAGAAGCGTCTTGCAGCGTAAATTCAAAACCTGGTATGTAGTTTAAGAAAATGGCGCCAAATAACGTGGCAAAAATACCAAACTGTGCAGCAGCTCCTAACAGCAACATTTTAGGGTTCGCAATTAGCGCACTAAAATCAGTAAGTGCACCAACGCCCATAAAAATAAGCAGTGGGAACACTCCTGAATCAATACCAATTTTATAAACGTAATAAAGTAACCCACCAGCTTCTGACAGCCCTGCAAGTGGAATATTAGTTAAAATGGCACCAAAACCAATCGGTACTAATAAAAGAGGCTCAAAATTGCGCACAATTGCAAGGTATAGCAATAGTGCACCAACTAGCATCATGATTAATTGTGGCAATTCTAAATTAGCAATGCCCGTCGCTTGCCATAAGGTCAATAAGCTTTCCATTACACCTCTCCAACCTTACACTAACGAAAATAAAGGATCGCCAGTCGATACTGAGTCGCCTTCCGATACAAATATTTCAGCTACCGTACCGTCTTTTGCTGCGCGAACTTCAGTTTCCATCTTCATCGCTTCCATAATAATCACAACATCACCTTGAGACACTTGTTGGCCAGGCTTTACACTCACTTTAAAAATATTACCTGACAATGGTGAATTTAGCGTTTCGGCAGCATCAACAGAAGCTGATTGCGGCAATACATCTGTGTGCTGATTTGCAGCGCTTGGCACTGGTTGAATATTGGTTAGTTCACCACTTGGTGCCACACTTACCGCATACACTTTACCGTCAACACTAATACTGTAATGTTCTGTTTTACCATTACCTTTTGGTGCTGGCGTTTGCTCTGTTGGTAACGGATCATTGCTTGGCGCAGGCTCAAATGCATCTGGGTTATTGCGGTTTTTAAGGAATTTCAAACCAATTTGCGGGAATAATGCATACGTTAATACATCATCAATTACATCATCTGCCAAATCGAGTTTATCTTTTTGCGCAATTTCATCTAACTCTTGTTCTAATTTGCTTAGCTCTGGTTCGATTTGATCCGCAGGGCGACATGTAATTGGCTCAGCACCGTCTAAAACTCGTTCTTGTAGCTCTTTATTTACTGGTGCTGGCGTTGCACCATACTCACCTTTAAGTACACCTGAGGTCTCTTTAGTGATTGATTTATAACGCTCACCTGTGAGTACATTTAAAACAGCTTGGGTACCAACAATTTGCGACGTTGGTGTTACTAATGGCAAAAAGCCTAAATCTTCACGTACTTTTGGGATTTCCAGTAATACATCGTCAAGCTTATCTTCTGCGCCCTGCTCTTTTAACTGGTTTTCCATGTTTGTTAACATGCCGCCAGGCACTTGCGCTAACAAAATACGTCCATCAACGCCTTTTAAACTACCTTCAAATTTTGCATACTTTTTACGTACTTCTCTAAAATAGGCTGCAATTTCTTCCAATAGATTCATATCAAGGCCAGTGGCACGATCTGTATTCTCAACGATTGATACCATAGTTTCAGTAGCACTGTGACCATAAGTCATACTCATACTAGAAATTGCGGTATCAAGCATATCGATTCCGGCATCAATCGCTTTTTGGTATGTTGCTGTACTTAGGCCTGTTGTGGCATGGCACTGCATTGCAATTGGCACTGCAACAGTCTCTTTTAATCCGGTGATCAGTTTTTCCGCATCATACGGATTGAGCAAGCCCGCCATATCTTTAATACAGATTGAGTGAACACCTAAGTCTTCTAACTGTTTTGCTTGATCAAGCCACATTTGTAAGTTGTGAACTGGGCTAACTGTGTACGAAATTGTACCTTGTGCGTGTGCACCTACTTTTACCGCTGACTTAATTGCCGTTTCTAGGTTACGAACATCATTCATCGCATCAAAAATACGAAATACGTCTACACCGTTTTTATGTGCACGTTCAACAAAACGTTCAACAACGTCATCGGCATAATGGCGGTAGCCTAGTAAGTTTTGTCCACGCAGTAACATTTGCTGTTTGGTATTTGGCATTGCCGCTTTTAAGGCACGAATGCGGTGCCAAGGATCTTCACCTAAATAACGAATACAAGCGTCAAATGTTGCTCCACCCCACGATTCCATTGACCAATAGCCGACTTTATCTAGCTTATCTGCAATTGGTAACATATCTTCTAAACGCAAACGCGTTGCTAACAAAGACTGGTGAGCATCACGCAATACTAATTCGGTTAATTTTAATTGTGACATTGATTTGGCCCCTTTTATTATTGCTTTTCGCGGTATTGTTTTACTGCCGCGGCAATCGCAGCTACGTGACTAGTTGGTACTTGATTACCGGATAATTTAACTGGGTTTGGTTTTACTTTAGGTGTATCAAAGTTAGCAAGTGCTCTAGACATGCCTTTAATGGTAAAAATTAATATGGTCAAAAAGACAAACACCACCACCATACCTGTAAACATTAAAACAGCTGCTTCTATCAGCAATCCTGATACATCCATTCCCCACCTCAAATTAGCATTTTTAGTTAAGTTTTTTTAATAACTATTCAAAACTGATGACCAATATTGATCACTTACAACAAATTGTCAATTGGTAAAACCAATTCACAACACTATACAAGATTAAACATGTCATTAACAATAGGCTAAAAACATGACAAACATGAGCTTATTTCATGACCTTTTTTATATAATATGGGAGGAAGTAGATAGCAGCTATGCATGTTACTGCTGTTTTACATAAAATTACCTGCTTAATCGGTATATTCGAATAGCCAAGTCATCACACTAAAAATTGGTAAGACCAATTATTTAAGTCTAAGTTATATTTATTTGATGTCGCAATTTTTTCAAAATATGCACACGAATATTAGTGGAGTATAAATAGAGGTATCTCTGAAGATGAAATATTGCCACAAGGCAATTTTCATTTTGATTAGTTTGATTAAGTTTACAAAAATCAGAATCATCACGAAATTTGATAAATCTGAAAAGTATTTATCTAATTTTAGGCAAAAAAACGATGCTCAATGGTTGATGTCACTTCAAAAGAAGTGGCGGACGCGGGACTTGTTTATCTAAAAGAGTGAACCTCCGATCGCCTAGTTCGTAGCCAGGTACTCTATCTAGCTGGGCTAAACCGTCAAAGTATGTATTTGCGTTTAAATAGGACTCTGATGTTTTGCCTTTAGCAAATTTTAGGAACAAAAAAACCGACGATTGTCGGTTGATGTCACTTCAAAAGAAGTGGCGGACGCGGGACTTCTTTATTTAAAAGATTGAACCTCCGAGCGCATGGTTCGTAGCCAGCTACTCTATTCAGCTAGGCTAAGCTTCCGTAATATACTTTAGTAGTTTACATCTAACTCTGATGCTTTCTATCTAACAAATTTTAGACACAAAAAAACCGACGCTCAATGGTTGATGTCACTTCAGAAGAGGTGGCGGACGCGGGACTTACTTACCTAAAAGTGAACCTCCGACCGCCCGGTTGGTAGTTAGGTACTCTATCCAGCTAAGTTTCGCGTCCGCAGTATGCTTTAGTTTTTACATCTAGCACTGATGCTTACGAACCTTGTTCGTTGCCAACTTGGTCTAGCTACAACTAATTAGCTAAATTTAGGCACAAAAAAACCGACGCTCAATGGTTGATGTCACTTCAGAAGAAGTGGCGGACGCGGGACTTACTTACCTAAAAGAGTGAACCTCCGACCGCCTGGTTCGTAGCCAGGTACTCTATTCAGCTAAGCTTACGTAATATGCTTTAGTAGTTTACATCTAACTCTGATGCTTTCTATCTAACAAATTTGAGGCACAAAAAAACCGACTTTCGTCGGTTGATGTCACTTCAGAAGAAGTGGCGGACGCGGGAGGATTCGAACCTCCGACCGCCTGGTTCGTAGCCAGGTACTCTATCCAGCTGAGCTACGCGTCCGCGATATTTCTAATTTTACATCTTAGCCGATGACTATTTATTTAACCACTTTAGTAAAGTGGCGGACGCGGGAGGATTCGAACCTCCGACCGCCTGGTTCGTAGCCAGGTACTCTATCCAGCTGAGCTACGCGTCCGTACAAGACATGGCGGAGAAGGAGGGATTCGAACCCTCGATAGGGCTACAAACCCTATACTCCCTTAGCAGGGGAGCGCCTTCGGCCACTCGGCCACCTCTCCGTCTTGTGGGTGCGTATATTAAAGCCTATTGAAAATAAGTCAAACAATTTTAGTCATATTTTTTCTGTTCGTTCACAGAATATGCAGTTTGCTTATTTTTGTAGCTAAGGCGGCTAGAATATACAAGTTTTTGCATTAAGTAGCAGCCGAAACTGCTACTTAAATTTACTTATTTTACACTTTCAATCCAGCTATCTAGTTTAGCTTCTAGAATCGGCATTGGCAGTGCACCATCAATCAAAATTTGTGTATGGAACGCTTTAATATCAAATTTATCACCAAGTGCAGCTTTTGCTTTTTCACGCAGCTCACGGATTTTAAATTCACCCAATTTATAAGATAAGGCTTGTCCAGGCCAGCCGATATAACGCTCAACTTCTGAAATAATGTCACTTTCAGCCATAGATGAATTTGCCTTCATGTATTCAATACCCTGCTCACGTGTCCAACCTTTTGCATGGAATCCCGTGTCTAATACAAGGCGCATTGCGCGTAATTGCTCATCAACTAAACGTCCGTACCACATATAAGGGTCCGTAAATAAGCCTAGCTCTTTACCTAAACTTTCCGCATACAATGCCCAACCTTCAGCAAACACAGTGTAGCCACCAAATTTTCTAAAACGTGGTAAACCTTCTACTTCTTGTTGTAATGCAATTTGGAAGTGGTGACCAGGAGCAGCTTCATGAATTGAAAGAGTTTCTAATAAGAATTTTGGCTGCGCTTTTAGGTTATGCGTATTGATATAAAACACGCCCGGTCTTGAACCATCTGGTGCGGGTGCTTGGTATGATGCGCCCGCAGCAGATGCCGCTCTAAATGCTTCTACTGGTTTAACAACATAATCTGCTTTTGGCGCGATATCGAAGAGTTTAGGTAACTTGGCATCAATCTTGACTTTTACGTCTTCATACGCTTTAACTAGATCTTCTGGCTTATCATAATAAAACTCATCACTATCACGTAAATGAACGAAAAATGCGGCTAAATCACCTTCAAAGCCAACAGCTTCTTTCACACCTTTCATTTCATTTAAAATGCGCTCTACTTCACGCAACCCAATTTCGTGAATTTCGTCAGCATTTAAATCAAGCGTAGTATGTTGTTTAATTAAAAACTCATACCATGCTTTACCATTTGGTAAGTTTGCATAACCGACTTTCACATTTGCAGCTGGAATGTATTCTTGCTCTAAGAATTTAGCCATTTTTGCGTATGCTGGCACCAGAGTGTTCAAAATAAGTGCTTGATAGTCTGCTTCGATTTGCGCTTTATCTTGTGCTGAAATTGACTCTGGCATATCAGCTACAGGCATCCAAAAAACACTTTGTGTATGATCAGTTACAACGTGGGCTTGGAATTGTGGCAGTAACTTTTTCGCAAGCACTTGAGGCAAAGTCACATTTTGCTTAATGCCTTCACGCATATTTTCTTCGACACTTTCTAACCAAGTAACAAAACCATTTGCGCGACCAATAAAGGCATCAAATTCAGCCTTAGTTGTAAATGGTTGTGCACTTTTACCTGAACCAAGGCTTGCAAAGGTATTATGTTCGCCCGCCATTTGATCAATTGGAATTAAGTAGCTTGGAAATTTCTCTGACTCCAAAGAAAGGGCTAAGTCACGCTTGAAAATTTGGTAGCTTAACAGATCTTGGCCGGTTAACTTTGTAGCATCAATAGCAGCTAATAATGACTGGTATTTCTTAGTAAACGCCGTTGCTTTCGCTCGATTTTCAGCGCTTATAACTGGGCTCCACTGATTATTGTATTGAGATTCACCCACATAAGTACCAGATACCGGTGAAAATGCTAAAGCTTCATCAAAATAGCTTTCAACAAGTTGATTGAGTTTTTGATTTTCAGATAATTGAACTGTTTGCTCTGTGGCTGCTTTTTCAATAACGGTTGTATTCGAATTCGATTGTGTATCCATGCAACCTGTTAGTGCAAGGCCTACCGCTAGTGCGAGAGAGGTTTTTTTAATCATAGCGTTGTTATCATTGTTAAAATTGTATACATCATAACAGTAGATAAAACAGTGACAAGGTATTAAAAACAAAAAAAGCCAGCATTAATGCTGGCTCTTAAAATTCTGCTCTAAACTATTCGTTGCCTGGTTCAGAGTTAGCTTTTTCAGCTTGAATTCGCATATAAATTTCTTCACGATGTACTGAAACATCTTTTGGTGCATTAACACCAATACGCACTTGGTTACCCTTAACGCCAAGTACAGTAACTGTAACTTCATCCCCAATCATGAGGGTTTCACCTACGCGACGAGTCAAAATTAGCATTCTTTGCTCCTAAATATCCAAAGTTTAAAGATTCCGTATCAATTCCATTTTACATGAATATTATTTAAAAAGTTAGAACTTTTACTGGTCTAAAGTAAAAGCACTATGTAAAGCTCTAACTCCCAATTCTAGGTACTTCTCATCTACTAAAACCGAGACTTTTATCTCAGAGGTTGAAATAAGCTGAACATTAATATTCTCATTTGCTAATGCTCTAAACAGCTTTCCTGCAACACCAGCATTTGATTTCATTCCTATCCCAACAACAGAAATCTTAGCAACAGTTTCATTAACTGTAACTGAATCCGCATTAAGAGTTGTAAGATTTTGTTTAATTAACTGTTCTGCCAACTGCGAATCGACTTCATGTACAGTTAAAGCATAGCCGACTTTATCGCCTTTGCAGGAAAAGTTACTGATCATGTCAATTTCTATGTTGTTATCAGAAAATATCTCTAAAAATTCAGCTAGTTGCTGTGGTGTATTCTCTAAGTTATGTACTTTGAACAGCACTTCATCTTTGCTAAATGCAATCCCAGAAACTACCTTTGAATTCATAGGGTTTTCCTCATAACTAATTAAAGTACCATGATCAGGTTCGAATGATGAAAGCACACGTAAAGGCAGGTTATGCCTGCCAGCTGCTTCTACAGAGCGGATTTGTAAGACTTTAGCGCCTAAACTCGCAAGCTCAAGCATTTCTTCAAAGGTAACATAATCCATCCGCTTCGCTTTTGGTTCAATGCGTGGGTCGGTAGTGTAAACACCATTTACATCGGTATAAATCTGGCATTCATCGGCATTAATTGCCGCAGCAACTTCAACCGCTGTGGTATCCGTGCCACCCCTTCCAAGCGTGGTGATATTACCTTCGATATCTCGCCCTTGAAATCCGGCAAGGATCACAATACGCCCCTGCTCTAGCTCTTGATTTAAGCGTTTTGGCGGGATCATCTGAATTCGCGCTTTACCAAACAGGTTATCGGTCATAATGCCCGCTTGATCAGCCAGTAAGCTAATTGCCGAATGACCGCGTTTGATAATAGCCATAGCAAGCAATGCAACAGAAACTTGCTCACCGGTAGTTAACAATACATCGAGCTCACGAGAACTAGGATTGGAGTCAATTTGCCTTGCGAGATTAATTAGACGATTGGTTTCGCCAGACATCGCTGAAACAACAACAACGACTTGATGCCCTTGCTGTTTAGAGCGCACAACCAGATCAGCGACAGCTTCAATCCGCTCTATCGAACCAACTGAAGTGCCACCAAATTTTTTAACTAATAACGCCAAGTTTAAGCGCGCTCACTCACCCACGCATTCACACTTTCAAGTGCTGCAGCTAAGTTTTCTGGTTGAGAGCCACCTGCTTGTGCCATATCAGGACGACCACCACCTTTACCACCCACTTGCGATGCCATGTGGTTAACTAGCTCACCGGCTTTAAACTGACCAGTTAAGTCTTTTGTCACACCCGCAATTAGGCTTACTTTATCGCCACTTGCAACACCAAGCGCAATAATGCCTGAGCCAAGTTTGTTCTTAAGGTCATCAACCATACCACGCAATGCTTTTGACTCAGTGCCTTCAACATTTGCTACTAGTAATTTAACGCCATTTACATCTATTACAGCGTCAAGTAATGATGCACCAGCTGCACTTGCAAGCTTATCGTTAAGTTGCGCAATTTCTTTTTCAAGGCCTTTAGCGCGCTCAACTAATGCTGATACTTTGTCTAACACATTATTGCTATCGCCTTTCACTAGCGCAGCAATTGCTGATAATGTTTCAGCTTGTTTATTGATGTAAGCAACTGCACCTTCACCTGTCACTGCTTCAATACGACGAACACCTGCAGCAATACCACCCTCAGACACAATCTTGAATAAACCGATGTCGCCGGTGCGCTTAACGTGCGTACCACCACAAAGCTCAATTGAGAAATCGCCAATGCTAACAACGCGAACTTCATCGTCGTATTTCTCACCAAATAACGCCATTGCGCCTTTTTCTTTCGCTGCATCAATTGCCATTAATTCGGTATTTAGATCGATGTTTTTACGGATCTCAAGGTTCACCATATCTTCGATGTGTTGTAACTCTTCTTTTGTTACTGCTTCAAAGTGTGAGAAGTCAAAACGTAAACGCTCAGGATCATTTAATGAACCTTTTTGCGTAACATGGTCACCAAGTACAACTCGAAGTGCTTCGTGTAATAAGTGCGTTGCAGTGTGGTTCTTCTTGGTGTTATCGCGACGTGTTGCATCAACATGCGCATCAACACGGTCATTCACACCAATACGGCCAACTACTTTACCTTTGTGGGCGAATGCATTACCCAGTTTTGTGGTGTCTTCAACAATAAACTCACCATTAGCAACTTTAAGCACACCCGTATCACCAACTTGACCACCGCTTTCTGCGTAGAAAGGTGTGCGATCAAGAATAACAATACCTTGCTGTCCGTCTTCAAGAACAGTAACGGCATCTGCACCGCTAAATAATTCAACCACAGTACCTGTGTATTGCTCGCTATCGTAACCTTTAAATTCAGTGGTTTTTTCAGACTTTAACTGGTCATTGTAGTCTGCACCAAACTTACCAGCTTGCTGCGCTTGTTTACGTTGAACTTCCATTGCTTCTTGGAAGCCACGCTCATCAATGGTCATAAAGCGTTCACGAGCAACATCTGCCGTTAAATCTGCAGGGAAACCATAAGTATCGTAAAGCTTAAATACTAAATCACCTGGGATTACATCGCCTTGTAAATCTTTTAGGCTTTCTTCTAAAATCGCAAGACCACGATCAAGGGTTTTACCAAACTGTTCTTCTTCAATACGAAGTACTTTTTCGATAATCGCTTGTTGCTGATGTAATTCTGGATAAGCTTCACCCATTTCTGTTGCAAGCGCTGCAACGAGCTTATGGAAGAAGGTACCTGTTGCGCCCAGCTTATTACCGTGACGAACAGCGCGGCGAATAATACGGCGTAATACATAACCACGGCCTTCGTTTGATGGCATTACACCATCGGCAATTAAAAATGCACATGAACGAATATGGTCAGCAATAACACGCAATGATTTATCTTCTAGATCTTGTGCGTTAGTTACAGCAGCCGCAGCTTTGATTAAGTTTTGGAAAATATCGATTTCGTAGTTTGAGTGAACACCCTGCATAATTGCAGAAATACGCTCAAGACCCATACCTGTGTCAACAGACTGACTTGGCAGAGGGTCCATTGAACCGTCAGCGTGACGGTTGTATTGCATAAATACTAGGTTCCAGATTTCGATAAAACGGTCACCGTCTTCTTCTGGGCTGCCCGGAGGTCCACCCCAAATGTGCTCACCGTGATCGTAGAAAATTTCTGAGCAAGGACCACAAGGACCTGTATCACCCATTGACCAGAAGTTATCTGCTGTATCAATACGAATGATCTTATCTTGTGGTAAACCCATTTCTTTGTGCCAGATATCAAACGCTTCGTTATCAGTGTGATAAACCGTTACCAGCAGCTTCTCTTTTGGTAACTTGATAACATCTGTTAGAAATTGCCATGCAAACTTAATCGCATCTTGCTTGAAGTAGTTACCAAAACTGAAGTTTCCCAGCATTTCGAAGAACGTGTGGTGACGGGCAGTATAACCTACGTTTTCTAAATCGTTGTGCTTACCACCAGCACGCACACAGCGCTGCGAACTCGTCGCACGATTGTATGGACGGCGCTCTGCACCTAGGAATACATCTTTAAATTGCACCATACCTGCATTGGTGAATAGCAAGGTAGGATCGTTGCCTGGTACCAATGAACTTGATGGCACCACTTGGTGTTGCTCTGATGCGAAATAATTTAGAAACGCGTTGCGGATTTCCGCGGTCGTCATATGCTGCATGCTACCTCTCACTCGTTTGACGGACTTGTTTGCATTGCAAATTCAATTTGTTCATGATTAAACCCTCGATAATTCATGTAGCGAATGCGCTTCGCTTTTTCTTTAAAGTCGAGGGAACTACTTGTATTTGTGAATTTCTTATTATATGCGGATTGGGCCTGCAGATACCAGTCTATTTCTAATTCTTCGACAATAGTTTGTACTAGATCGGCACTTACCCCTTTTTGATAGGCTTCATTTTTAATTCGCATTAACCCCAAACCTTTATTTATTTGGCGTCGCACAAAGCTTTCGGCATAGCGAATATCATCAATGAAGCCATAATCTTCACACCATAAAATGAGCTTTTCAATAAACTCGTTGTCTTCACAACGAGTAGCTAATTTTTTGGCAATTTGTGCTTTGGAATACTCTTGTCGTGAAAGCAACCAAAGCACATAATTTTTTAATTTGGCTTGTTCTTTTTCTGTCATTTACGCATCAAATCTATCGTGATTTTGCGCTTGTGGCTGTTCATTATTTGACTGTTCGGATTTAACGATTACTGATGACATAAACATCGCTTGGAAAGACACAAAGAACCCTGCATAAAGCACTGGTAAAGTAAATAACAATGGAATAAATGATAAGAATGCGGCAAATAAAATTAGGCCCGCTGAGATTGCACCAAAAATACCCAGCGCCGCCATATTATGCCAAAACACCAAAAGGCTTGCTTTGATACACTCTAAAATGCTGTTGTTTTCAGAAAAATAAACCAGCGGAATCGTGTAAGCAAAACACATGGTGTAAAGTGAATACGCAGCAATAAGCACAATGATATTTGAAAACTGAATGCTATCGATTACTTGTTGTGCATGTAACTGCACTAGGTCAACATTTTGTGATTCAACGGCCTGAAGATAGGCATTAAGAGGCTCACTCAAGCCTTGAAATAACGATGTTGTTAAAAGCGCTAAAATAAATCCACCAAATAGGTGATAAAGCCCTAAGCGAAATAACATCAAACGTCTTCCAGCTTCACTAAACACATTAAAAAGGTCAAAAAATGCGATTTTTTTACCTTGTTGACGATTTAACATGGCACGATAAAAACCCGCCGTGACAAATGGCATTGCCAGTGCTGCAGGCAGCTGAAAAATCGGCGCAACCAATGCGATTAAAGATAAAACACCAATAAATAGGTGCATTAGAATAAAGGTACCAGGTTGGCATTTAAACAATTCCCAACCAGCTTTAAACCAGTTAACACCTGCTTTTGCCTTAAAAATCCGTATTTCAATTGCCATTTTTCTTTCTTATAAATGAAAACGCTCCATAAAATGGAGCGTTAATAAATCAACACGATAGCTCTATGCTACTTTTTTAGTTGCGTTAAATCCAGCATATGTGAACCATGAGCCACTTTCGTCGCTAAATAGGCTTCATTGCCTTCTTTTAAATGTGCTGACGTACCGACTTGCTCCACTATGTTTATGCCCGATTCACTGAGCGCTTTAACTTTACGTGGATTATTTGTAAGAAGTTTAACTGATTCAATATCAAGCGCCTGCAACATTAACGCTGCATCTCTAAACTCTCGTAAGTCGTCGGCAAAGCCTAAATGATTATTTGCTTCGTAGGTATTCATACCTTGCGACTGTAAAACATAGGCATCAATTTTATTATATAAACCAATACCACGCCCTTCTTGGCGTAAATAAAGAATAATACCGCCTTGCTTGTGCATCATTTCAATGCATTCATCAAGTTGTTCGCCACAATCACAGCGTGAAGAATGGAATACATCCCCTGTTAAGCACTCAGAGTGCATACGAATTAACGGGTTTGGCTCTTTATCAGCGTTATTAAAGATTAAAGCGACGTGTTCTTCACCGTCTAAAAGACCATGAAAAGATACAATTTCTGCAGGGATTTTACTGTTTTTGCCAACTTTGAGCTGGACTCTTGCTCTTACTTCAGCCACGACATTTCCAACAAGTATTTTGTGATATTATAACACTAGCTTTTTATTGAAACTAGCGTGTAGGTTTAAATATGTGCTTTTTTCAGCTTTTCAATGCCTGTTATAAACTTTATCCGCCAAATCCCATAAATAATAGGTTAGCTCGCTTTTACAAAGCTTAAAGCCTTAATCGAAAGAACAGCACCCACTGCTATAGGGTTAAAAAAGGAAAATGGTTCACTTGAATAAGAAAAATAATGCGTTAACTGCCATGTTTGCAGTTAACACACTAAGTTAGAAAGGTAAAAAATTAAACGACTAATTTAGCTTTGTTTCGGATACTAATTCTTGACCAAAATTGATCATGCGAATGCGGTTAATTGAAACATTTTGATTTACCTATAATTAAACAATAAATGTAATAACACACGGCATCACACATACTCAAAATTGGTTATAGGTGCTTATTTACCGACAAAAAGAATTATCACTTTAAGTTCAGTGCACTGCACCTACACCTTATTAACACGCTGATTTTAAATCTATACCATCGCTAAATGTGAATTAAACGAAACAAATTACTTATAGATAACAAATGATGATAAGCATTGTATCAATAGACTCGATATACTAAGCTTAATTGTAATATTAGGTGCATAATTCATAAATAGTCAGTCTAATTATAGAACTTTGATGCTAAGCTATCTGATGGCAGCTTCTGGGAACACATGCGACTGTCAGATTTGAATAGTCTGACAGGTCAAGTTAAGCCTTCTTCAGCTTAATCAGACTCTTCTATCCAAGCCATTTGAACTGCTTCTAAAATACGTTCGCCGCAGTGGTTTGGGTCGTCATCAAAATCCTCTAAATTAAGTATCCACTCGCGTAAATCTGTAAAACGTATTTTCCTAGGATCTACTTCTGGGTACTCATCGAGTAGTGCTAGCGCGATTTCAAATGAATCAGTCCACTTAAGGTGCATACATTCTCCTTACTTAATTAATTTCAGTCAGATAAACAAAAGGGAGACTCACCGTCTCCCTTTTAATCTAGTTGTAAAATTGTTTATCGTACAATCTTCATTTCATTGAGTAGGTTTTGGGCATTATCGACTTTGTCCATTACCCAAAGCATATAACGTGAATCTACGTGGATTGAACGATTTAAGTTTTCATCGTAATCCCAGTCACCAATGATACTTTCGTAAACACCGTCAAACAGTAAACCAACAAGTTCTGCGTTACCGTTAAGTGTTGGTGAGCCTGAGTTACCACCTGTGGTATCAACATTTGATAAGAAGTTTACTGGTACTGTGTTCATACCACCTGTGTAATCACCGTATTGCTTTTGCTTGATTAAGTCATTTTGCTTTTTCGGTGAGTTAAATGGTTCAACATCGGTATTTTTAGCAAGCAAACCTTCAAGTGAAGTAAACGGCGTTGCTAAAAGGCCATCTTGCGGCGAGTAACCACCCACTGTACCGTAAGTAACACGTAATGTGCTGTTTGCATCTGCGTATACTGGCTTATTAAGAGATTTATTGTAGGCAATAATCGCTTCCATTAATGCTGGGCGCGCCGCCTGCATTTTACCCGTTAGTTCTTTCTCTTGATCTTCAATTGACTTCATTACACTGAAAATCGCTTTTGCGTATTTCACAAATGGGTCGTTGCTTTGATCAAGCTGCGCAAGATCTAAGTCCAGCATCCATAAACGCGCTTTTTCATCAGCCAGTTTAGAGTTTGCATACATTTCATCTAGCATTGCTGCATGTTTTGTTTTATCAAAACCATTGGTTAGATTTAGCGCGCTATCAACTTCAACTAAACGCTCATTTGCAGGAAGTGCAGCGTATAGCTCTAAGAAATGAAGTAGAATGGATTTATCAACTGGCTCTGCATAACGACGGCTCATGCTCTTAAGACGCGCTTCAATACGTGGTAAATCACGCTCTTGATAACCACTTTCGCGCTCAGCGTCTGGCTTTTGCTTTTCAACGGCTAAACGATACAACATACGCGCTGTTGAAATCATTTGCGAGCGGTGTACGTAACCAAGCATACGATCACGTTGGTTATGCTTTTGTGACTCTGCAACAAGCGCTTCTAAATCAGCTAACACACTACCGTATTTTGCTTTACGGTCACTGTCACTGTTGATCCACGCTTGTAGGTCTTGTTCAAACTGCTGCTTACGGGTGTACATCGACCCTTTTTTGAAGCTCTCAATCATTGAGCCATAGTTCTTAATGTAGTTATTGTAACCAGCAATCGTGCTTTCGTATGCGATACGCTCTTGCGAACCTTCTGGCGCATTTTCTTCAATCAGCTCAACATATTTAGAGTTATGCTTGCGCGCAAGTGGGTATGCGGTATTGAAAACATAATCTACTTCTGGAGATACACGGTAACGGTTAGTACGGCCTGGGTAGCCTGTTACCATTACAAAGTCACCTTCTTGTACCCCTTTAGCACTCACGCTCAGGAATGAATTAGACTCAAACGGTACGTTATCTTTTGAAAATTCTGCAGGTTTGCCATCTTTACCAACATATGCACGGTAGAATGCAAAATCACCTGTGTGACGTGGCCACATCCAGTTATCGATATCGCCACCGTATTTACCAACCCCCATTGCCGGCGTGTAAGCTAAACGTACATCTTTAATCTCAAGCGATTTAATTAGGTAATACTCTAAACCACCGTGGAAGGTATACACATTACAGCGGTAGCCTTTATCTTCTTCACACTCAGCAACAAGTGCTTTGCGGTTAGCATCAATTGCTTCGTAGCGAGCTTTGCCAGCAAGACTTTCAGTGCCTTTTTTCACTTTGGCCGTTACATCAGTTACTTCTTCAGTAACATAGACACGAGAGCCCGGTGCAGCTGGTAAATCTTCAGAAGGTTTCTTTGCTAAAAAGCCATTTTCTAGAATGTTGTTATCAGTTGTTGAATTGTACTGGATAGAACCATAAGCACAGTGGTGGTTAGTTACAACTAAACCTTTTGGCGATACAAATGATGCAGTACAACCACCAAGGCTGATGACGGCATTCATTGGGAACTCGGTAAGCTTTGAGATTGACTTAGCGTCGATTGTTAAGCCTTTTGCTTTAAGGACATCTTCTAATTCAGGTAATTGGTGTGGTTGCCACATACCTTCATCGGCAAAAGCCGAGCCTGCAAAGCTAACTGCAAGTGCAGCTGCGATCGCTTTAATGCGCATTGTGCGTTTCCTTTT
>NZ_JBFKMX010000011.1:0-54692 GCF_041629635.1 Pseudoalteromonas sp. | reverse complement strand
GCGCTCCAAGCAACGAGTGCACTTAAATGTGCAGCTTGCACAGATTTTAAAAGCAGTTGAGAGCCAAAGATCATACTGTCGCTAAAGTCCGTTAAGATAAAAACAGGGCGTTCTTTTTCTTCCTGAAATAGCTTTGTGTGCGCAATGCCAGTGCGAGCGGTTACACGCCAATCAATTGCGCGCACATCATCACCTGGTTGGTAGTGCCTTACCTCGGCAAATTCCATTCCACGTCCTTTGTGCGGAGCTAAGTATTGCCCCGCATTTGGGTGTTTAACTTTGCGCTTTGGCGATAACTCAAGCAAAGTGGTTTTATTGTGGTAAGCCATTAACTCATTGAGTGAAAGTGCCACACCATTACTTTGTAATTCAGCGAGTTGTGCAGAGTGTGTGTTCATAATATATGTTAAGGCGCGACCACACGTGCAATAATTTCTGCTAATACATCGTCTTTACTTACCCCATCGGCTTGAGCTTCATAAGACAAAATAATGCGATGACGTAGCACATTAGCAAATACGCTTTGAATATCTTCAGGTGCGACAAAATCACGGCCTGCAAGCCATGCATGGGCACGAGCACAGCGATCCAGTGCAATTGTTGCACGTGGACTGGCGCCATATTCAATCCAACGACCTAGCTCAGGGCTTAATTTTTCAGCCTGTCGCGTTGCAATAATCAGTTGTACAAGATAGCGCTCAAGTGGTTCTGATAAATGTAAAGACAATACCTGCTTGCGCGATTCAAACAAGGTTTCTTGCGAAATTTGCGGCGCTTTTACCTGCTCTTCAGCAAGGGCTTCGCCACGTGTTAATCGCAAAATGGCTAATTCATTTTGTGCATCCGGGTAATCAATATTGAGATGCAATAAAAAACGGTCGAGCTGAGCTTCCGGCAGCGGGTAGGTGCCTTCTTGTTCTAGTGGGTTTTGCGTTGCCATTACTAAGAAAAGATCAGGTAATGGATAAGTGTTTTTACCCACGGTAATTTGCCTTTCGGCCATGGCTTCTAACAGTGCTGATTGCACTTTTGCAGGCGCACGGTTAATTTCATCGGCAAGTACAAGGTTATGAAATAACGGACCTGCTTCAAAGACAAACTCACTCGTTTGCTGGCGGTAAATATCCGTTCCTGTGATATCTGCCGGCAATAGATCTGGGGTAAATTGTACGCGTTGGAAATTACCTTCGACACCTTTTGCTAAGGCATTTACCGCACGTGTTTTTGCAAGCCCAGGCGGGCCTTCTACCAATAAATGGCCATCGGCTAAAAGTGCTAATAATAATGCTTGAGTAAGCTGTGGTTGGCCAATGATTTGGCTGTCTAAATAATTTTGTAGCTGAACAAACGCTGATACCGCCATGTTAGTCGCTATCCTTATTGTTTTAATTGGCTTAAATAGTTCTTAACCGCTAGATTATACTTAAGCTGCCTTGTAAGCCAAGCGCTTAAGTTAATAAATGTATCCGAAAAATCGTGTGTAGCTAGGATGGTGTTGGTAAGAAAAAGTTCAAAAAAAGCTGCACCAAATGTGCAGCTTTTATTATGTATCGATTCGGCGTATTTCAAAGGTCGTGTTAAGCGCCTTCGTTGCTGCCTTGCTCTTGCTGTAATTTACGGTATTTTAAACCATCGATTACAAGTTCAAGAATTGGGCGTTTCCCACCATTATACCAATTGTTTGCAGTACGTTTACTGAGCGCACCTTGGGTTTGGTCAGAAATAGTGTTAGCGGTCCATTGCGTGCCTAGCTCCATTTTAATGTATTGAGTTAGCTTCATAGCGTTCTCCATCTAACGTGTTTTTAATGAGGAAATTGTTGCTTTTGTTGTGGTTAAAAAATAGCTTTCCAGCGTAATCCTTTGTTTTAATTTGTGATTAAATGTTATTCAGTGAGAAATAAATGGATGTGTTTGAACTACACTTAAGCTTGGCTTTGCATAACACGTAATTGTATAGGGAGAGGCAATGGAAAAACTTACGCTTTGCTATTGGCAAACACAGATACCTTGTTTAGAATCAATAAACTTGATAACAGGTCAGACCTGTAACCAGAGGAACAACCTATGTCTGAACAAAATATACTAAAAACAACAAAAGGCGACCGTATTGCCGTTGTCAGCGGATTGAGAACTCCATTTGCTAAGCAAGCAACTTACTTCCACCACGTACCTGCATTAGATATGGGTAAGATGGTTGTAAATGAAATGCTTGAACGCATGAATCTTGATAAAAATGAAATCGATCAGCTGGTTTTCGGGCAGGTTGTTCAAATGCCAGAAGCACCAAATATTGCTCGTGAAATTGTACTGGGTACTGGCATGCCAGTATCGGTGGATGCATATTCTGTGTCACGTGCATGTGCAACTAGCTTCCAAGCAGTTGCCAACGTAGCCGAATCAATTATTGCAGGTTCGGTAAATGTGGGTATTGCTGGTGGTGCGGACTCATCATCAGTGTTACCGATTGGTGTAAGCAAAAAATTAGCAGGTAGCCTTGTTGATTTAAATAAAGCACGTACCTTTGGTCAGCGTTTTAAAATTCTTTCTAAATTACGCCTTAAAGATTTGTTGCCAGTTCCGCCTGCAGTTGCTGAATATTCAACGGGTCTTTCAATGGGTCAAACCGCTGAACAAATGGCGAAAACTCATAATATTAGCCGAGCTGATCAAGATGCAATGGCGCATCGCTCTCATACTCTTGCTGCAAAAGCGTGGAATGATGGCTTACTAACAAATGAAGTAATGACCGCTCACGTACCGCCTTACAAAGGTTTCCTTGATCGCGATAACAACATTCGTGAAAACTCAACAGTTGAAGGCTACGCAAAATTACGTCCGGTATTTGACCGTCAACATGGTTCGGTAACGGCTGCAAATGCAACCCCACTTACTGACGGTGCGGCAGCAGTATTAATGATGAGTGAGTCTAAAGCGAAAGCGTTAGGCTACCCAATTTTAGGCTATATTCGCAGCTTTGCGTTTAGCGCAATTGATGTACATGAAGATATGCTAATGGGTCCTGCACACTCAACGCCAATGGCACTTGATAGAGCGGGTATCACGTTACAAGATCTTGATTTAATTGAAATGCACGAAGCATTCGCAGCACAAGCACTTGCCAACATGAAGATGTTTGGCTGTGATAAATTTGCAAAAGAGAAGCTAGGCCGTTCAAAAGCAATTGGTGAAATTGATATGGATAAGTTTAATGTGAACGGTGGTTCACTTGCTTATGGTCATCCATTTGCGGCAACAGGCGCACGTTTAATTACGCAAAGCTTAAATGAATTAAACCGTCGTGGCGGCGGCCTTGCATTAACAACAGCATGTGCTGCAGGTGGTTTAGGCGCAGCATTTGTTCTAGAGGGAGCATAGTATGACAGTTGAACAAGCGAACTCAGTTTTTGATTTTACAGTGAATGATGACAACATTGCGATTGTCACCATTGACGTTGCAGGGGAAAAGATGAATACCCTGCGCGATAGCTTTGTTGATGACCTTAATGCGGTAATCAAACAAGGTATTGAAAAAAATATAAAAGGTATGGTGTTTATCAGCGGTAAGCCGGATAACTTTATCGCAGGTGCTGATATCAAAATGCTTGATAACGCTAAGACCCGTGATGATGCGCTGTATTTATCACAAACATGCCACAGTGTTTTTACTGATTTAGTAAAACTACCTTTCCCAACCGTTGCAGCTATGAATGGTGCAACACTGGGTGGTGGTTTGGAGTTTGCACTTGCGTGTGACTACCGCGTAGCAAGTGATGCAAGCAACACTAAGTTAGGCTTACCAGAAGTACAACTTGGTTTATTACCAGGTGGCGGTGGTACGCAGCGTTTACCAAAACTGGTAGGTATTCAAAAAGCACTTGAATGGATGCTTACAGGTAAACAAGTACGCCCTAAACAAGCTAAAAAAGCGGGCTTGGTTGACGACGTTGTACCTAACAGCGTGTTACTTGATGTTGCGCTTAAGTTTGCTGTAAAAGGCAAGCGCAAGAGCATTAAGCCTAAGCTAAGTAAAGTATCTCAATTGCTTGAATCAAACCCATTCGGGCGCAACATTATCTTCAAAAAAGCCACTGAAAATGTGGAGAAGAAAACAGGTGGGCATTACCCAGCACCATTTGCAATCATCAAAGCTGTTCGTGCAGCCGCCGAAATGGCACCTGCTAAAGGCTATGAAATTGAAGCACAAGGGTTTGCTGATCTGGTAATGAGTAAAGAATCAAAAGCATTGCGCGGTATTTTCTTTGCTACTACTGAAATGAAAAAAGAGTGGAACGAACAATCTCAACCAACAGAAAATGTTGCTGTGTTAGGCGGTGGTTTAATGGGCGCTGGCATCGCACATGTGAGTGCATGTAAAGCGGGTGCGCGTGTACGTGTTAAAGACATTGCTCAGAAGGGTATTTCAGGCGCACTTAACTATAGCTTTAAGATTTTAGATAAAAAGCAAAAGCGTCGAATTTTATCAAAAGCAGAAGTACAGCTTCAGATGGCTCGTATCACAGGTGGTACCGATTACGCAGGTTTTGAAAATACTGATATCGCTATCGAAGCGGTATTTGAAGATTTAAAACTGAAGCAAAGCATGGTTGCTGATATCGAAGCAAATTGTAATGAAAATACCATTTTTGCATCGAATACATCATCACTGCCAATTGGCCAAATTGCTGAAAATGCTGCGCGCCCTGAAAACGTAATTGGCCTTCACTACTTCTCGCCAGTTGAAAAAATGCCACTGGTGGAAATTATTCCTCACGAGAAAACAGCGAAAGAAACCATCGCTCGCGTTGTTAATTTTGCGCGCAAGCAAGGTAAAACGCCGATTGTGGTTAAAGACAAAGCCGGTTTTTACGTAAACCGTATTTTAGCGCCGTACGTTAACGAGGCGGCAAATTTATTACTTGCTGGTGAGCCAATTGAGAAAATCGATGCAGCGTTAGTTGAGTTTGGTTTCCCGGTAGGCCCGATGACATTACTTGATGAAGTGGGTATTGATATCGGCTCTAAAATTGCACCAATTCTTGAAAAAGAGCTGGGTGAGCGTTTTAAAGCGCCTGATGCATTTTCACGTTTAATTGATGCTGGTCGTTTAGGTCGTAAAAGTGGTCGAGGCTTTTTTGTATACGATAAGAAAGACAAAAAAGTGGATGAGTCGATTTACGAACTATTGGGCATTAGCAAAAACCCACGTTTGAACAAAGAAGAAATTGCTGAACGTTGTGTGGCACAAATGCTCAATGAAGCAGCACGTTGTTTAGATGAAGACATTATCGCAAGTGCTCGAGACGGTGATATCGGTGCAATATTTGGTATTGGTTTCCCACCGTTCCTAGGTGGTCCATTTAGCTATATGGACTCGTTAGGTGCAGGGCACCTTGCGTCGCGTTTAGCAACGTTTGCAGAGCAAAATAAACACTTTACACCGTGTGAGCCATTAATCGCGATGGCTGAAGCTAAAGAGGCGTTTTATACGGAGCAAGCAAGCGTAAGCTAGTCTAATTATTTAGTATAAATTTCACCCTGAAAGCTCAATTAATCATCGATTTTTTGAGCTTTTTTTTATACTATAGCGCCCCTTTTGTTCAATGAGAAAAATGATGTTGTGGTACTTGCTCGCTTTATTGGTCATTAATGGTTATTTGAGTGCAGTTGTTGCAGGGCGCTTCGGTTTAGTTGGTAAACGTTGGGCGATTGCTGGGTTATTAACTGGACCAGCTGTTTACAGTGTAATCAATGTAAAGCAGCGAATGTTACTGAGAAAGTCATTAGGGTTTGTTTTCACACGCATCAGCGCATAAATGAATTACCTAGTACTTAAAGTTATTGCACTAAGCTGAGTTTTACTTCTTTTTCTATTTCGCGGTGAGGTTGGTGTACTTTTTTACAATGCTCTAACAAGAATTGTTCGAATTGTTCATGAGACAGTGGTTTAGAGTAAAAGTATCCTTGTACCGTGGCACAATTTAGCTCTTTTAATTGATCTACTTGGTCTGCATACTCAACGCCTTCAGCAACCACAGACAAGCCTAAGTTATGGGCAATCGTCACGATTGAATCAACCATGTTCTTGCCTTTCTCATTACCCATATCGTCAATAAAGGCTTTATCCACTTTAAGCGTATTAAGCGGGAACTGTTTAAGATAGGCGAGCGATGAATAACCGGTACCAAAATCATCAATGGCAAGGTGAATACCACGAGCACTTAGTGTATTCATAATACGAATGGCATCTTTAGGATCTTCCATGATAGTGCCTTCGGTGATTTCAAGCTCTAAGTAGTAAGACGGGAGTCCTTCACGTTTAAGTATTTTATCGATGCTACCAATGAGATCTGGCTGCATAAATTGCTTTGCTGAAAGATTAACGGCGACACGACCATCAAATAACCCCCGGTTAATCCAGTCTTTAACATCTCTACAGGCTTTTTCTAGAACTACTTCACCAACTTCTACAATTTGTCCGGTTTCTTCTGCAATTGGAATAAATTGCGCAGGACTTATTAAGCCTTTATTGGGAGTAATAAAACGTACCAGCGCTTCCATGCCAACAAGTGCGCCGCTATTAATGTCCATTTTGGGTTGGTAGAAAACTTTGAAATGATCTTCTTTCAAGCCATATCGAATTAAGTTTTCGATTTGTAGACGTTTAACCGCTTGGCGGTTCATCGCATCATTGAAGAAGAGATAACGGTTACCGTGCTGTTTAGCGTGGTACATTGCAGTATCGGCGTTTTTAAGCAGTAGTTCTGGGGTGTTGCCATCTTCAGGGAAGAGTACAATACCGACGCTTGAGGTAATAACCAGCTCATGCCCTGACATATGAAAGGGCGCCTCAATTAGGGCTAAAAAGCTTTTTGCAGCCTGGGTAATAGTATGAATGTCATTGGTGTTTTGCATAACAAGTGCAAATTCATCACCGCCCAAGCGGTAAAACTGATCGCGCTCACGGGTGCGTTTAGATAGGCGAGATGCCAAACGACATAATAAAATATCACCTGCATGATGACCTAGACTATCGTTAATTTTCTTAAAGTTATCTAAATCAAACACTAATAAAGCATGGCGATTCTTACTGCTTACTAGAGATTTCATATTAGTGAAAAATTGATTGCGGTTTGGCAGGCCAGTAAGTCGGTCACGATTAGTGAGTTTTTGTAATGCTAATTCGGTTTGTTTGTTGTCAGTTATATCATTATAAACGGCTATATAGTGGCGAAGATTACTTTTTTTATCGTCAATTCTGTCTATCGATAATGAGAAATAGGTGTTTTGCTTATTTTTACTAAGTGTCAGCTCTTTATGCCAGTGAGAGGTATTTTGAATGGTATTATAGAGCTGTTGGGTTTGCTGCTTATCGTGCCCTGATAAACGATAAGGCATTCCAATATGGTTGGCCGCATTACCGCCAAAATAATTTAAATAGGCTTTATTAACTTCAACAATGCTAAAGTGTGCATCAAATACAACAATTGGGTCGGATAAGTTTTCAATACAGTTGGCCAATAAATTGAGGCGCTCTTGAGTCTGTTTTATTGAACCGATGTCTTTAACTGTACCCATCATTCTAAGAGGTTTAAGATTAGAATCAGTTTCGATTACACGGCCTTTATCGAGTACCCAGCGCCAATTACCTGTAGCATCTTTTGCACGATAGCTTGCTTCAAAATGAGGTGTTTCTCCTGAAAGATGCTTTTTAAGCGTTTCTTCAACATAAACAATGTCAGAGGAATGAATATTGGATCTATTGGGGGGGAAGTCTTGAGTATGGTCAATGGCATTAAACAAGCCATCGTTAATTCGTTCTAAACGATGTTCACTAATATGCCAATCCCAAACAGCATCACCACTGGCTAATATACTATTTTTAAAGCGGTGTTCAGAACGTTTAAGAGCAATTTGAGATTTTCGCAGGCGCAGCACAGCCACAAGTGCAACCATAAGGCTCAAGGTGGCGAGCGCAAGTGGTACTAACAACTTGGAGTCTAGCAATGTGGGTTGGTGAGCATAGCTTGCAAAAGCAGTAAACAAACCAGTAAACCCAGCAATTATTTTTATTGTGTTTTTGGGCATTGGCTTAACACATAGAGTACAACCTCTCTACACTAAGGGATTGTTACTAACGTGTCAAAGCTTGTTTCTCTGTTTCGGAATTAGTTGCTTGTTTTAGCATCTTTTTTTCAGTTTTTAGTTCAAGACGTGTGCTATTTTCAGCAAATAAGCGTTTGGTATAGCTAACTAATTGCGCTTTACTCAGTTGCAATAACGCTGTTTTTAACTGCGCTTGCATATCAAACTGGCCATCACCATTGCCGATTGCGAGCCAAAAACGTTGCGATTTCAAACGCAGGTTTTTATCTTTTTCAACAATTTGCATCATCAATGCTTGTTTCGCCTGCTCCCAATCATCAGCATCCATGGTGTTCAATTTAAGATGATAATTAGTCAAAAAGTGGTTGCTGTGTTCTATAAGAATATCTGAGGTGACCTCAGGTGACTGAATATAAAATGCAATACCTGCACGGTTATTTAATGGTGCAAATCCAGAGCCGACAAGATAACCAAGTTGCTTTTCAGTACGCATATCATGAAAATAGTCTTGGCTAATTAAATGATTTAGTGCCATCAAACGGATCTTTTCACTTATTGAATCATTATTTGCTTGAAAGTAACTCACAATTGCGTGATCAGGATGAGGTACTACGTGGGTTTGCATAGCAGGGGCCGCTAATGTCATGATCGGGCGATTTAAATTTGCAATTGTCGTTTTGCCAGAAAATTTTTGTTGTAACATGGCAATACAACTATCAGCTTCAGCTGCTGTCCAGTTGCCATGCATTAAAGTTTGGCAATGTACTGCTTCAAACAATTGGTTACTAAACTCAATAAATTCAGAGAAGCTTATTTGCTCAATTGCTTCAGCTAATTTTAATGGGGTTGGATTCCATGGCAACAGAGTCGCACTTAGCTCTGAAAATAACAGGCTTACAGGTTTATTTTGGTTGCCATTTTGCCAATGCCTAACAAGTTGTCGTTGGTATTCATAAAAACGGATAGCATCAAATTTACACTTCAAGAGTTCATCAAGAATTTCATTTATCAGTTCGATTTGATTACCACTTAACCCCCAAGTATGCAGTGTTAAGCCACCTTGGTGAGCTGATAATTGGTAATTTATGCCAGCTAATTCCGCAGGATAAAATTGCTCAGCGACTTTATCCATAAATAAGTCAGCAAAAAGCCGCGTCATCGCCATATTTTTAATGCTTTCGACAGTTTTTTTACTGTCTAGTGCTAGGTAAAAATGACCTTTAGCTACTCTAAAGGTGGTATCTTGCTTAAACCAAAATTCAAATTCGTTGCTTGATGCGCGTTTTTCGGGTGTTTTATGTTTGTGCACAATGTCATGTAGCACCACAGGTTTAGCCAAATAGGGGTTCGTTGACGGCAGTGTTAAATCAACGGCACTGGCATCCTCTTTTTCAAGAGATGATAGCCACGGTGATGGAATGCTTTTAACACTATAAGGTGTTGCATACCATTTCGCTTGAGAGTCTGTCGGTACATTTGGATGAATGTGAATTAAACGCATGTTTTGGGCATTTAACAGTGATAACACCTTATCAAACTTCGCGCGCTCAAAGCCTGTCATGATGTAATCACCATAAATCAAATGCTCGTCTGGGTAGTGGTGCATATTCACACTTAAACTATTAACCCAATCCAATACACGAGACTTTTCTTGATTGTTAAAAGCAATTTCCATCAAGGCCTTTTTATCTTGATAGAGCTGCTCTAACAAATTATTTTCAGCACGGGCGATCAGCTGTAGATATCTAAATAGGTATTCAACAATGGCGGTTTTATGATTTTCGCCTTCATCGGTTAATGCGATGCTAATATTAAAATCTTTAAAATTACTACCATTAATGCCGCCACCTGCACTAAGACCGTTGATCCAACCTGCTTTTTTAAGTAGTGAATACAAAGAACCAACGCCTTCATAGCCAATTAAATGGGCGATAAAACTCACGGTTTTTTCACGATAAAAGTTATCAATGCTAGGCAGCGCAAAAGACACAATCAGCTTTTGCATATGCTTGTGTGGTTCAATAAAAATCGACTTTTGTATATGCTCTGGTAAATACAGGGGCTCACTAACGGCAGGTTTTAAATTGTTTGGGTCGCCATTTAAACAACTAAACAGCTGCCTAATTTTAACTTGCATTAGTTCACAAGGCATATTGCTTGAAACTACTAAAGTCATATTTTGAGCTTGATATTGCTGAGTGAAAAAGGCACGAATTTCCTCGCTTATACACTCATTTTGATTACTCAGTGTTTGATGATTACCTACTGAAAATTTGGCAAAAGGATGTGCATTGTTGCACGTTTCTTTGTGTACTTGATAAATACGACGCGAATCGTCTTTCAGCTTTAATTTAAATTCTGCATCAATGGCGTTACGTTCTTTTTCACAGGCTGAAGGTAAAATAAGTGGCGCATGAAAAATATCGGCAAATTGCCCTAGCGCTTGTAAAAAATGGTCGTTAAGTACTTCGAAGAAGTAACTTGAATGCTCGGTGCCTGTCCACGCATTACAGTTACCACCATGGTGAGAGAGAAACTGCGAGAAAGAACCTGGTTCTGGGTATTTTTCCGAACCTAAAAACAGCATATGTTCTAAGAAATGCGCTAAGCCTTGACGATTAATTGGGTCGTCAAAATGGCCACAGTTTACGGTGAGTGAAGCTGCAGATTTATCGCTGGCATGGTCTTCAATCACAAGGATTTTTAGACCATTGTCCAGTTTTAGGGACTGATAAATTCTGCTATCATTGCTACTGGTAATCAATGTTTGCTCCGTATCTAAAAAAGAAAGAATTATCGCGTTTAATTGCGAATAGAGTGGATCAGGAAGCAACACAGCTTAACTAAAAACTACCTGAGTTTTTATTGCTTTAAAGCTAATATAGCGGACATATCATAGATTTGGCTATAGCAAAGTCGTTATTTTTTGTAGTTTTCGGATTAAGTTCTTACAGGCATTGTTATGAAAAAAATTTTTATTATGCGTCATGGTCAAGCACAGTCTTTTTCCCAGAGTGATGAAAGCAGAATGTTGACAGAATTAGGCCGCCTTGAAGCTCATTCAATGGCCAAAAAATTACAGCAAGATTGTCAAATAGATGCAATCCTAACAAGCACTTATGTGCGAGCAAAGCAAACAGCAGATATTGTTGCAGCAAAGCAAGAAAGCATTCGCTATCAAGAGAGTTTTGACGATTTTATACCAAGTGCTGATGCAGAAAATGCTGCTGAATTAATTAAAGCTATGGTGAGTTACAAACCTAATTTAAATAACTGGATTTTAGTTGCTCACATGCCTATTGTAAGTTACATCGTAGAGCAATTTTGCCCTGACAATATGCCTGTATTTGCAACAGCAGCGGTCGCAGAAATTCATTATAATGAAGAGTCTGGATTGGCTCAATTAGTGGCCATGCATTTACCAGATGTGGATGAAAAAGCTTCTTAAAACAAAAAATGACTCAATTGAGTCATTTTTATTACCTGAAAAACATTAGCGGAAAAACGGGTCTTCTGGAATATCAACCAAAATAAGTAACGCGCCACGCCCTCCATATTCAAGCGGCGCTTGATGAATAGCCAGCACATCAGGGTGTTGTACTAAATAATGCGGCACTTTGTGTTTTAACACGCGCTCACCAACACCTGTCACGATGCATGCACAGCGTAAATGACGCTTTTTACACGCACTGATAAGGCCTGCTAACTCCAGCTTTGCTGTCTCTTTATTCATGCCATGCATATCTAAAATAAGTTCAGGAGCAAAGTCACCACGGCGAAGTTGTTTGGCTAAATAGCTATCCGCACCGGGTTTAACAAAGTTAACGGTACCCGATGTATCTATGTCTGGAATATATTCATCCGAGAAATAAAACTCAGCATCGAGCTGTTTTACCTTGGTATTGGTAGTCTGCTCAGGTGCTTTTTGCGCTTTTTTAAAATGAACCGTATCTTGGCTTATTTTTTTTGAGCCAGACATTTCACTGCGAAAAAGGGCAATGTCATCATCGGAAAGTGAGTGATCTTTTTTCATGGCGCGATTGTATCCAAAAATATGTAAAAAACCTAGAGTATTGCGCCTTTAAACCGTTACAATAGTGTTTTTAAACACTAGTGAAACTGGATTATGGAACAGGCATTTTTAGATTCGGCAATGCAAACAGAAGCCGTTACTGAGCTCAATACAATTAATGATTGGCTACGTTGGACAACCAGTCAGTTTGCAGCGTCAGGTATTTTCTTTGGTCACGGTTCAGATAACCCGTGGGATGAAGCTGTACAGTTAATTATGCCAGCATTAAGTTTGCCTATTGATGCGCCAAAAGAGCTCGCAACCAGCAAACTGACCACGTCTGAAAAAGAAACGCTGGTGTCGTTAATTGCAACGCGCATTAATGAGCGTGTGCCTGTTGCTTACTTAACAAATCAAGCTTATTTTGCAGGTCTACCATTTTATGTTGATGAGCGCGTATTAGTGCCGCGTTCACCGTTTGCTGAGCTTATCAATAAAAAGTTTGATACTTGGCTCGACCCAGAAAAAGAAGTTACCCGAGTTTTAGATATGTGCACAGGCTCGGCATGTATTGCTATTGCACTGGCACAAGCATTTGAAAATGCTGAAGTCGATGCCGTTGATATTTCGTTTGATGCATTAGAAGTTGCGGATATTAATATCTCAAATTACCAGTTAAACCATCGTGTTTTCCCAATTCAATCGGATGTATTTTCGGGTGTGCCGGGCCAAAAATACGATTTAATTGTGGCAAATCCACCTTATGTTGATGCCGAAGACATGGGAGACCTGCCAGACGAATTCCATCACGAGCCTGAACTAGGTCTTGCTTCCGGTGAAGATGGTCTTGATGTTACTCGTACATTATTAAATGAAGCGGCAGAGCATCTAACTGATAGCGGTTGGTTATTTGTTGAAGTGGGTAATTCTATGGTACATATGGAAGCGCTTTATCCTGGCGTGCCATTTGAGTGGATTGAGTTTAAACACGGCGGCTTAGGCGTGTTTGCAATTAATAAACAAGATTTAATTGCGCATTTAGGGTAATCACTAAGTAAAAAACGCAGTTTGGCGGCACTGTATCTACCAACGCTGCCATTTGGGAATGAGGAAATGAAACATTATGGCCGGAAATAGTATTGGTCAATTATTTAAGGTGAGTACCTTTGGCGAAAGCCATGGTATTGCACTGGGCGGGGTGGTTGATGGTTGCCCGCCAGGGTTAGATATTTGTGAAGCTGATCTACAAATCGATTTAGACAGACGAAAGCCTGGGCAAAGTCGTTACACCACGCAGCGCCGCGAAGAAGATGCCGTTAAAATTTTATCGGGTATCTTTGAAGGTAAAACGACAGGCACGAGTATTGGCCTGCTTATCGAAAATGGCGATCAGCGTTCAAAAGATTATTCAAAAATTGCTGATGTGTATCGTCCAGGTCATGGTGATTATACTTACTGGCACAAATACGGTATTCGCGATTACCGTGGTGGCGGTCGCTCGTCAGCACGCGAAACAGCCATTCGTGTTGCCGCAGGCGCAATTGCTAAGAAGTATTTAAAACAATTTCATGGTGTTGAAATTAATGCGTGTTTATCGCAACTTGGGCCAATTAAAGCAGAACAATTTGATTGGTCTGTGGTTGAAGAAAACCCATTCTTTTTTCCAGATAGCACTAAGCTAGAAGCGCTTGATGAATATATGCGCGC
The DNA here is from genome assembly GCF_041629635.1 of Pseudoalteromonas sp. Classification (GTDB taxonomy): domain Bacteria; phylum Pseudomonadota; class Gammaproteobacteria; order Enterobacterales; family Alteromonadaceae; genus Pseudoalteromonas. The sequence goes on along the minus strand of NZ_JBFKMX010000011.1, from coordinate 40,868 downwards.
GCTAAAAAAAGAAGGTGATTCAATTGGTGCCAAAGTCACTGTGGTTGCGAAAAATGTCCCTGTGGGCTTAGGTGAGCCAGTGTTTGACCGTTTAGATGCAGAAATAGCCCATTCACTAATGAGCATTAACGCAGTAAAAGGTGTTGAAATTGGTGATGGTTTTGAAGTGATTGAACAAAAAGGTTCAGAGCATCGCGACACCATTACCCCTGAAGGCTTTACTTCAAATCACGCAGGCGGTGTACTTGCGGGCATTTCAACCGGGCAAGATATTGTGGCATCTATTGCGCTTAAACCAACATCGAGCATTACTGTGCCGGGTAAAAGCATTAATACGCAAAACGAAGCGGTTGAGATGATCACCAAAGGGCGTCATGATCCGTGTGTGGGTATTCGTGCGATCCCAATCGCCGAGGCCATGTTGGCAATCACCCTGATGGACCACTTATTGCGTCATCAAGGGCAAAACAAGCATGTAAATGTGCAGCCTGGCCCAATTCCAGGGCAAGCTGAATAATTACCGTAGATATTTAAAAAAGGGGCTATTTCAGCCCCTTTTTATTTTTGCTAAAATGCCAGCAATTTTTTGCTGTACCTATCGTTATGCATCGTTATCAAGATTTAATTTCCATCTTTAATGGCTGTTTTGAGCGCACACTAAACACGCGTCTAGTGAAAGGCGATGGCGAGCCGATTTATCTGCCTGCAGATGACATTACAGCATTTCATCGTATTGAATTTGCCCATGGCTATTATGCCAGTGGACTTCATGAAGTGGCGCATTGGTTAGTGGCAGGTGAAGCTAGACGCTTATTAGAAGATTACGGTTACTGGTATTGCCCAGATGGGCGTGATGTAGCGCAGCAAGCCGAATTTGAAAAAGTGGAAGTGCATCCACAAGCCATTGAATGGGCACTTAGTGTAGCAGCTGGCTTTAATTTTAATGTCTCAGCAGATAACTTAAACGGCGCACAAACGTGTCGCTTTGCATTTCAGCGTAAGGTTTACGAAAAGGTATGTGAGTTACTTGAGAGCGGGTTTAATAAGCGTACGGAAACCTTAATTAAGGCATTATGTGATTTTTATCACACACCATACCCATTAACACGCGCACAATTTACTTGGCAGGATGAATTAATCAATGATGAAGCAGTTTAAACTCGGTCTTATAATCAACCCTGTTGCTGGTTTAGGTGGCAGTGTTGGCCTAAAAGGCAGTGATAATGTCACTGAAGAGGCGCTTGCCCTTGGTGCAGAGCCAAAATCGCATAAACGCACCCAAGCGGCACTTGAAGTGCTTTTACCGTATAAAGAACAGATCCAAATATTTACCCCAAGTGGCAAAATGGGTCAAACCCTTGCTGAAGAGATGGGATTTAGTACCGAAGTTGTGTTGACAGTAGGTGAGAGCACATCACCTGCTGATACCGAGCTAACGGTTAAAACCTTAATTGAACAAGGCGTTGATTTAATTTTATTTGCTGGTGGTGATGGTACAGCGCGCAATGTTTGCAGTGCGGTAAGCGATAATACAACCGTACTCGGTATCCCTGCTGGTTGTAAAATTCATTCTGGCGTTTATGCGATTACCCCAAAAGCAGCAGGACGTGTTGTTGAAATGCTGATAAACGGCGAGCTAGTTACGCTTTCTGATGCTGATGTAATGGATATCGATGAATCGGCATTTCGTGAAGGGGTAGTTAAAGCCAAACGCTATGGTGAAATGCAGGTGCCAAGCGAATTGCGCTATGTGCAAGCCGTTAAAAGTGGTGGTAAAGAAACGGATGAGTTAGTGCTTGCTGACTTATCGGCCTATGTTGTGTCAGAGATGGAAGATGACGAATATTATGTAATGGGCTCAGGCTCTACCGTTGCTGCAATTATGGATGAAATGGGGCTTGAAAACACCTTACTCGGTGTCGATGTTGTGCTCGACCAAGACGTAATTGCTGCGGATTGCACCGCACAGCAGTTAATCGATTTAACCAAGGGTAAGCCGACAAAAATTGTGATTACCTTAATTGGTGGGCAAGGTCATATTTTTGGCCGTGGTAATCAGCAGCTCAGCCCAGAACTTATTCGCCAAGTAGGCAAAGAAAATATTATTGTGGTTGCAACTAAACGCAAACTGCAAGCGCTTAATGGCCGTCCGCTTATTTGTGACACAGGCGACAGCGTGTTAGATGACGAACTATCAGGTTTTATAAAAGTGGTAACTGGATACAACGATCATGTGATGTATGCAGTGGGCCTTGAAGAGGAAAAATAAATGCAATTTTTAGTGTATGTTGATAAGGCCAATGAGTTCTTTGATAAACTAGTTGAAACAGCGACCGATGATGAATTGTTCGCAAGTGGTTACTTACGAGGACACTTTGATTTGCAAGTAGGTTACGCACAAGTTGAAGGTGATGATTTAAGTGGTGATGAGTTAAATGAAAAAATCGAAAAATCACTGGTTAAAGCGTATCGCAATGGTGAACTAACCGATGAAGACCGCGATCATGTAGTTGCAATTTGGGAAAAAGTAAAAGAACTTGTTTAAGTATTTTGTGCATTTTCAAAATTAAAAAAAGCAGCCAATGGCTGCTTTTTTACTTTTTAAACACATAAGTTTAAACACATTAGTGTTGATAATTACTCAGCGTATAAGCCTAAGTGCTCTTTTGCGTATGCTTCAAAATCAGTGAAGCCGCCAATGTGTTTTTGATCTAAAAAGATTTGAGGTACTGTTTCACATGGCTTGCCAGCTGATTTTTCTAAATCCGCTTTTGATACGCCTTCTTTAATAATATCTACGTAACGGAATTTAAAATCATCACGTTCTTGGGTTAAACGCTCTGCTAACTCTTTTGCACGAACACAAAATGGGCAGCCATCACGGCCAAAAATTACTGTAAACATGATTCTTTCCTTTTTAAATTTAATGAAGCCATTGTGTCAGCGAAAAACGTATTTGTGAAATTGATTAACTCAATCGCATCATTCGCAAATAACGATGGGTGGTTTTAAATAAACTATTATTAGAGAATTAAGTACGGTAAACCGTTTTAATTAAGTGATAACCAAATTTTGTTTTTACAGGGCCGTGAACTTCAAATAATGGCTTTTTAAAAACCACATCATCAAATGCTTCTACCATATCGCCTTTATTAAATTCACCCAAGTCGCCACCGCGTTTGCGCGACGGGCACGTTGAATATTGCTTGGCTAGCTTGTTAAAGTCAGCCCCTTTTTTCAGCTTTTCTTTTAATTCTAAACAGAGTTTTTCAGTATTAACTAAGATGTGATACGCGCAAGCTTTAGGCATTGTACTCTCGAATGCAAATTAAGGTACGCGTATTTTAATGGCTAGACGCTATTTTGTCTAAAAGCTGCGAGCTCTTAGGCCTAATTCTGTGGAATAACCCATCGACTTGGCAATAATTTTTAAATCTTCTGAAATCACATAATAAGTGGGAAACGCAGAAATTTTATAATTACTTGCGGTGTGACTATCGGCTAATAACACCGGCATGCTAAGTGATAAGTCGTCTACAAATGCTTCAACCTGTTGTTTGCTATCAAAGTCAGTGGCAATGGCTATGGCATTGATATTGCCATTTTTAGCCAGTTTATCGAGGTTTGGCATGCTTAGTTTGCATACGGTGCACCAAGGGGCAAAAAAATAAACCACCGTTTGTTGGTTTTGTAGCGATTTAATGGAAACTCGCTCGCCGGTTTCAAGTATCTCTAAATTAAAATAGGGCGCAGGCTGGTCGTTACTGAGTAAGTTTCTCTGCTGAAAAGTAGTGATCACAAAAAAAATCACTGAAAAAAATAAAATATTTGAAATGATGCTTTTTATTTTTAATTTCATAGGGTTGAAGTGTTCTCTAAAGGTGAAGAACAGGTAGTTAATTAAAAAAATTTAAATTAATACCTTGAAAAAGAATTTAGCCACCACATATCTAATTATGAAGACGCCATAAGGGTTTTCTATTCAGGTAACAAATTGAATTGCCTGACTTTATTTAAGACTTGTCCGCTTTAGGAGAGTCGTTTTTAAGACAATTATCGCTTTATGAGGATATATACTATGCGTAATTTAGATCTATCTCCACTTTATCGTTCTTTCATCGGTTTTGATCACTTAGCTCAAATGATGGATAACGCGAGCCGCAATACCAAACAATCAAATTTTCCGCCGTACAATATTGAGCTTTTAGGTGAAAATGACTATCAAATCACCATGGCTGTTGCAGGCTTTTTAGAATCTGAGTTAACCATTGAAACAGAGAAAAACACGCTAAAAGTATCGGGCGTAAAAGCAGAAAAAGAGTCGCAAGCTGAGCGTAAATTTATTCATCAAGGCATTGCTGAGCGAAACTTTGAGCACAAATTCCAGTTAGGTGATCATGTTAAAGTTGTTGGCGCAAATTTAGAAAACGGTTTATTGAACATTACTTTGCTTCGTGAAATTCCAGAAGCGCATAAACCACGTAAAATTACCATTAACTCACCACAAGCTTTACTTGAAGAAGCATAAACTTTAAAACAGATTTCCCAACCACAAAAAGCGCCGTAAGGCGCTTTTTTAGTTTTATAGCAATTCCTTTTAGGATTGCTTTAAAGCATCGAGCGCACCTTGTAATTTGACTTGGGCGAGGTGATTAAGGTTTTGCGCTTTTTCAATGCTAATCGCATTAAATGCCACTTCATCACCCGCGCGCTTTTGTAATAAGTTTGCACAATCTAATGCAGTGACTGAACCTAGTTTCGGATAGCCGCCAATGGTTTGGCGATCATTTAAAAGTACTATGGGTTGGCCATCGGCAGGGACTTGTATGGCACCTAGGTTAATGCCTTCAGAAAAGCGCGCACCGGCTGGGCTTTCTAATGCTGCGCCTTGTAAACGATAACCCATGCGGTCACTTTGCCCGGTTACGGTATAACTTGAACTTAAAAAGCGGTTTATATCAGCCGTTGAAAATTCATGATGTTGCAACGCAAGCACCATATTAAGCGGTGTGTGTTGGCAATAGCTAGGTATTAAGTTAGCAGGCAACCTCTTTTGCTCTGTAAAACGAGGTGCTTGCTGTTTTATCAGTGTGTTAGCTTCAATTTTGCAGCCAAGCCCTTCACGCATGACGGTACTAACACTTGTAAAATGCGACTGCGCCTTGATAGCACCTGAAATTGCAAGCGTGTGCCTCAATCCAATGTGGGGCGTTGCAATTTCAATTACATCGCCACGTGCGACTTGAATACTTTGCCAAAGTGCCTGGCTTTTATTGTTAATCGTAAACCCGACATTTGGCCCTGTGAGTGCAATCGTAATTGGCACAAGTACTTCCGCGCGAAAGCCGCCAAGCGTTAATTCAAGTGCTGGGCTATTAATTGTGTTGCCGACAAGGGCATTGGCAACTGTAAAGACATACGAGTCGTGGCATCCACCGGTGGTAAGGCCTAAATGGTTTTGCCCGAGCCGCCCCAAATCTTGAACACAACAATATAGCCCAGGATTTATCACTTTGAGTACGCTAGTCAATGTGACCTCCTAAGCGAATAAATTCGTTTCGCTCAATAGGTATAAACTTCACGCTATCACCAATATTAAAAGGCACAGGTGGCGTATTTTCAGCATCAAACAGTGAAATAGGGCAGTTACCAACAAGATTCCAACCCCCCGGAGAAGCGGCTGGATAAACCGCAGTTTGCCTATCAGCAATGGCAACTGAGCCTTTTGCGACTTTTTTACGGGGAGTTGCAAGGCGTGGAGTGGCAAGTATTGGGTTTACTTCACCTAAAAAAGCAAAACCAGGAGCAAAACCAATGGCAAATACACTGTAAATTTGCTCGCTGTGGTATTTGATAATATCAGTTACAGTCAGATTTTTTGCTTTTGCCATGGCGTTTAGATCAGCACCTACTTCGCTATGGTAATAGGCGGGTAACTCGATTTGTTTTACTGAAAATGCAGTATCGTTTAGCTGGATAAGTATGCTTTTAATTTTTTGCTTTATTGATAAGTGATCAATACTAAGGCTTTGGTAAGTAACTAACGCACTAGTGTAGGAAATGGTCACATCAACAATTAATTCACCCAATGATGCCTTTAAAGCGTGCGAAAAGGCCGCGAGCTTCTGCGTTTGCTCGCTTGAAATAATATCACTGAAGTAAACTAATGCGGCATTTTCGCTCGCATCAATGATACGGTATTTGGGGTTAGCCATGTTCTGCAAGCAGCTGCTTTATTTTGGTAATTTGAGCGATAGCACTTGGGTTATCACCGTGTACACATAGCGAGTCGCATTGCAGTGTTAACTTGCTGCCATCACGAGTGGTAACCGTGCCAAATTGCTTTAACTCACTCACTTGCTCAAGTAACTTAGTTTCATCGTGCACCGCACCCGCAAGATTACGTGATACCAACGAACCATCTGGGTTGTATTGCCTATCAGCGAAGACTTCAAACAGTAATTCAATGCCGGCGCGCCTCGCGATTTTAATAGCTTGGCTGTTATCGACTTTACTTAGCACCATTAGCTTTAACTCACAGGGGTAACTTGCGACTGCCTGTGCAATGGTGGTAAGTAACTCAGAGTTCACCATCATATCGTTATAAAGTGCGCCGTGCGGCTTTACATAGCTAAGGTTAAGGCCTTGTACTTTTGCCATGCCTTCAAGCGTTGCGATTTGATAGTGCAATAAATTGGTAAGCTCGGTAGTAGATAGTTGTATGCTTCGCCTGCCGAAACCTTGTCTATCGGGGTAACTTGGGTGAGCACCAATCTCTACATTATGAATTTTCGCTAGATTCAGTGTGTGTGCCATCACATTTGGGTCACTGGCGTGGAAGCCACAAGCGATATTGGCCATATCAATTACTGCCATGGCTTGTTCGTCACAACCTAGCGAGTATTGGCCAAAACTTTCGCCTAAATCGCAATTGAGTTTCATGGTTTATCCTTGGCAGCGCTTAATGTTATCGAGAATAATGCCGCTCGCCATAGCAACATTGAGCGATTCAGCCTGGCCAAACGCAGGAATGGTTATTTTTTTACTAATCACACTGGCAATATGCTCGCGAATACCGTGTGATTCGCTGCCCATCACTAAAATTAAGTTGCTTTCAAACTGGGTTGAGTGAATGTTTTCACCGCCTAAGTAGGCGCCATAGACAGGACGGGTTTGCTTACTAAAGTAGTCACTTAATTCAGTTTGGATAATGTTGACGCGGGTAAAGCTGCCCATCGTCGCGCTGATCACTTTTGGATTATACGGGTCTGCACAATCAGGGCTTAAAATCAGTTCCTTAATGCCATACCAGTCGGCCACGCGAATAATAGTGCCTAAATTGCCTGGGTCGGCTATGCCATCAAGTACAATGGAGATACCTTGACTATTTGGCTTACTTTGTTCTGGAGTTTCAACAATAGCAATGGCGGCATTATTACTCACTAAAGTACTTGCTTTAGCAAGCTCCTCTTCTTCGCACGAGATTATGTTGAGGCCATTTAATTTTGATGCGTGCTTTTCGCAAAAAATTGGTGTAGCAAAAAGCTGTTCAATGACTAAATCGCTATTTAGTAATTCGAGTACGTTTTTTTCACCTTGCACTAAAAATAAATTTTGTAACTTGCGCTGTTTTTTTTGAGATAACGCACGTAATTGTTTTAGCTGGTTTTTAGAGATCATACTGTACCCTTCTTAAATCTTACAAAATTATATCATTCATCGCTTGAGGCGGAAGAGTTTTGACAATAAGAATTTTTAGCCTATACCTAAAAGTGTAAGGCAAATGCTTTATATCTCTCACAAACGTTCAAATGGTTTGAACACTTACGCAAAGGAGCGCGTTATGAAATTACTCTCACTGCCAGTACTTGGCGCACTATCTTTAATTGTATCTTCAACGCTTTTACCTGTTTCAGCAGCACCCAAAGAGGTAAGCCCTGCAGATACAAAAGTTTCACAACTTGTAACAAGTGAACTAATAAATTTAAACACAGCGAATGCTAAGGAGTTGGCAACTTTACCGGGCATAGGTGAGTCTCGGGCGCTGCGTATTATTAATTACCGTGAACAAAACGGGAAGATAAAGTCACTTGAGCAGTTGTCAGAAATAAAAGGGTTTGGGGAACGCTCAATTGCTAAATTGAAAGGGCGAGTCGTTTTTTAACATTGATAAAATTAAAAGGGGCATTTGCCCCTTTATTCGTTGTTAGCTTCAAGCTCTTTTCGTGCATTTGCCAAAAGTGGCTTAATGAACATAAGTGTCAATGGTGTGGTGATTAATGGGTAGCATATACCCACAATCAACAAATATAACAGCAACCACCAAGATTCAATATTTGCTAGCAATAAAAATATTGGTGTTAAGCAAGCAATTTTAACAACGTTTAACGTTATCTTTTTTCCAGCAGGTAAATTTGCAACTGCTTTGTGAATTACTTCTTGTCGTTGTTTAACTGATAAACCGTTTAGTTCTGAAATATTCTTTGTCGAGAAATACATATTAAATCTTTTTAGCGAAAAGTAATCGTGTGATTAACACTACAAATAATACTACGCTTGCAATCGCAAAGATCACTTGCATCCAGCCTGGCATACTTAGTCCTAGGAATTGCCAGCTGATATTGCCGCAATCACCCGTAACCTCAAAAAACCATGGCATCCATTGATGCAGTGGTAAAAACTCAGGGAAATTTGGCTCAAAGGCACAACCTGCAAAGGCAAATGGGTCGGTATTATTTTGCATAGCGATATGCTCGGCTGCAATTAAATAACCCCAGATTGCTGAGATAGCCCAAAGTGCAAATCCGATAACACGAGCAAAAACATTTTGCGGTTTAATGGCACCCGCAATACCAGCAAATAATAAACCCAGCATCGCGGTACGTTGGTAAATACACATTACGCATGGCCCTAAATCCATAGCATATTGGAAAAAAAGTGCAGCGCCTTCAAGGATAAGCGCGATGCCTGCCAATAAAAGCCAAGGTAAGCGCTGTTCAGGCCAGTAAGCAAGTTTTGATAACATAGGCGTTACTAATTATTTGTTAATTATGGGGCACACTATAAAAAAAACGTGACTGCTTCGCACGAATTTTCGATGGAATTTTGTAAAACCGCGTAAATATAAGGGTTAGCGAGATTTTTAAGTTGTAAAATGCGTTACAAACATTAACAGAGCTGTGGTAAAAACAGTTTACAGACTATTTTATCTTATGCATTTATTTGCTTGTGCAAACAATCGCATCTGGTACAATCAGTTTGATTAAAAAAGCATTACAAGAACGACTGGACACTTCATGAGAATTTTTAAAGCCAAAAGCCCTGCGGGATTTGCTGAGGAATATATAGTTGAATCGATTTGGAACGGCGAATTTGCGCCAGGTTCAATTTTACCAGCAGAGCGAGAGCTTTCAGAGCTTATAGGTGTAACACGTACAACTTTACGTGAAGTGCTGCAGCGTTTGGCACGAGATGGCTGGTTGACAATTCAACACGGTAAGCCAACACGTGTTAATAACTATTGGGAAACCTCAGGCCTTAATATTCTTGAAACGCTTGCAAAATTAGACTCAACTAAAGTACCAGAGTTGATTGATCAGCTGCTTTCAGCGCGTACCAATATTAGTGCAATTTATACGCGTTCAGCGATTAAAACAAATCCGGATAAAGTAATCGAAACCTTAACTCGTGCTGATGATTTAGCCGACACAGCTGAAGCGTTTGCAGATTACGACTACCGCATGCACCACGAACTGGCATTTGCCTGTGGTAACCCAATTTATGTACTAACGTTAAATGGTTTTAAAGGCTTTTACGCGCGTATAGCGCGCCATTATTTCGCCGATGAGCGCACGCGAAAGTTAGCGCTGAAGTTTTTTGCAGAGTTAAAAGCATTAGCTGAGCAAAATAAATTTGATGAGTCTATTTTCTTAGTGCGTAAATACGGTTTAGAGTCTGGCGCATTGTGGCAAGAAATTAGAGAAACTATGCCAGAAGATATTATGGAGCAAGATGCGTAACTCACTGAAATCGTATCTTACGAAAGCCAGCATAATTTGCTGGCTTTTTTGTTTTTAATGCTGAAATGGCGTACTTAGCAATTTTTGCCTTTCGTGGCAAAGCGTTGTGTAGCGAAGGCTACGATTGATAAAAATAGAACTAACTATTTTGCTATTAGTATCACAATCGTTTTTATCGAATGGCCTTATCGTTTTAATTGATTATCTTTAAGTGAACTGATTCGTTACACTTTCTTAAGTTAAAAATAAAAACCAAGCCCACTTGGTTTTTTTTATTTAGGCATTATATTTATTGCCAGAGATGATGCTAAATCATCACAACTGGATATTTCATTATAAATAATTGGAGAAAATAATGGGCGTATTAGTAGGCCGCAAGGCACCAGACTTTACAGCTGCAGCAGTTTTAGGCAACGGTGAAATCGTAGATAGCTACAACTTACACGAAGCAATTAAAGGTAAAAAAGCAGTTGTTTTCTTTTACCCATTAGACTTTACTTTTGTATGTCCTTCAGAGCTAATCGCTTTTGACAAGCGTTTCGAAGAATTCCAAAAGCGTGGCGTTGAAGTTATCGGTGTTTCTATCGATTCTCAATTCTCACACAACGCATGGCGTAACACGCCAGTTAACGAAGGCGGTATTGGTCCAGTTAAATACGCACTAGTTGCTGACGTTAAGCACGAAATCTGTAAAGCATACGACGTAGAGCACCCAGAAGCTGGCGTTGCTTTCCGTGGTTCTTTCCTAATCGATGAAGAAGGCAACGTACGTCACCAAGTAGTTAACGATTTACCACTTGGTCGTAACATCGACGAAATGCTACGTATGGTCGACGCACTAGCATTCCACACTGAGCACGGTGAAGTATGCCCAGCAGGTTGGGAAGAAGGTAAAAAAGGTATGGACGCAAGCCCAGCTGGCGTTGCTGCTTTCCTTTCTGAAAACGAAGGCGACCTATAAGTCTTATTCGTTGAGCTGTTTTAATTAACTGCTTTTCAATGATAAAAAATCCGGCAATTGCCGGATTTTTTATCATTTAATTCTGATTAGAATTTGTATTTAGCGCCAAGCATAAATACGAATGGGTCGATTGCTACATCAGATGTAAGAGCTTTTTGACCATTTGCAAATACTTCAGCTTCGGTATCAATGTCGATATAAGAAGCCATTACGTGAACACCCCATTTTTCATTGATCATGTAGTTTGCACCAACTTGACCAGCCAATCCAAATGAATTTGATAGCTTAAGTTCAACATCGTCAGTACCAAGAACTGCTTTAAGGTCTGCACCTGCTTCGCTATCGAAGAAGATTGTGTAGTTAACACCTGCACCCACGAATGCACGGAATTTATCACCAGCGCTACCAAAGTGGTACTGCGCAAATAGTGATGGTGGTAAGTGTTTGGTTGAACCGATGTTTGTGCCACCGATAGCTAAATCACCAATTGTACCTTCACCAGAAATATCGTGGCTAAATGGTGTTGCAGCTACTAACTCTATTACCCAGTTATCATTAATTGCATAGTCAAATGTAATACCTAACTGAGTGTTGCTATCAACAGAAACCCCCGCTGTTGGGATTTCATTTAGGTAGCTTGTCCCACTATCAGGATTTACATTGATTGCACCTACGTTAACGCTAAGGTTGGCCATTGCTGGTGCTGCTAAAAGACCTGAAGTAAATAGTGCTGTAGTTAGTAATTTTTTCATCGATAATCTCCCGAATCATCTTTTGTTTTGATGTGGCTATTATCGGTAGCTAAGAAAATTAAAAGCTGTTCTAGATCAAGTTTTGATAGTCAAAAGGTACCCAGTCACATTAGAATTTGATTTAGATTAAGTTTTTGGCCAAGTTGAGTTCATTTATGAGTATCTTATTAGTAATTCCCAACCGTAATCTCGAAAAACTCATTGCTAAATTGCAAAATTTATTACCAAACACCGCAATTGAAGTATGGCCAAATGTAAAAGAACCGCAGGGCGTTGAATATATTGTGGCTTGGCAACCCCCCAAAGGATCCTTAGCACCTTATACAAATTGTAAAGCAATCGCTTCTTTTGGCGCAGGTGTCGACAGCATATTACAGTATGATGGGCTACCTGACGTACCGATTACCCGCATAGTGGATGAAAATCTTGCAAAAGATATGAGCCGCTATGTGCTTACCCATATATTGGCGTATCAGCACCATTTAGGAACTTATTTTACACAGCAAAAACAATCTGAATGGAAACCTAGAAGAGCTCTTTCAGGTAATAAAGTAACTATTTTGGGTGCGGGACAGTTAGGTTCAGCGTGTGCGAATTTATTACACATCAATGGTTTTGATGTTTCAGTATGGTCACGAACGAAAAAGTCGTTATCAAACATTCAGTGTTATGGCAGTGATCAATTAACCGACGCGATACAAGATGCAGACTATATTGTGTGCCTATTACCAGCAACAAAAGAAACAACACACTTTATTAATCATGACTTTTTAGCTAAAGCAAAAGAAGGAGTTGTTCTGATTAATGTTGCACGGGGCAATATCGTTGAAGAGCTAAGTTTGTTAAAAGCATTGAGTATGAATCATGTGGCGCATGCAATTTTAGACGTGTTTAGCGTCGAGCCATTACCTAAGACTCATGCATATTGGCAGCATGCTTGTGTGACAATTACACCGCATTGTTCTGCTTTGAGTAATGTGGATACAGTAACTCAGCAGCTGTGTGACAACTATTTGAGACTAATGCAAAATCAACCTTTGTTGAATGTAGTTAATAAAGACCTAGGTTATTAGGGGCTGTTGACCTTTCAAGTTTATTTTTGCAGCAGTTTGATTGGGTTTTATACAAGGCAGAGGCTGCGTGGCATAGTTATTCTATGTGAGCCAGCCGATAACACAGTAGAAAAGCCAATCAAGCGCTGCCGAACGGTTCTTTTGAGCGCACTTTTCTCATTGTTGCTCGATATTCGCTTAGATTGCTAGGCCACACATCGAGCGCCGCGATAAAAGCACGCTCAAAGAGAACAAAAATAGAACATCAAAGATCAACAGACCCTAAAAATACTGGTTGTAAAACCAGCACTTTAATGGGTTGTTAAAATTTGTAAATTGTTTAGAATGAGTATTCAGTACAGATTATGTACTAAAAAACAATAATAAAAATACATTTTGGGGGAGTTATGCACCGCGCAATGACAAAAGGCATCAAACTAAGCTCAGTCGCTTTATTGGTTGCTTTTTTAGGAGTGAGTGCTTGGTTCACTCAGGCTGATGAAGCCGTAAACCAAACTACAGTAGTAACAAATGCAGAATAAGGCTCAATTGAGCCTTATTTTTTTGCGTGAATTTCTCTATTAGCTAATTTAGCTTGCTCATTTTTACTCAGCAACACATAAACCGCGCCATAGCCACCATGGTGGGTTTGCGCGGTATGAAAGCCAAGAACAAATGGGAAATTTACTAACCAAGCGTTAACATAGCTTTTTAATTTGGCTGGTTGCTCAGTATTCTCTTTGCCAACGCCGTGTTTTATCAGTACCACGCGGATGTTTCTGCGATGGCACAAAGTGAGTTCACTTATTAATGTATTTTGTGCTTCTTTTATTGATAGACCTTGCAGCTCTATTTTTGCATCAATATCGTATTTGGCTAACCGCAGATTTTTAAATACACCAGCTTGTAATCCTGGTGACTTAAAGCTGATATAGTCATCAGGTGCAATAAAAGTAACTTGTGTATTCTTTAACGCATCATTGAGCAGACTTACTTGTTTGCTACTTTGTTGCTTGTAGAAATTATCAAGAGCGTTTTTGGCGTTATTACTAGCGGTTGTTATTGCATCTTGCTTTAACGGTGTAACATCAGCCATTTGCTGAAGGAAGAGATCAGAGTCTGAATTAGACATGGCATGGCCCCGAAAATTACGAAATCATGCCTCTATTGTATCTTTATGCTTAGCTCTGTTCTAGCTGATACTGGGTATAAACTTTAAAAAGGTAAAAGGCATTAATCAAAATAAGAGTGATATTTGATAAATGCTGTTGCGGATCTGTTGTCATACTTTGCATTGCGAAAAGTGATACAAGCGATATCACAGCAAAAAGCTTAATGACCTTAGTATTACTAATAAAAAAAGCACCAATACATAAAGCGAGAATAACAAGATTTGTTGATAAAAAGATTAAGTGTTCCACTTGGTGCCTCCGATAATTCTAAGTGGTGAGAATTATCGGAGCATTTTGTGTTTTCTTCAAACGAGAAAATCTGTCATTTTCAAATAAAAAAAACTAATCTGAAATAAGGTGAGATATAACAGAAATAAAGCCTTCTTGTTTAACTATTTGATATTTATGACACCCTACATTTTGATTAATGTTATCGCATAAATAGATCTTGCCTTGCTCAATGTCGCCAGCAAGTGTTAAATCAGAATCTAAAATAGTTGCTGGTAAGCCTAAAAAACCAGGCCAATAAATACTGGTACCAACCACATTAAGCTTTTGATAAGAGATCATTTGTGGTTTTGGGATGATAAGTGCGGCAAATGCAACAAAGGCAATGGTGATCCAAACTACTTTTTTTGATTTACTGGCTTTTGTTTTGGCATAAGATTGAGATGTCGCTTGCTGATTAGCGACAGTACTTGTTTGACGTTGAGCGGTTACTTGTTGAGTTGCTCGCTGTTTTACTTTTTTCTTGTTTTTTGAGTCGCCCATGAGCGACTGGCGCTTAATTTTAATAGACATATGTATAAATTCGTTTGACAATAGTGTCATTAATTTGTGATCTGAATTATAAGTATATAAGTTTAACATTATAATTCATTAATAAATACGGGACGATTTATGAGTGGTGAACATGCTATTTTAATAGTAGACGATGTAGGGACAGTGAGAAATTTTCTTCACCAAACATTAATTCACTTTGGTTTAGTAAATATCGATGAAGCTTCGACAGCCCAAGCATGCTTAGAACAAATTAAAAATAAGCAGTATGACGTAATATTTTTAGATATTGAATTACCAGATGGTGATGGCAAAGAATTGATTAAAGAAATCAACGTGATATCGCCTGAGGCAAGTGTTGTTATGGTATCGGCACATTCTACAGTTGAAAATGTGAAAGATGCGATTGAACGAGGCGCAAAGGGTTTCGTGGTTAAGCCGTTTTCACCAAAAAAGATTGCGGGTATTTTGAAAAAATTAATGCCGGAACTTGCGATTTAAGTATTAACTCGAATTCTAGGTATAAAAAAACCGGTGTTAACCGGTTTTTTTATTTGCAAAATAAAGTACTAATTAAAGCGCTTTAATTTTTGCAGCAAGACGGCTCTTGTGACGAGCTGCTTTGTTCTTGTGAATTAGACCTTTAGTTGCGTAACGGTCTAAAACTGGAACTACTTTTTCGAAAGCTGCTTGTGCGCTTTCTTTGTTACCCGCTTCGATTTCAGCAACTACTTTCTTGAAGAAAGTACGCATCATTGAACGACGGCTTGCGTTGTGCTGACGACGCTTTTCGCTCGTAATAGCACGTTTTTTTGCAGACTTGATGTTAGCCAAGGTTTGCTCCTAACAATCTTAAAATAAGCTTAATTTAAAGGCCGAGGAATATGCCAATATAAAGTGCAAAAGTCAATTACTTTTGTACTTTTGTTTAGCTTAAAAGCTGTACTGGCTTGCCTCAACCGAACAAGTGGCGGGAGTATATCAAATAAGCACTTATTAATACTAGTACTTAACAAGATAAATTATCGCTACAAAGTGAATACCTCTGTGTCATCGTTGTAGCAGTTTGTGGCATACTGAGGAACTGAATTTACTTTATGTCTTAAAAATATAGGTGGGACAGTGGCGAAAGGCCTATTTCGATCTGGCATGGTTGTGAGTTTCATGACCTTTTTATCACGTATTTTAGGATTAGTACGTGATGCTGTAACCGCACATTTACTTGGCGCGGGTGCTGCTGCCGATATCTTCTTATTTGCTAATAAAATTCCTAATTTCTTACGCCGATTATTTGCAGAAGGAGCGTTTGCGCAAGCGTTTGTACCCGTATTGACCGAGGTGAAAGAAAAAGACGGTGATAATGGCGTACGTTTATTTGTGGCACAAGCCGCAGGTACGCTTGGTACGGTTTTATTAATTGTCACTATTTTAGGTGTTATTGGTTCAGGTGTTGTGGCGGCGATATTTGCGCCAGGTTGGTACAATGAATACCTAGCAGGCGGAGATGAAGGGTTTAAGTATGAACTTTTTAGCCAAATGCTTAAACTGACTTTTCCGTATTTATTTTTTGTCAGCCTAGTTGCGCTTTCTGGCGCGGTGCTAAATGTTTATAACCAGTTTTCAGTCGCTGCATTTACGCCTGTGTTGTTAAACATTTCTATCATCTTTTGTGCGTATTATTTTCACGATAAATTTGAATTTGGAGCGTTTGCGATGGCGCTTGGCGTATTTGTTGGCGGCGCAGTGCAACTGTTGTTTCAATTGCCATTTTTACGAAAAAACAAGGTGCTGGTAAAACCCAAATTTGCTTGGCGCGATAAAAACGTAAAAAAAGTGCGTACGTTAATGTTGCCCGCGATGTTTGGTGTATCCGTAAGCCAAATTAATTTATTGCTCGATACTGTGATTGCTTCATTTCTAGTTACTGGCTCTGTCGCTTGGCTTTATTACTCTGACCGTTTAATCGAATTTCCACTTGGCTTGTTTGGCATTGGTATCGCAACGGTTATTTTGCCAACCTTGTCTAAATTACATGTAAATGATGACCCACGACAATTTCAGGCGACTGTGGATTGGGGGGTAAGATTTGTTATCTGGCTCGGAATACCTGCCTGTTTTGGTTTGATTGCGTTAGCTCCTGTCATTATTAATGTGTTATTTGGCCATGGCGAATTTATGGCAAGTGGTAATCATGTAGATAAAGTGGCAATGGGCGTAACTGCTTATGCTACTGGCCTTTTAAGTTTTATGTTAATTAAAGTGCTAGCACCTGCTTTTTACGCAAAACAAAATACCAAAACACCTGCCAAAATTGGTGTTGCGGCAATGGTGTTAAATATGGCGTTTAATTTAATGCTAGCGCCTATTTTTGGTTATTTAGGGTTGGCGCTTGCCACATCGCTCTCAGCAACCTGTAACGCAATTTTACTTTATTATTTTTTACAAAAACAGCAGGTTTACCGCGTATCAAAAGACACTATTTGGTTTTTTATTAAATGCCTTATTTCAAGTGTTTTGATGTTTGTTGCTGTGTATCAATTACAAGACTATTTTGTTTGGCAACAGCAAGGATTTACAAAGCAAGTGTTACTGTTGAGTGGATTTATTGCATCTGCTGTCGTTGTTTATTTTGCACTCTTGTTATTAATGGGTGTGCGATTCAGACAAATAAAAAATATTAACTGATAATCGAGTAAAAAAAGTCTATAATCGGGCGCTTAAATTTGAATTCACTTTTTTTGAGGTTTCTTAGTACGTAATGGAGTTAATCCGCGGTATACACAATATAAGGCCGAAACACAAAGGCTGTGTATTAACTATTGGTAATTTTGATGGTGTGCATTTAGGGCATCAGGCGGTTATCAAGGGGCTAATCCAAGATGCAAAGGAGTATCAATTACCAAGTACGGTAATGATTTTTGAACCTCAACCTCAAGAATATTTCAGAAAAGGTGATGCGCCAGCGCGATTAACGCGTTTGCGAGATAAATTGGCATTGCTATCTAAGCTTGGTGTAGAACGTGTGATCTGCATTAAGTTTAATGAAGCCTTTGCAAATCAATCTGCAGCAGAATTTGTTGAGCACATTTTAGTTGAAAAACTGGGCGTAACTGCGCTTACCGTAGGTGATGATTTCCGTTTTGGTAAAGGCCGTACGGGTAACTACGAGATGTTGCAAACAAGCGGTGCTCAATATGGTTTTAAAGTCAAAAGTACAGCAAGCTTACGCCAACAAGATTGTCGTGTTAGCAGTACTGCAATTCGCATCGCACTGAGTAATGGCGAAATTGCACTGGCAAATGAAATGCTTAGCAGACCATACAGCGTGATTGGCAAAGTGGCACATGGTTGGAAAAAAGGGCGTGAGCTTGGTTTTCCAACTGCGAATATTCCGCTTAAGCGACAAGTGAGTCCGCTAAGTGGTGTTTACTGTGTTCAAGTCACAGTGGCAAACAAGATTTATTATGGGGTTGCCAATATAGGTATTAAACCTACCTTTAACGGCAAGCGCACCCTTTTAGAAGCGCACCTATTTGGTTTTAATCGTGACCTTTATGGTCAGATTATCGAAGTAGCACCTGTGCATAAACTTCGAGATGAAAAAAAGTTTGATAGCTTTTCAGAGTTAACAGCACAAATTGCTTGTGATGTTGAAGCTGCAAAAGCCTATTTTGATTTAATTTAGTAGCCGATACGGAAAGTAGAATTAAATGAGCGACTACAAACATACCTTAAATTTGCCGGAAACTGAGTTTCCAATGCGTGGTAACTTAGCACAACGCGAACCACAAATGCTTAAATCTTGGTACGAGAAAGACTTATATGGTCAAATTCGCACCGCTAAAAAAGGCAAGAAATCATTCATTTTGCACGACGGCCCTCCGTACGCAAATGGGGATATTCACTTAGGTCACTCTGTAAATAAAATTCTTAAAGACATTATTATTAAGTCTAAGACGCTATCTGGCTTTGATGCGCCATATGTGCCGGGTTGGGACTGCCATGGTTTACCAATCGAGTTACAAGTAGAAAAGAAAGTAGGCAAGCCTGGTAAAAAAGTATCTGTTGCAGAATTCCGCGAAAAATGTCGTGAATACGCGAAAAAGCAAGTTGAAGGTCAAAAGGCTGACTTTAAACGCTTAGGTGTGTTTGGCGATTGGGATAAGCCATACTTAACAATGAACTTCGATTTCGAAGCAAACGCAATACGCGTGCTTGGTCGCATCATTAAAAATGGGCACCTACACAAAGGTTCTAAGCCTGTTCATTGGTGTACTGATTGTGGTTCGGCACTTGCTGAAGCAGAAGTTGAATACCAAGATAAGCAATCACCTGCAATTGACGTTAAGTTTACTTTTGTTGATGAAGCAGCACTTATCTCTAAATTTAATTTAGCAGATGGTCATGAAGGTGAAGGCGATATCAGCATTGTTATCTGGACAACAACACCATGGACGCTTCCAGCTAACCGTGCTGTTGCAGTACATGCTGGTCTTGAATACAGCTTAGTACAAGTTGAAACAGAGCAAGGCAAACAACGTTTAGTATTAGCATCTGATCTTGTAAAAGATGCAATGGATCGTTACGGCGTTGATAAGTTCCATGCACTTGGTTATTGCCAAGGTTCTGACCTTGAATTACTGCAAACTAATCACCCATTCTATGATTTCACAGTACCTGTGATTTTAGGTGAGCACGTAACAACTGATTCTGGTACAGGTGCAGTGCATACAGCACCAGGTCACGGTCAAGAAGACTTTGTGGTTGGTCAGCAGTACAATTTAGAAGTTGCAAACCCAGTGGGTGCAAATGGTGTTTACTTACCTGATACCGAGCTATTTGCAGGCCAACACGTATTTAAAGCGAATACTAGCGTAATTGACGTATTAACTGAAAAAGGTGCGTTAATGCACCATCATGCACTTAATCACAGTTACCCACATTGTTGGCGCCACAAAACGCCAATCATTTTCCGTGCAACACCACAGTGGTTTGTTAGCATGGATCAGGCAAATTTACGTCAAGATTCATTAAACGAAATTAAAAAGACTCAGTGGTTACCAGAGTGGGGCGAAAGCCGTATTGCGAACATGGTTGAAGGCCGCCCTGATTGGTGTATTTCGCGTCAGCGTACTTGGGGGGTTCCAATTGCACTATTTGTTGATAAAGATACGGGTAGCTTACACCCAAATACTGCTGAATTAATCGAACAAGTTGCTGCTAAAGTGGAAGAAAAGGGCATTCAAGCGTGGTATGACCTAGAAACAACAGAACTTTTAAGTGCAGCCGATGCAGAGCAATACGTTAAAGTACAAGACACGCTAGACGTTTGGTTTGACTCAGGTGTGACGCACGCATGTGTAGTTGATGCACGTGAAGATTTAACGGGCCCTGCTGATTTATACCTTGAGGGTTCTGACCAACACCGTGGTTGGTTTATGTCGTCAATGATGACATCAGTTGCGATTAACGGTCATGCACCTTATAAGCAAGTGCTTACTCACGGCTTTACCGTTGACCAAAATGGTCGCAAGATGTCGAAGTCGCTTGGTAATGTTATCTCACCACAAGACATTATGAACAAGATGGGTGCTGATATCTTACGTTTATGGGTTGCATCAACGGATTACACCGCTGAAATGACGGTTTCTGATGAAATCTTTAAACGTTCAGCAGATCGTTACCGTCGTATTCGTAATACTGCACGTTACCTATTAGCAAACTTAAACGGTTTCAATCCAGAAACTGATATGGTTGCAGCAGATGATATGGTTGCACTTGATCGTTGGATTTTAGATCGTGCAGCGGTATTACAAGACGAGCTAATTGCAGCATATGACGAATATCAAATGCTGGTAGTTACGCAAAAACTAATGAACTTCTGTACTGTTGAATTAGGTTCATTCTATTTAGATGTGATCAAAGATCGTCAGTACACAGCAAAAGCTGACAGTGTTGCACGTCGTTCATGTCAAACAGCGCTTTATCATATCGCTGAAGCAATGACTCGTTGGATGGCGCCAATTATGAGCTTTACAGCACAAGAAATTTGGCAAGTGCTACCTGGCAAACGCGATGAGTTTGTGTTTACAGGTGAGTGGTACCAAGGTTTAGTTAAAGCTGATTCAGCGAAGCTTGATAACAACTTCTGGCAGCAGCTACTTGAAGTACGTGCAGAAGTGAACAAAGTTCTTGAAACTGCACGTAAAGAAGAAAAGATTGGTGCGACGCTACAAGCGGAAGTAACACTTTATGTAGGTAAATCACTGGAAGAGCAATTAGCTGCGCTAGGTGATGAACTACGCTTTGTATTATTAACATCTAAAGCGGTTGTTGAAAGCAAAGAAAATCGTCCAGCAGATGCTGTGGCAAGTGATATTGAAGGTCTATTTATTGCTGTTGCAGCAACGTCGGCTGAAAAATGCGAGCGTTGTTGGCATTACTGTGATGATGTAGGCACTTATGAAGAACACAAAGATATTTGTGGCCGCTGTGTAACTAACGTAGATGGCGAAGGTGAAGTTCGTCAATTTGCTTAGGGGATAGGCGTGTTAAAAGGACGTAGTGGTCTTATTTGGTTAGTGCTCAGCATCTTTTTGCTGGCACTTGACCAAATATCTAAATGGGTAGTAAGTACAGAAATGTCGCTCTACCAAACAATTGATATTTTGCCCGTTTTCAATTTCACTTATGTACACAATTATGGTGCGGCATTTAGCTTTTTAAGTGAAGCAGGTGGCTGGCAAAAGTACTTTTTTAGTACGATTGCAGTGACTATCAGTGTGCTGCTGATTTATTGGTTAAAGAAATTACCAGCAACTAATAAATTACTGTGTAGTGCGTATGCATTAGTTTTGGCAGGTGCAATTGGTAATTTGATTGATCGCTTAGTACATGGATACGTAATAGATTTTCTTCATGTATATTATCAGCAATATGATTTCCCTGTGTTTAATATCGCTGATGTAGCAATCAGTATTGGCGCAGCTTTGCTGTTACTTGATGCGTTTTTTGAGCAAAAAGAGAGCGATAAATGACAGATTTAAAGATTAGTGAGAACTCAGAAGTTATTTTCCACTTTTCGATTAAGTTAGAAGATGGTTCGGCTGCAGACTCAACCAAAGTGCACAACAAACCAGCTAAACTTGTAATGGGTGATGGTAGCTTAACGGCAAACTTTGAAAAGTGTTTGCTTGGTTTATCAGCAGGTGACGAAAAAAGCTTTAAGCTAGCACCTGAAGATGCGTTTGGTATGCCAAACCCAGATAATATTTATTATGTTGACCGCACTAAATTTGGTGCAGATACACCTGCTGAAGTAGGTGCAATTATTGCGTTTACACAACCGGATGGCACCGACTTACCGGGTTTAATTCGCGAAGTAGCAGGTGATTCTGTTACAGTTGACTTTAATCACCCATTAGCGGGTCAACACGTTGAGTTTGAAGTTGAAATTTTAGAAGTGCGAAACTAATGAAAATTTTATTGGCAAACCCACGTGGCTTTTGTGCTGGTGTTGATAGAGCAATCAGCATAGTTGAACGCGCGCTTGATTTGTTTAAGCCACCGATTTATGTACGCCATGAAGTGGTACACAACAAATATGTGGTAAATCGTTTAAAAGATCGCGGCGCCATTTTTGTTGAAGAACTTCACCAAGTACCTGATGACAATATTGTTATTTTTAGTGCGCATGGTGTATCGCAAGCAGTAAGACAAGAAGCCAAACGTCGCGAGCTAAAAGTATTTGATGCAACTTGCCCACTGGTTACTAAAGTGCATATGGAAGTAACGCGCGCGAGTCGTAAAGGTACTGAATGCGTGTTAATTGGGCACCATGGTCATCCTGAAGTGGAAGGCACAATGGGTCAGTACGATAATGATGAGGGCGGTATTTATTTGGTGGAAACACCGGATGATGTTGCGACTTTATCGGTAAAAGATCCAGGTAACCTGTTTTATTGCAGCCAAACAACGCTGTCGGTGGATGATACTGCCGATGTGATTGATGCGCTGCGTGCGAAGTTCCCGAATATTCATGGTCCACGCAAAGATGATATTTGTTATGCAACACAAAATCGTCAAGATGCAGTGCGTGATTTAGCCGATAAAGCTGACTTAGTGTTAGTAGTTGGGGCTAAAAACAGCTCTAATTCAAACCGTTTACGTGAATTGAGCGTAAAAGTGGGTACTTCTGCGTACTTAATTGATGATGCATCTGTTATGGAGCAAAGCTGGTTCTCAGGTATTAGTACGGTTGGTGTCACTGCTGGGGCATCTGCACCAGAGGTATTAGTACAACAAGTGGTAGATCAACTAAAAGCGTGGGGTGGTACGGAAGCCATAGAAAACCCAGGCGAAGAAGAAAATATCATTTTTGCGGTACCTGCTGAATTAAGATAATTATAAGGCTTGCTAATGATTTCAATGAGTCAGATTAAAGGTGATTTATTAGCAAGCTTACTTAATGATAGAGCACTGTTGGCAGTAATTATTGTTGGCCAGCTGTTGGCAATTATTTTAACCTTTTCACCATTACTTCATACGGATCCTTGGCTTACACTCGCTCCTGTGAGTTTGTTTATCCACTTTGTTTCACTAGCAAGCCTTAGTTCGATTTACCTTTTAAAAACGCAATTGCGTAAAGCCAGCTATCAGCAACAACTAATGGTGTTGATTTTAGTCATCTGTGGTTTTACTTTAGCCACCAGTTACTTGGTTTTTTCTCTGGAAATACTGGACAATATTACACTGTTTGAATTTTTGAGTAGAAACTTACTTATCGCTTTTAATATTGCAGTACTTTATGCGCAATTCAGCGTTATGCATGCAGAACGTGGGTACTCAGAGCAAATTGCCACACAAGCGCAGCTAAGCTCGCTGCAAGCTAGAATAAGGCCACACTTCTTATTTAACAGTTTAAATATGGCGGCGGAACTTGTTTATCATAATGCCGAAGATGCGGAGAAAACGATCTTAGCGCTGGCTGATTTATCGCGTGCAGCAATGCATTGTGATGAAGCTATTCCGCTAGCTAAAGAGATTTTATTAGCGCAGCAATATATGTTGGTAGAATCTTGGCGCTTTGGTGATAGATTGACCATTGACTGGCAATTACCAGAGCTGCTGCCTGAATTGAATGTGCCCGCATTGACTATTCAGCCATTATTAGAAAATGCGATTTGTCATGGTGTGGAACCAAATCAAAGTTCTTCTACTGTGTCAATCAAGTTATTGGTCAGTAACAGTTCCATTTCACTTATTGTTGATAACCCTTATTTGCAAGATGCATCAAAATCTCGTCCTTCAAACGGCATTGCAGTAGAGAACATTAAAGAACGCTTACATATGTATTTTGGTCAGCGCGCTAAACTTACGCATTTTATTCAAGGTGAGCGCTTTCGAACTAAATTAGTGATCCCGAGATAGCTATGAATGTTTTAATTGTTGATGATGAGCCGCTAGCCAGAGCAAGAATCTCGAGGTTATTACAAAAACTGCGCCCTGATTTTTCTATTTTACCTTTAGCTGGTAATGCAAATGAAGCGCTTAATGTTTGCAGTGATATTATGCCAGACTTAGTGCTTTTAGATATTGAAATGCCTGGGATATCGGGTATAGAACTTGCGAAAAAACTAAAAGAGATTGATCCACCTCCTGCAATCATTTTTATTACAGCGTACACAGATAAAGCGTTGCCAGCATTTACAGTTTTACCTCAGGGGTACTTGGTTAAGCCTATTGAT
This sequence comes from Pseudoalteromonas sp., assembly GCF_041629635.1. Taxonomy (GTDB): domain Bacteria; phylum Pseudomonadota; class Gammaproteobacteria; order Enterobacterales; family Alteromonadaceae; genus Pseudoalteromonas. The sequence continues at coordinate 16,386 of NZ_JBFKMX010000011.1, read as the reverse complement.
GAAGAGTCTCTTGCAAAAGCGTTGTCAGGATTACAAATGACCCATAGAGCCCACACAGCGCTAAAACAGCAAGAAGCATTGGATTATTTAGAAAATGGTTTACACAAACAGATATTAATTTCCGATATCAGATTAATAAAATCAGAAGATAAATACCTTAGAGTAATTACACCGTCACGCAGCTTTTTAATTGAAGGGTCTCTTAAAAAGCTTTTAAATGACTACGCACTTTTTTTTGTGAGAGCACATCGCAATACCATAGTAAACAGTAGCTACCTCTATGAGATTGGTCACGACACCAATAAACATTGGCTAAGGCTACTTGATTTAGATGACAAAATTGAAGTGAGCCGTCGAGAGTGGCCTAATCTTAAGCAACTTCTGCAGAAATAAATACCGTTTATCGGAAAATCAGACCGTTAATAACTGGTAAATTGAGTTTCGTTATTTGATCAGCGACTATTAAACTAGAAAAATTTCAGTTTAAGGGCGGATGAAAAGTGCGAACAGCAAATTCATTTTTTTCTCCTATAAAAGTCAAAGCCAAGTATCAAGGGTTTACTCTAATTGAAGTGCTTGTGGCATTTATCGTATTAACAGTTGGTTTGTTAGGTACGGTTGCGTTGCAGACGGGTGCAAAGCAAGCCAGTTATGACGCAAATCAGCGCAGTGCCGCATTGGCGCTTGCCAATGATATTGTTGAACGTATTCGCGCGAATGATACAGCCGGGCTTGTTGCAAATTACACTAAAACATTTAGTTATCTAGATACCCCTGAAGAAAAAGATTGTTTAAATACCCGCTGTAGCTCAGCAGGGATTGCAGAATATGATCTTTTTCAATGGCAAAAAGCTCTGCGCGTAGCTGACAATACAGGTTCTTTGGCAAATGGGACAGTGTGTATTACACCGACTGCGGATGGTGATGGTGTCAACCTGCGTGTGGTTGTTGCATGGCAAGGACGACAAAAGCTAACTGAAACAACCAACAAAGATATTAAATGTGGCACGGTTTCAAACCGTAGAACAGTTGTGTTAGACAGCTATGTATTTATGAGGTCAGCATAATGAAAGGTTTTAATCAATTTAAACAACATGGCTTTACCATGTTGGAATTAATGATTTCATTGTTTGTCGGAGCTTTTATTTTAGCTGGTGTGATGTTTACTTATTTAGGTATGAAAATTACGACTTCTGACACTATGGATATCGGAGAATTACAAGAATCAGGCCGATTAGCTATGGATGTGTTAAAGCGCGATATTGAGTTAGCCGGATTTTGGGGGAACTTTGTATCCATACCAAGTGCATCCGTTTTAACTGATGCAAGTCCAAGCAACCCAGCGAATGATTGTTTTGAAGGGACAAATAATCGCTCCTTTCCACAAGCGGGAGTAGCTGCTAATGACGCGTTCAAAGTGCTTTATGCAAAAGAGGCCAAAGCTGGCACTGAATTAAATTGTGTCAGTGGCCCGCAACAAGGCAGTGATATTTTACAAATTAAACGAGTGTTAGGCCAAGAGATAACAGGTATAACAACAGCGTCAAATACTTATTTTATTGCCACACCACAAACGGCCAGATTTATGGGAGGCACAGGCGCAGTTATCAACCCTGGTGGTAACGCCAAGGTTTGGGAATATGCGCACAATGTTTACTTTGTGCAAAATCAAACTTATACCCTAAATGGGAAAAGTGTTGCTGTACCAACACTAAGAAGAATGCGCTTAACAAATGGGGCAATGCGCTCTGAAACTATAATGGAAGGCGTAGAAAATATTAGACTTATCTTTGGTTTAGATACTAATGGTGATTCACGAGTAGATACCTATAAAACAACAGCTCAAATGGCTGCAAACGATTGGGACCAGCAAAGTGCTGTTGTATCGAGTGTGCAAATCTTCTTACTAGTAAGAACGCTTGAAGATGATAGAAGTAACCCGCCACAAAGCCAAACATTTGTTTTAGGTGGTGAAGGAGATCAGAAAAGGGAATTGACCTTTAATGATGGCTTTCGTCGTAAACTGTTAACGTCAACAGTACGCTTGGTGAATGTTGGGAGTGATCAATGGACAATCTAAATAAACAAAAAGGTATTGTGTTAGTGGCGGCAATGCTGATGATTTTAATGGTGTCTGGTATTGCCGTGAGCGTGATGAGTGGAAGTGCACTAGACAGTAAAATGGTAAACGCGGCACAGGAAACATACCGCACTGAAGCCACAACACGAGGCGATACTGAAAAAGCGATCAAAGACGAGCTTGCTAAAAAAGAAAAGAACCAGTTCTTAATCAAAAAAAGCGCTTACCCGTCGACTAAAACAATCACCATCGCGTCCTCAGGCTCCAAGATTATTATGGTGAATGATAACACTAGTCCAGTGACAGACTTGTTAGACTGCCCACCACGATTTGCACCGACACCAAATATGAAATGCAATTATTTAAAATTAACCACATCAAAAGGTTATGGAAAAGGCAATAAACACACCATGACATTAAATACTGGTATTACCCAAGAAATGATTGGAGGCCTTTAATATGACAACGCACATTAAAATGAAACTTTTGGCTGTAATGAGTAGCTTTCTTCTATTGTGTTCTTTGAGCCCAAAAGTGTTTGCTGAAGATATCGAAATTTATGTTCAATCATTGCTCAATGAAAAAGAAAAAGCCCGGGTCATGCTGATGTTTGATACTTCTGGTAGTATGCAATGGTCTTCGGTTACCGGTAGAACTTGTTACTATAAAAGATACCGCTATAGTGATTGTCAAGTAAGTGGTTGTTCAACTCGATACAGCTCATTTCACTGTGCATTAACACCGCCTAGTCGAAGTATGGATGGAAAGTGTTATGAAAGAAATGATGGCTATAAAGTCATTGATTGCCCAAAAAGTCGGATGCAAGTAGCACAAGAAGCGGTTAATAGTCTTATTGACTCAACCGACGATGTAGAGTTTGGTCTTGCTAGATTTGGTGGTGGTCAATCAGGCTATATTGTGTTAGGTATTGGTGCTGAAACAGATAAAACCAAATTAAAATCTATCGTAAATAATCTGCCAGCTTCGGGGTCAACACCTTTAATGGATAGTGCTTTCGAAATATATCGTTATTTAAGTGACGGTAGCCTGTATGAAGCGTATGATTTTAGTGACCGTGATACTTCGATTGATGATGGCAGTAGTTATGACTCGCCATTTAGACGGTCTGCAGATGGAAAACTTCGCTGTGAAAATAATGCATATGTTATTTTTATGACAGATGGTGATCCAACAAGTGGAACAGATGCCACAAGCTTAATCCAATCATTAACGAACACATCTTACTCAAGTACTGAGACTTTGTTACCTGAACTTGCAAAATACATGGCTAATAACGATATGTATCCAAGTACTCCGGAGGATAATTTTGTGTACACCTATACCATTGGTTTTGGTAATGGTATGAAACCAGAGTCGATTAAAATGCTTGAAAATATGGCATCTGATGCTTATGGCAAAGGTAAATATCAAGATGCAACAGATGCAAGTAAATTAGCATCGTCACTGAATGCGACTATTAATGATATTTTAGATCGAGTGGGGAACTTTACTTCACCATCAGTTGCAGCGAGTCAAAGCGATAATACTCGTACCAAAGAGTTTGTTTATTATTCACTTTTCTCACCATCCGGTTTTTCAAAGTGGAATGGGAATATTAAAAAATTAAAGATCAGTGGTCAAAGCGTGGTGGATCAAAGCGCTCAAAATGCGATTGATAATAATGGTGGTATTAAAGATGAGGCAAAAACTTTTTGGCGTGACTTTTCTGCGAAGGATGGTGTTACTCCAGGAGCCGATGGCAGCAATGTCGCTGTTGGTGGTCTAGAAGAGAATATAGCTCATCCTGATTCACGAATCATTCTTACGGATATTGGTGAGAATAAACTTGTTACTACGGATAGTGCTGTAGTTGGTGCAGTACAAACTGCATTATCCATTTCGGATACTGAGCAAGCTAAGAAAATGATTGAATGGATGCGGGGCATAAATGGTTATGATGGAGACAATAATGCTATTGTCAGAGATCACATCTTAGGTGATGCACTGCACTCAAAGCCCGCGGCAATTACATATGAAACAAGCGAAGGCGATAAAACTCATTTAATTTTTGGCACTAATTCAGGTTTTGTTCACTTTTTTGAAGATACTAGCGAAACACAGGCTAAAGAAAAGTGGGCTTTTATTCCATCTGAACTTTTTTCTATCCAATCAAGCCTTAAACAAAACGGAGTTGGTAAAGTTTATGGTATGGATTTAACTCCGACAATTTATCATGATGATAAAAACGGTGATGGAATAGTCAATTCAGGGGAAGATGCTTGGGCGTTTTTCGGGATGCGTCGCGGAGGTAGTTCTTACTATGCTTTTGATATTTCTAATCCTAACTCCCCTTCACTTTTATGGAAAAAGGGAGCCGCAGATTATACTGGCTTAGGGCAAACGTGGTCACAACCTAAAGTCGTGTATGTTAATCACCCGTCTTATGCAGAAAAACCATTGCTTGTTTTTGGTGGTGGATACGATAAAAAACAATTTGAGGATGGCGCAGCTAACACAGTGGGAGCTGGAGTTTATTTAGTCGATGCGGCAACTGGTAACTATGTATGGAGTACAAATGATACTTCATTTGCAGGCCAAAATGGTATTACGGGACAAATTGCAACGTTAGACTCTGATTATGATGGCTATACGGATAGGCTTTATGCTGCAGATACCGGTGGTAAAATTTGGCGAATCGATTTGGCTGGCACTAATACGGCGGATTGGTCAGCTTTTGAATTTGCAAGTCTTTCAGGAAACTTCTTTTATCAACCAGAGGTTGCCAGAACTTTCTATAGCAAGGTGACAACTTTTAAGCTTGATGGAGAAGTTGTAAAGGCAACACGTGTAACAGTACCTTTTGAAGCGGTTGTTGTAGGAAGCGGTGATAGAACGAACCCATTAAACACGTCTAGTAATGATAGTCTTTATATGATTAGAGATGTTAATGTTATTACAAAGTCATATAAAACAAATGCCCCAAAAAGCATTACTACCTCAGAGCTAATGCAAATCGATCCTAATACATTTGGTAGTTTAACTTCTGATCCTGAGAAGTTTATTGAAAAAGAATCTCAATATGCCCAGTACAAGGGCTGGAAGTATTCACTCACAGGAAGTGGTGAAAAAGCGCTTGCTAAGCCTGCTATCATTGGTGGGGTTGCCTACTTCCCAACATTTATTGCTGGTGCAAGTGGAAATTCAACATGTTCTTTAACGGGCGGTGAAGGGCGTTTATATGCATTCCACTTGCATTATGCGGTAAACATTTATGAAAATGCTTACACTCGAACTGGAGATAGTATTCCACCGACGCCGGAACTTGTTTACTCTGAAGATAGTAAGCAAAAGTCTCAATTTTTATTAATTGGTATTGGGGCCGGTGAAAATAACTCAGGTATTATCAAAGCGAAATCAATCAATGACAGTGCGGTGCCTGAGTTGGTGTGTGATGATAACGGAAGTAACTGTTCTATAAAGTTAACGGGTAATTTTGTTGGCTTCAAAACTCACCGTAGCTATATGTACCGCGAAACAACGAATAAGGTTAATTAAAAATGAAAAAGTTGTTAGGTTTTACGTTAATTGAGATGATGATAGTTGTGGCGATTATTGGCATTTTAACGGCAATTGCATACCCGTCATATGTTGCTTACTTGTATAAAGGCTCTCGGGCAGAGGCGATGTCTTCATTACTTGATATTGCTAATCGACAAGAGCAATTTTATGCAGATAATCATCGATATACATCAGCCTTGGGTGATTTGGGAGTTCAGAGCACAAGTGATACAGGGCTATTTTCCCTTACATTGACTTCTGACGGCAGTACTTTTTCAGTTACGGCTAGTCCAATAGATTATCCTGCTACGAAAGATTCTGAATGTGCTAGTTTCAAGATTGATGAGCTAGGTCAAAAGACAGCGACTGGGTCAGGTGGTAATAACACATGTTGGAATAGGTAAATTGAATTTAAAATGAAAAAAAGCGCGTTATGCGCTTTTTTTTAGTTAATGTGCTCAGTTGTATATGTTGTGTTTTTGGATTAAGCAACACTGTGATTTTGATACTGTGGATCTACAAACTCGGTTTTTCACACTTATCAGAATCTTTAATTCGCACTCTGCCAACTTGGCTAACTGTTATTTGATTACCCGTAAGATCTGGGTACCTATTATTACAATAGATAAAGCTGCCCGATTGCATAAAATTAATTGAACCATCCGCTCTATATGTGATTGCTGTGCGAGGGTAGCTGAATTCATCGCGATCATGAACTTTTTCAACAACTTTAATTATATACTCGCTTTCATCAAGGGATAGATTGCTGTTTCTGTCTTCAAAAATATAAATGTTGTTTTGCCAATCTTTAGTGCAACTTCCTGAGATTAAAGGGCAAACTGTAATATTTGTCGAATGTGAAACAGCATAGCCTCTCGCAACGTGGAGAGATTTCAAAACATGTGACATTGAATTATCAAGACGGTTTTGAGCTAAAAAGCGAGACAAGTTAGGCAGCGTAATACTGGATAGTATGCCTATTAGAAGGGTTGAAATTACAACTTCGACGAGTGTATAACCATACATTGTGTGCTTCATCCGTGAAGCCTCTAAAAGCTAAATTGTAATAGTTAGCTTAGTTTATTTAAACAGTTCCGCAAGTAAGAACATTACTACCTAATTTCCAAGTATTTCCTGAAACACTGACCTGCAGTGCAGATGTATTTTCGTTTTTGCCATTGGGACAAATTACAAATTGGTGCTCTTGGTTGACTCTACCTTGCCCATCTATTGTAATAGCAGTATTGCCTTTATTTTGGCTGACCTTATCATTTGAACCAGGAAGTGACATAACTCTGATAAGCATATCATTGGTTGTATTAAAGCTGAGATCTTGCCCCTTATCCACAAATGCGACAATAGGGTTGTTTTTCCAATCGGCAGAGCAAGCACCACCAGTTTGAGGTGAAGCAATAGGGCACACTACGACATATTCATCAGTTGTGGTAGCTTTTGCACGAGCATACTTAATGGTTCTGCTAAATTCATCAATAAAGCTGTCAGCACGATCAGCTTCAAGCATAGGCCCTAAACTAGGTAACGCTATTGCTGAAACAATACCAAGAATGGCAACTGCAATCATTACCTCCAGCAAGGTAACACCTTTTTGTACATGTTTCATAATCTGTACCTCCTTTGATTATTATACGCTTTTCATAATCTCAAGCTAGTAATGCGCATAATACGTTTAGAACACTTATTTATATCGATTTAAATATTCACCCTTTTGTCTATAAGTAAATACCTTGAATTGATGAGTTAACGAGATAGAATGGTGATAATTAGCAAATTGGAAATGGTTCGATGAAAAAAATAGAAGCAATCATTAAGCCCTTCAAACTTGATGATGTTCGTGAAGCGCTTTCAGAAATAGGCATTACTGGGATGACGGTATGTGAAGTAAAAGGCTTTGGTCGCCAAAAAGGGCACACAGAGCTTTATCGCGGAGCTGAATACATGGTCGATTTTTTACCAAAAGTTAAACTTGATATTGTATTAGCGGATGAAGATGTTGATCGGGCTATTGATGTAATCGTTGAAACAGCGCAAACGGGTAAAATTGGTGACGGTAAGATTTTTGTTTCAGAAGTAGAACGCGTTATACGTATTCGTACACAAGAAGAAGACGAGGCGGCGATTTAATATTTCTTTAAAGCATTCAAAAGTGAAAAGGGGCTTAATAGCCCCTTTTTTATATGAGTATCGTACTTACTTATTTGCATCAAGCACTGCTTGCGCATTACTTTTTAACTCGCTCAATCCGAGCTTATCATAGCTTTTAACCATTAATTCAAGCGCTTGCTTTGTGTAACTGCTCTTTGAAAAATGCTCTACCACGTATTTGCAGCGGTTAGCTGCTGCTAGATATGCTTCTCGCTCATAATAGTAATTCGCAACTTTAATTTCATAACGTGCCATTTTGTTTAAAAGCCACGCCATGCGTTTTTTTGCTTCATCAGTATATTTACTGTCCGGGTAGTTTTTTACCAATGTTGCGAAGTCTTCATAGGCAATGCGTGTGCGTTTTGTGTCACGATCAGCGCGGTCGATGCCAAAATACTCTTGGAACGCATTTTCATGCGCTTTGATATTTACTAAACCGCGCATGTAGTACATGTAGTCTAAATCTTTATGATTCGGGTTTAGCTTAATGAAACGGTCAATTGTTGCAGTCGCTTGTTCGGTATTATTAGATTGATAATACGCGTACACTAAATCCATTTGAACTTGCTTAGATAAAGGACCAAATGGGTAGCGAGAGTCAATTGCACTTAATAATTCAACTGCACGTACATATAAACCTGAATCAAGCGTCTCTTTAGCGTCTTGATAAAGGGCTTGTGCTGATTTATTCGGAACTCTTTGAATTTCTTCTTCATCTGGTGCAGAAGAGCATGCTGATAACACTGAGATTGCAAAAATCATTGCAATAGAACGTTTACTAAGCGAACGCTTCCCAACTACGTTTGTCATTAAAATACACCTTTTTATTATCTTGTTTGGGATTCCACCCTAGGCTCAGTCAGCAAAACCGAGTAAACTATGCATATTAGCGATTCTAACCTAGTAAGCAATAGCTTGCATTGGATTTTACATAATTAAGCGGCACAATGGCAGAGCAAATTACTTTAACAGCTGAAGTACCAATTGAACTAGGCGGTAAACGTCTAGACCAAATTTTAGCGCAAATGTTCCCAGATTATTCGCGTTCGCGAATTAAAAACTGGATCCTCGACAATATGGTAACTGTCGATGGTGAGGTACGAAATGTACCAAGAGAAAAATTAATGGGTTACGAACACATCGAAATCAATGCTGAACTTGAAAAAGAAGTGGTTTTTGAAGCGCAAAAGATTGATCTTGATAAAGTGTACGAAGATGAACACATTCTGGTTGTTAACAAACCAGCAGGTTTAGTTGTGCACCCTGGCGCAGGTAATCCAGATGGCACCATGTTGAATGCGTTGTTGCACGATTATCCTGGCATAGATGCAGTTCCGCGTGCAGGTATTGTGCACCGTCTTGATAAAGATACCACAGGCTTGATGGTGATTGCTAAAACGGTACCTGCTCAAACCCATTTAGTTGCTAACCTACAAGCAAGACGTAATTTTACGCGTGAGTACGAAGCAATTTGTAATGGCACAATGACTGCGGGTGGTATGGTTGATGCGCCAATTGGTCGTCACAACACAAAGCGTACCCATATGGCGGTAAATCCGTTTGGTAAACCAGCCGTGACACATTATCGTGTTGCTGAAAAATTTAGAGCGCATACGCGTTTACGCCTTCGTTTAGAGACCGGCCGTACGCACCAAATCCGCGTGCATATGGCGCATTTAAATCATGCGCTTATTGGTGATCCGCTCTATCATGGTAGACCACGCCCACCTAAAAATGCATCGCCTGAATTTATTGAAGTGCTACGTAACTTTAAACGCCAGGCACTTCATGCAGTTAAATTGGAACTTGAACACCCAATTACAGGTGAGATGATGAGTTGGCAGGCACCCATTCCAGAAGATATGCAACTGTTAACGGAAGCGCTGCGTCAAGATACTAAGGCAAATCCGAGCATCGGATATTAATGAAAACACTTGCGGTAAACTGGCAAGCACCTGCAAAGGTTTTTGCCTTTTCAACCACGCGCAATGGAGGCGTTTCAAAAACGCCTTTTAATTCTCTCAATTTAGCATTTCATGTTGAAGATAAGCCTGAGGATGTTATCGAAAACAGGGCTCGATTAACAAAGTTACTACCGGCCCCTGCTTATTGGCTATCTCAAGTTCACAGTAATAAGGTCGTTGTTGTTGATGCGACAAGCGAAATAGACCTGTTAATAGAAGCGGATGCGCTTTATACACGGCAAACGAATACCCCACTCGCAATAATGACAGCTGATTGCTTACCTGTGTTTATTTGTTCTGAATTCGGAGACGAAGTAGCTGTTTTGCATGCTGGTTGGCGCGGGTTATTAAATGGTGTTATTGAAAACACCTTGGCATGTTTCAAAGCAACAAATTTAATGGTCCATCTTGGCGCCGCAATTGGTCCAACTGCATTTGAAGTAGGCAGAGAAGTGCGTGATGCGTTTAGTAACAAGCATACTGAAGCAAATAGTTGTTTTGAACCTGTAGCTAATCAACCTAATAAATTTTTGGCAGACATTTACCAGTTGGCACGGCTGGTACTTGCAAAAAATAATGTAACCAAGGTTAGCGGTGGAGAATACTGCACTGTAAATCAAGAAGATTTATTTTTTTCCTATCGCCGAGATGGTAAAACAGGGCGCAATGCGCATGTTATTTATATTGAACAATAAATAATCATGTTAGTGTAAATATATTAAGCGTATTTATTCTTTTCACTTGATCTTAAAAATATTCATACCCATTTATAACTACAATAGAAGTTATTTTCATAAGGGTGTTTAGCATGCGTTTAGATCGATTTACCAGTAAATTTCAAGCTGCCCTTGCTGATGCACAATCATTAGCACTAGGTCGCGATCATCAATTTATTGAGCCAGTTCATTTAATGTATAGTTTGTTAACGCAAACTGGTTCAAGTGTTCGCGCCTTACTAGCGCAAGCAGGTGTCAACGCAGACGAAATGATGACTAAGGTGTCTGCCGAAATAGATAAGTTATTCAAGGTTGATGGTGTGGGTGGTGATGTTCAGTTATCACACAACATGGCTAATTTACTTAACCTATGTGATAAACATGCGCAAAAGCGAAAAGATTCCTATATTTCGAGTGAAATTTTTATTTTAGTTGCTTGCGAAGATAAAGGCCCGCTTGGCGCTTTATTTAAGCAGTTTGGTCTAACGCAAAATAAAATTGAAACTGCTATTAGTGCCATACGTGGTGGCCAAAAAGTAGATAGTCCAAATGCAGAAGATACACGTCAAGCTCTTGAAAAATTTACAGTTGATTTAACTGAACGTGCAGAATTAGGCAAGCTTGACCCTGTAATTGGTCGCGATGAAGAAATTCGCAGAACCATTCAAGTATTACAGCGCCGCACTAAAAATAACCCAGTACTGATTGGTGAGCCTGGGGTAGGTAAAACCGCCATTGCTGAAGGTTTAGCACAGCGTATTATAAATGGCGAAGTACCAGAAGGATTAAAAAGCAAACGTGTTTTATCACTCGATATGGGGGCACTTGTAGCAGGTGCTAAATACCGAGGTGAATTTGAAGAGCGTTTAAAGTCTGTACTCAATGAACTTGCTAAAGAAGAAGGGCAAATCATTCTATTTATTGATGAAATACATACTATGGTTGGCGCGGGCAAAACTGACGGTGCGATGGATGCAGGTAATATGCTTAAGCCTGCACTTGCTCGTGGTGAACTTCACTGTGTTGGCGCCACAACACTTGATGAATATCGTCAGTACATTGAAAAAGATGCCGCACTTGAACGTCGTTTCCAAAAAGTACTTGTTGAAGAACCAAGTGTGGAAGACACCATTGCCATTTTACGCGGACTAAAAGAGCGTTATGAGCTTCACCACAGTGTAGAAATTACTGATCCTGCAATTGTTGCAGCAGCTACACTTTCACATCGTTACATTAGTGATCGTCAACTACCTGATAAAGCCATTGATTTGATTGATGAAGCAGGCTCAAACATTCGTATGCAAATCGATTCAAAGCCAGAAGAGTTGGATCGTCTAGAGCGTAAGATCATTCAACTTAAGCTTGAAGATAACGCCCTTGCTAAAGAAACCGATGAAGCCTCTAAATCGCGTCAGGCAGATATTCAAGCACAGATAAAGTTACTCGACAGTCAATACAATGAACTGGATGAAGTATGGAATGCTGAAAAAGCATCGTTGCAAGGTACGCAAGTAATCAAAACTGAGCTTGAACAAGCTCGACTAGACCTTGAAGTTGCAAGACGTGCAGGTGATTTACAACGCATGAGTGAATTACAGTACGGCCGTATTCCTGAGCTTGAGCGTAAACTTGATTTAGCTTCGCAGGCTGAAATGCAAGATATGAGCTTGTTAGTTAACAAAGTAGGTGAGAATGAAATCGCTGAAATTCTCTCCCGCTGGACTGGTATTCCGGTGGCAAAAATGCTGCAAGGTGAACGCGATAAACTGCTTTCAATGGAAGACAAATTACATGAGAAAGTGGTGGGTCAAGATGAAGCTGTGATTGCTGTTTCAAATGCGATACGACGCTCGCGCGCAGGCTTGGCAGATCCAAATCGTCCAATTGGCTCGTTCTTATTCTTAGGTCCAACAGGTGTAGGTAAAACCGAGTTAACCAAGGCGCTTGCGAACTTTATGTTTGATACTGAAGAAGCCATGGTACGCATTGATATGTCTGAATTTATGGAAAAACACTCGGTGGCTCGACTTGTTGGTGCACCTCCAGGCTATGTTGGCTATGAAGAAGGTGGCTACTTAACGGAAGCGGTTCGTCGTAAACCTTATTCGGTAGTATTACTTGATGAGGTTGAAAAAGCACACCCAGATGTATTTAACATTCTATTGCAAGTACTCGATGATGGCCGTTTAACGGATGGCCAAGGACGTACAATCGACTTCAAGAATACTGTAATTATCATGACCTCTAACCTAGGCTCAGATGTTATTCAGGAGCAGGCAGGTAATAATGACTATGTAGGTCTTAAAAATACCTTAATGTCAGTGATTGGACAGCACTTTAGACCGGAATTTATAAATCGTATTGATGAAACGGTTGTATTCCATCCGCTTGCGCAAGCGCATATTAAAAATATTGCTCAAATTCAGTTACAGCGTCTTGAACAACGGTTAATTGATAATGGTTATCAACTTGAGCTAACTGATGCCGCACTTGATAAAATTGCAGAAGCAGGGTTTGACCCCGTATTTGGAGCACGCCCTCTTAAACGCGCGATTCAGCAAACGATTGAGAACCCGTTGGCACAAACCTTGTTATCGGGTGACTTTAAACCAGGCAATTGTTTTATAGTGGATTGTAAGGAAAACGAGATGGTAATCACCGCTAAGTAATAAATCTTTATATAAAAAACCACCCATTGGGTGGTTTTTTATTAGTTACAAAATGCTTTAATGCGTTGCTTAGCCTGTTTTATATATTTCTCTTTTTCATCACCTGAGATGATGATTTCTCTTCCTTTATCATCTACTTGTGTAACTTGTGAATAGTTTTCTAAAACACTTAAATTATGTTTTGCATTCTCGCAGTATTCTTTTTTGCGATTTATCAAGGGATCTGTGTCATCATCTGTTACACTTTCTTGTCCAACTTCTAATTTTCTTTTTTCGGCACCAAAAGAAGAATGATCCTTAAGCTCAAAAGAACGTACTCCTTCTTTCTGAGGAGGTTCTACATATGAAAAATGTGCTACGCCTTTTTCATCTACCCAACTATAAACGGTTAATTGTTTGGCGATTGCTTTATTAGCAAAACAAATCACTATAGTAAATAGTAGGGTTATGACAGTAAACCTGTACATAATCTAATTTTCCTTAAACTAATTATCTTTTAACTATAGCCTATGCTTTTGTTCAAGGCTACTGCCTTTTAGGCTGATTTCTTTTATCTAAGCTATTAATCTCATTGTCCTTTTAGTGTTTGTAAATATTGTTGCACTATTGTCATTAAAATCTGGTTACGATTAATTTTGATCTTACATCTTGAGGTATCGCAATGTTGTCCATACATTGATAAGATGTTGAAAAAGCGACAACCTTAGTAAGGACTCGCTGTGAGAGGACTGAATTTTTGAAAACAGCGTCAATTGATTCGATACTAAGCACCTTATCTGAACAAGGTTCTACAAGTGCATTAAAAGGTATCAAACGCGGTGTTGAAAGAGAGTGTTTACGTATTAATAAACACCGTTTGGCACAAACATCTCATCAAAGTGCCCTTGGTAGTGCATTAACGCATCCGTACATTACTACTGATTTCTCTGAATCATTATTAGAGTTTATTACGCCTGCGTGTAGTGATATTGATACAACCCTTGCGCAACTTGAAGATATTCATAAATTTACGCTCTCTAATATCGACGATGAAGAATTATGGCCGCTTAGCATGCCATGCTTTATTGAAGACCAAGATGAAATCAGACTAGCCGATTACGGCAACTCTAATATCGGTCAAATGAAAACCTTGTATCGTAAAGGATTAAAAAATCGCTACGGTAGCATGATGCAAGCGATTGCAGGTGTGCATTTCAATTTGTCTTTCCCAACTGAGTTTTGGCAAAAGTTGCAAACAGTTGAAGAGAGCACGGCACAATTAAGCGACTATATATCAGACAAGTATTTTGGTTTAATTCGGAACTTTAAACGTGAACTGTGGCTTATTAGTTATTTATTTGGCGCGTCGCCTGCGCTCTGTAGCTCGTTTTTGGGGGGGCGCAAAACCAATTTACCATTCGAGTCATTAGGTAAGGGCACGCTTTACTTGCCTTATGCTACCTCGCTCCGCTTAGGGGATTTAGGTTACACTAATAGTGCGCAATCAAGCTTGCGAGTGACGTACAATAGCCTAGAAGAATATCTTGAAGGTTTTAAACAAGCTATTTCTATGACGTCTGATTTGTATCAACAATTTGGTGATTATAAAGGTCAGCCAGCAAAACAACTAAACCAAAACATCTTACAAATAGAGAATGAGTTCTACTCGCCAATCAGGCCAAAGCGAAACGCTAAATCGGGACAGACTCCGAGTGAGGCGCTTGCTGATGGCGGTGTAGAGTACATTGAGGTGCGCGCACTTGATGTTAATCCATTTTCAAAAGTGGGGATTAGTAAAGAGCAGATTCTGTTTTTAGATGTGTTCCTGTTGTATTGCGCAATCAAACCATCAGCAGATTTAGCATGGCAAGAGCAAATTGAAACACAGGCAAACTTAGATTTAGTGGTTAATCAAGGGCGCTTAGCTGGGCTTGAATTATCAAATAAAGGTAAAGCACAAACACTGTCTTCATGGGCTGAATCAATCTTTACTGAGCTTACTAAAGTTGCTAGCTTATTTGATGACGCGTTTGAGACAACGCAATATAGTGATGTTATTGCAAAGCTTGCCAGAGCAATTACTCACCCAGAACTCACATATTCTGGTCAGTTCTTAGCTAATCTATTAGAAAGCGAAGAAGATAATGGTCATTATGCATTAAAGCTTGCGAATGAATATAAATTAAAAACACTGGCAAGTAATTACCAGGTGTTTGATGAAGCGCTGTTCTTAGCTAAAGCAATTGAGTCGCATAAGAAACAAAAAGAAATAGAAGAAAGTGACGATAAAAGCTTTATTGCGTTTTTAGATGATTACTTTAAGTAATAAAAAACGCGGCTAGATGGCCGCGTTTCGCTTTCAGGGATGAAACAATGTGTTTTGCTTAACAAGTCAGATATGTTTTTGCTAGTAAAGTTCAAAAAATAATATGAAAAAAATACTGCCATTAGTTTTAGCTGGTACTTTGGTTGGATGTGCTACACCACCACCACAAAATCCAAATAATATTTGCGATATCTTCTTTGAGCATCGCGATTGGTATTTTGATGCCAAAGACGCGCAGGAAAAGTGGGGTGCACCTAAGCACTTATTAATGAGTATGATGTTCCAAGAAAGCTCGTTTAAACACGATGCAGCACCACCGATGGAGTATTTTCTTGGTTTCATCCCAACTGGACGAGCCAGTTCCGCTTATGGTTACTCTCAAGCCAAAACACCTACATGGAATGACTATGTAACTAAAAGTGGTAACAGAGGTGCAGACCGAGATGACTTTGCTGATGCAATCGATTTTATGGGGTGGTTTGTTTACAACACTCATAAGATTAACGGGGTGTCTAAATGGGACGCTTATGGCCAATATTTGAACTACCATGAAGGGTGGGGTGGTTACCGCCGTGGTACTTATAAAAACAAAGCATGGTTAATGAAAACTGCGCAAAAGGTAAAAGTGCGCACGGGTAATTATGGTGTGCAGCTTAAAAAGTGTGAAGATGACTTAGATAAGAATTGGTTACAGCGTTTATTTAGTTAATGAAGATTTTAGCGTTCAGACAACAGGTTTTAGATGATTACTAAAACCTGTTTTACATTTGTTGCCGAATCCCGTTTTAAACTTCTGCTGAAACCTGAAACCTGAAACCTGAAACCTGAAACCTGAAACCTGAAACCTGAAACCTGAAACCTGAAACCTGAAACCTGAAACCTGAAACCTGAAACCTGAAACCTTATCTCTTATATTCAGGCATGATCCGCG